>JALVPN010000043.1 GCA_027031765.1 Promethearchaeota archaeon | reverse complement strand
TAGAAGGTTATGTCGTCCATGTCGAGGAAGGCGTCGAGGTCGTCCCGTGGGTCTGTGAACAGTTCTCCACCCGCACTGTCAAGGATTCGTAGGAGCATCAGGTCCGCAGCCCTAGCGGTCTTGTGGTAGAACACAGCCTCGAACATGTTCGCGCCGGCGGACAGGTACGACTCCAGCGTGAAGAGGGCATCCCTCTCTATCGCAATGCGGTTCTTGGCCACCCGCGTGGTCGTGAACAGACGCCGGTAGTCCAGCTGTGCGTACTTGGCACCAGTGAAATAGGAGTTGCGTTCGAGGCTGTCAATCACCTCTGGGTCTATCGGTGTTGTCAGAAGGTCAATCCGCACGGACCTGAGGGGCACCCCACGTGCCACCGCCTGTGCGACCTCCTGCCTCGTGAACTCCGACTCGTCGATGACGTCGCCGACCACTGAGCTGGTCGCTATCAGTCCTGCCAGCCCTCTCCTGTCAAGGCCCCTCGTGGCCAGATACTCCTCCATGACGTTGCCCCACGGCCCCCGGGCCAGCATCACCATCATGGCCGCAAGGCGGGCACGTTCAATCTCCTCTACTGTGGCCCCCAAGTACCCGAACTGCATGTCTGAGATGTACATGACCCCCAGCATCTGTCCCATCATGCTCGTGTCCGCACCCGAGTACACGAGCTTCGTGCCCGCAGGTGAGAATATGTTCCGCATCCGCTGGGACTCCCGTTTGTCCAGTATCTTCGCCTCGGTCTCGGTGAGTCCGATGTACCCATGGAGTGGGTCCTTTATCTGGAGGACCGTTGTGACTTTGTTCCGGGCCTCGACCATTGACTCCACCTTGGTATGCGGCGTCTGTCAACGGGCCCAAATGAGCCTTTGCATTCCCTGGTCGGGTGCATCATCCATCCACTGTCACCCCTCTGCTAGTCTGCTAGGACTGGTCGGCACGGCAGTGGTCCGGTGCATCAGACCCCTCTTCCCTGATGTAGTGGTGCATGCTGGAGAGTCCAACCCCGCAGGCCTGACCGCGTGCTACGATGGGACCGTTCGCGTCTGCAATCACACAGGTCTTTTGGAACGGCCGCATGCGCGACCGGTGAGGTGTCTTCCATGCCGTTATTGTTGCATGTGTCAACAGTGAACGCCCGCACGAACTGCCTCTATCCACCTCGCACCTGTCCTAGCAGTCCTCCTGTTAGTGCTGAATGTGCCGACAAGTTTGTCCGGGCCTGACACTACCACTGACACTCTGGTCACGAGGCCTGTGCCTGACATTCTGCCACGCGTATACGGTACGGACGACTTGCGGGATGTCTACAATGCAGTGTCTGAACAGGTACCATCTGCTGGCCCACGGCCTCGACCCGGTAGTGGACGACCCCGATGGCGACGGCCTCTCAAACTACTGCGGGCACACGGCCGGTCTCGACCCGCGACACCGTGACTCGACACTACTCCTGACCAACACCCTTGTCCTTGGCATCAGTGTCCTGCTCGCTGTGGCGCTACTCTCAGGTGTGCTTGTGATGAGGAGGTGCGTACGGGACCGCTCGTCGGCCCGCGCAGCCGTCAGCACCCTCACGTGAACGTGCGCATGAGCACGTCCCACCTGTGCTGGACGAAGTCCTCGAACTCCTTGATCTTGGCATCGTCGCGCTTCGGTCTGAAGAGGTGGGAGAACCGTCCCTGGAGCTTGAGGAACTCGTCTATCGGCTTCCTCTTGGCAGGGTCCTGGTAGCGCTTGCTCTGTCGGCCGAGGATGAACTCGTCGCCAATGCGCTCCCACATGATCCAGTAGCCGGTCTCGACGGCCAGTTTTCCGACCTCCACGCCCTTCTCGACAGGGTAGTTCCAGGCCTGGGGACATGGGATGAAGATGTGGATGAACTTGGGCCCGCGGATTTCCCTTGCACGCTTGAACTTCTCGTAGAGGTCGCGTGGGTAGGCCGTGTTGGCGGTGGCCTGATATGCGGGCTCATGCATGGCGACACTGAAGGCGACCATCTTACCGGGTTCGCTCTCGCCA
>JALVPN010000042.1 GCA_027031765.1 Promethearchaeota archaeon | reverse complement strand
TCCCATGGATGAGGCCGATATCTCCGGTGCTCGTCCCATCGATGAGGCCGATATCTCTGAGGGGGGACGGTCGGTCTCAGGGACGGGCCCGGCCGGGGAGGGCCTTTCCGAGGACCAGGTCGGTTGGCGAGTAAAGATGTATCTCACCCATCAGCGGGCCTATGACTGTCTTGTGGACATCCTATATGTCGTGGATGGGCTGCTCCTACTGGCCTGGCCGTGGATGGCAGAGATTAATATTGGCCTCAAGATTGGCACGACCCTAGGTTTTC
Organism: Promethearchaeota archaeon; assembly: GCA_027031765.1. Classification (GTDB taxonomy): domain Archaea; phylum Asgardarchaeota; class Thorarchaeia; order Thorarchaeales; family Thorarchaeaceae; genus JALVPN01. The sequence goes on along the minus strand of JALVPN010000042.1, from coordinate 6,080 downwards.
TGTTGTTCTACCCCCTCCCCTTCACAGGCATTCGCCAATGGCTTATGCTCTACAGATATCCCACAATTGAGAGCCGTGTGGCCCATGAGGTCCAGGAGGAGTGGAAGGTCCAGGAGGAGTGGACTGAAGAAGGAGATGACGGGGAATGGACTGATTCGGGGGAGAGTTCAGGTCCACCACTGTGCTGACCGGGCGAGTCACAGACGACTGGGAGTGCACGGTCGCCCGGCGAGCGGAAGAGGACAGGCAGTCCTGCCTGACAGTCGGACACGGGTGCCAGTGGTGGTACACTGGGACAGTGCCCAGGTGGATGCCCCCGACGACTGTCCCCACCCTCAGGACGGCCCTTTTTCCTGCCAGCACCGACGGCCCGGGGTCATCCTGTCCGCTGGCTTACGCTGCCAGTGCGTCGTGTGGCATCAGGTACGTGGCACTGCTCGGTCACAGGGCCTACTCCTGTCCCCCCTTGAGATGGGAGCCGACAACATGAAGGTGGTGGCGGACCTGACACGACACGACCCGGATGAGCCAGACCCGGATGAGCGAGAGGAGTCCGATGGGACACGCGGAGGAGCAGTCTCTTCAGAAGAGCAAGCACGAGCTGGTGCTGCCATTGCTGATGCAACAGGTCAACTTGTCAAGATGTTCTGGACTCTCAATATTGGTTGGCCAGTGCTCAACCTGCAAGTCCTCAACCCTGTTGACACGACTGGCGTCCTGCTTCATTTGGGTATCGATCTGTTGAAAGTGATTACAGTCTATACTTGTATAGTGGAAGATTGGCTTTTCAACCTGATTGGCTCTACAGGTGACAAAGTAGAATATATCAATGCGCTTATTGCTGAGATGTACGAGAACGTTGTTAACTTCGTTCTGATAACCGTCTTCATGGACTTTGCCTTGGCCGGATGGGTATCTGTAGATACGCTCATGTTTGCTGACGTTTCAAGGGCTGCATTGGTTGCAGCTGCTGTTGCAGCTACAGTCTTAACCTGCACATTTGTAGCGACTGCATACTCTCTTACAGCAACAGCTATCGAGATTTTCGGATATCCTGAGGCAGGAGTTGTCTGGTTAATGGTGTTGGGTGGAGCTATCAGCGCACTTTTAGCGTTGCTTTCTGGAAAACTTGCATCAGTCGCTGGATCAATCGCTTCCAAACTAATTCCTAGACTAATACGCATTTATGAAGTGCTAGCCAGTATGTCTGGTTCCCATATTGCTATCGACACTTCCGACCTCCTATGTCTAAGTGACCCACGTTTCAGTTGGGCGACCCTCAGTTTTCTGCTGGGCACAGTAGCTTCTTGCCCCGTGCAACGTTTATTACTAATACCAGCTGGCATGGTGGTGACTTTATGATGGCCATCTTCTCTGAAAAGTTCGTGGGTTTCATTCTCATTGTAGGTGCAGCCTTTTTCTCCGCACTCTTTTCGGCATTGGCCATGTCCATTGAACTCACTATTCACGAGATAGTTGAGCAGTCCCGTCCAGTTGTTCCAGGTAGTCGATGGGATACGTCTGCTTTCCGACTCTTCTTGACCCACCCGGTGCTCCTAGAAGCTACGGTCAATATTCTCTACCTTGTTGGAATGGCCTTTGCCGGGATTAGTAGTTATCCACTGGTCGGTCTAAGGGGTGCCATGACAATGCCTTTCGCTGCCGGTTTCGTCAATGTCTGTTGTCAAGGGCGATATTACAATGGTCTGCGACTGAAAGACCGCCTTGAGAAGACTCGACAGAGAGCGATGAAGGAAGGGGTTGCAGACCCCCAGTCCCGAATACAGACCGATCTGACTGTTCTGTGTAGAGTGATGCGTCACTCCAGGAATCCCGTCCTCTTCTTCAAGAAGTTCATTGACTTTCTCCTGGGCCCTGCTGGAAGACCCCGAGCAGTTGTGGAAGGGGTTCTTCGGATGTATGCCGGAAAAGAAGTCGAAGTGGAAGCGAGCGATGAAGACGGTGGTGGGACTGAAGGCCTTGCAGACATTCTTGCAAGTGCGGCACAGGAACAACTGAGAGAACGCTTTGGAGTGACGTGGTAGTCCACAATCCTGACCGCATGGCCGGGCACAGGCACAGGTGAAAGGGCGTCTTGAAGTTGAGTGCTGGTCCTGTTGAGAAGAAGAACATGCAAGACGATGTTGCACTGCCTGCCTGGACTGTCCGCCATAGGTGTTGTCTTTCCTCTTGTGGCGCCCTTGGTCTTCTATGTAACTCTGGGATGGGCGGGGAAGACAAATGGGCAAACTGAGAAGGGATTGAAGGGCCCCGGGTCCCAGCCACCAGGACTCTTGGGCTCTGAGTGCCTTGACATCTCACGTATCTGAAACCCCCACGGAGATATACTCCTGGAGTACAGAGCGACGAGGAGATGCGACGGGTAGTGATGGTGGTGTTTGGTGACTCATGGTCCAACGCCAGGAAGGGCTACGTCTTTGCGTACTTCTACCCACAGGACAGCGGGTCGCCTTGCCGCAAGTGGTCCGGCTACAGCTACACGTCCTTTTTCCAGAAGACGGTCAGGTCCTGGTGGGGCGAGTTTGACGGGGCGCACGACGACGCAGTACAAGGTGCGGTATACGCCAGTACCGGTGGGGAGGACGCACCATACCCGCTGGGCGAGTGCGACAATGCCTCCCGGGTGGTCAAGTACGTGGCAGTCCTAGGCTACAGGTACTCCAGTCCCGAGCTGGTGGGGATGCGGGTCCACGACATCAGGGTGGTGGCGGACCTGACGCGGCACGACCCGACAGCACCAGACCCGGAGGAGCCGGTGGCGTATGATGGGACGGGCAGTCTTACGAGTGATGATTTCTTGCAGAGTGACGAGCTCCTGACGGATGCTATGACGCGCATCGAGGTCTACTGGACCGGCCCGTGGCCTCTGCTCCATGTCGTATTCTCCTATGCGATTGACCTTTCTGCATATACAGGTCAGCCTGACTCTGCACTGTCAGTCTAGGGCCATATTGCAAGGAACCTCTTTGGTGCGACCGAGTGTCTGTCCTTCACCATGGATGGTGGCCCGGGACTCACAGAAGATGACATTGACGAACTGGTGGAGGTCTGTATTCAACAAGTGATTACGCCCGCTCTGGTTGCCGGGACTACGTTTGCTGCGGGGGCTCTGGAGTGGGCCGTCAATACTGGCAATGCTGTTGCCACTACCTTGGCAGCTGCTGCACTGACCCTCCAGGCACTGCTGGCTGTATCACTGCCACTTATCTGTGCATGGCACATGGTCGAAAATGGTAAGTGGAGCAGCTTCAAGGCCTTTCTTTTCCTCGTCGGCACTGGGATCATATGGGCGGGTGCCGCACTTGGTCTCCGCAGGTCGTCCTCACGATCCATTGCACTAGAAGCACACAAGGTGGCACAAAGAATACCACAGCTTGGGTGGTTAAAGGAATGCCTGAGGTACACAAAGTGCGCATTCATTGTAGTAGTTGGTATTGCCGTTGCACTGTTCATAGGGGCTGGGTGGTGGCTTTATGAGTGCTGGACCGGTGGGGTCTAGTGGACATGGTGGTGCTTATGGACAGAGCTGTTGATGGTGAGGGAGAAGGTGCTGGTCTGAGCGGACGCGCAGGTCGAAAGGGTCATGTCAAAGACCTGGTATCATGTGCAGTAATATATGCTATTTTTCTCCCCTTCGGCTGGCTGATTCTGACCCGTGACGCTCAAGCATTCTTCTATGTGTTCCTACTCTTTTCGATTATTGCAGTATGGTACGGAGGACTGCTACTCTCCACACTGCCGGTTTCGTATCTGTACGACACCTTTGTCCCTCAGCTCTGGAGAGATGCCAGGGAAAGAGGAGAGCGCGTCTTGATATGGCAGGACAAGCAGACATCAAGGACCGTACTGTTGTTGGGGATAGTCCTACCTACTGTAGGGATACTACTGCAAATTGCTGTCCTGCTTGTAGCCGTAATATATGGTGTCGACGGCGTCCCGATACTAATAACATTCTTCATTGTCGCGAGCGTCTGCTACAGTTCTGCTAGCCCTCTTGGATCACTTGTAGAATACCTCGAAAATGATGCCTTGAGTCTGGCAGATGATGAAGAGGACATTGAGGAGCATGGCCCGTCTAGCGTCTGACTCTTCAGGGCCCAGCAGACGGCAGAGCATATCAACTACGGCCTGGACGATGGGCGGGAGAGACCGTGATGCCTGTCCACGGGGCGGTGCATGGGGTGGACCGGGACGATGTGTGAGGTGGTACCACCAGGGGCTGGCCCAACGTCTGTTCCTACCCACAGAATGGAGGTAGTGGTGTGCAGCCGTCAGGGAATCATGGCCTCCCCCTCTGTCGAGGCAGGGGAGTTGTGGTGGAATCCGTTTCAGGGTAGCCACGGAACGGCATATCTGAGCATTGACGGACAGGAGAGTGTATGTCCGATAGCGGAGTGCGACAATACCTCAATGGTGCTTGATGCTCTGCATACTATGTGTAGACCTTCAAGAGCCAGCAGATTGGCTGTACTCCCAGTCATATTTGGTCTTGCTACCGCACACCACTACAACCGACACTATGGAGGATAACGAGATGCAAGAACTAGGCACTCCTGTGGTAACAGGAGGACCAGGCGAAAACGAGTCTATCCTTCAGAGTCACATTCTTGTTTCTTTGTTGATGAGTGTTGTGTGGAAAGTCGGTTGGCACTGCAAGTATTGGTCACATTCTTGATATGGGGATCCAGTCCAATCACTGACTCCCACTATTGAGCTGAAAGGACTGCTCCCTCAGACTTCTCACACAGAGCCGTTGAAATGAAACAGCTTGTTCTGTTCTCTGCATTGATGCATGAGAAGACCCCCTGTACTAGAAAGGCAGTTGTGTAAGAGATGCGTGCAGAATATGACAGAGTTGCAGACGCGACGTATTCTCGGATCAGCGAAGAGAAACTTGGGCAGCGTAGAAGTCGCAGAGGGGGTGGTTGTTGACTATGATGACGCAGCGGAGATAGCCGGAGTTAAGATGCTAGGACTAGCTTGTGAATGGTGCGTCGTGCAGGGAGTGCGTACAGGGAGTACGCACAGGGAGCTGGTCGGTCGGCTGACATCACCATCGCCCCCTCTTGAGAGTTGGAACCGCACTGCTTGCGGTCGCGGTGTTGCCCCCCGGCGCCCCTCTCAGTCGTGGCCCCCAGTGATAGTTTCTGGGTAGTCCACGTGACAGCTCACTAAGAGTCAGGGGAAGGTGGCGACCCCACACTTGCTGACTCGTAGCCTCTGCGACTAAGATATTCGAATCTCTTTCTTAGAGGATATCCCATGTACGGCGTTTCATATCCGTCCTCGTACAGTCTGTGCAGCATCTCGATGTACCTTGGAAACTCCCTCGCCAGCCTGACGTCCAGCTCAAAAGTAGTGTGACGGAACCAGAGATGGTTCAGAGAGAGGGTAGCGAAAGAACACACGAGGAATATCATCAGTGTCTGGACTATGTCCAGTGGGGATCCGCTGGCAAGACCGGCCAGCAGGAATATGATAAACAAGACCGTGGAACCAAGTGTGAGGGCCCATATGAGTCGCTCGTAACGTGATACTATGGCCTGTCGGCGAGTCTCGTAGAGGATGTACGGGGCCAGCATATCAGCACTTCCCAAGAGTTCCGCGATATGCGGGACCAGTGTCAGCAGTCTTGTGTCTGTCGAGGGACTGGGCGAGTCGAAGACGACAAGATACTCCACACCGTCTTCAGCGCGGGCTGTCCTCACCGACATTGCTCCTCCGACCGAGCTACGCCTGATGAGCTCCTCTATCTCTTCGTCCAACCCCGAACGATATGTTTCCTCTTGGTGGTCAGCGTCAGAACCGGCCCCATGGCCTCTAGACAGGAATTGAGTCACAACAAATGCCACTATGAATGAAATGATTGGACTCATGAACAAGAACATGAGCGAGAACATCGCCCTACTGCGAGTCGAGAAGCCAATCACCCCGACGACAAAGATGAGTGCGGGGACTGTGAAGACCAACGCCACGATGACACTCCTCTTGATGTTCCGCAGTATTTCGCTCTTCGCCTCTTCTCTGACAGCTGCCGCCTCCCTCCGCCTGTACTCGGC
>JALVPN010000041.1 GCA_027031765.1 Promethearchaeota archaeon | reverse complement strand
TGTCACGGTAGCTCCGTCGAGCAGATAGGATGAGTATGAGAGCAACGAGCAGCAGAGTTGCAACCAGCAACACTGCTATGGAAACGAGTCCAAGCATTGACAATATGTCTGAGATGACACCCGAAAGGAAGTGGGACTCGAAGAGGAGGCCCACAAAGAATGCCCCCACCGATACTACAACTCTTCTGACCGGGCTGGAGTGATAGGCACTCGCCAGCTTGTACGCCACCACGACCTCAGCATTCTCTGGGTCCCGGATCATATCTTGCACTGCGGTGTCAGACAGCAGGATGGCGGTAAACACCAAGTTCCGCGTGGCCATGCAGATCAGGCGGTCTGACGTACGTGACCAGACCTCCACCTGATCACTAATCCCCAACTTCTGAGCCGCACGGTGAACAATCCCTGTCACCTCAGCATTGTCGAGAGGATGTCGGAACCGCGCCCTGATGAGTCGCTGGACTAGCAGACTGAACAGCACAGCGACAAGCAGACCAAGGATGAGCCACACCAACGGACTGATGAGGTCTGCGACATATATCCATAGGAGACCCCAGGCCACTCCAACAATGAGACTCATCTCCGCTAAGTCCAAGCCGAACAGAGGCGCTGACTCTTCGGCCCCTATATAGTACTGCCCAGGCATTGGCGACGCGTCTTGCCCCCAACTGCGGCTTCTCGGACTCGGGAACGACGACGACACAGAAAAGTCTGTCGGACTCCGCTAGCGCCCAGGAGACCGCATATCAACAGATTCAATGAGAGAAGAGAGGAAGAGGAGAGAGGGAAGAGTGGGAGGGGGCCCACGGAGGTGGCTCGTCACCCGCGCCTGCTCTTTTCTTGCGGGTGGCAGAGACCATGGCGATGAGAGCTGCCATTTCAGGCGGCGGTACCACCCACAGTCAGGCCGCAAGGTACTGTGCCAGTGTGTGGCCCCGGCTCCGCCTGTTGGGGCCGCAGGCGGTACAGACGGCAGCAAGACCACCAGTGGACTGGTGATAATCTTGCGGGCAGTGATGTTCAGGGAGCCACTATCGACGAGCAAGTCCCTGTCAATAGTGACGACCAGTCTCTGCAGTCGCGTCACTATGCAGGTGTGTGGTCATAGCAGATTCCAGACCGACTCATCCGCGGGCCGATGGCGACCAGCGCGAGCTGGCCTCTACGAATCGTTGTCCTCAGAGTGGTCCCCACGCATCTCAACAAGCCCGTTTCAGCGGGGCAATGTGCTGCCCCAGCTGCGCAGAGCCGTTTATTAGTGCCTGCATCTGAGTCCGGGCATCCGAGTAATCCCCTTGACGGTGACAGGGACGAGTGGATGACAGCTCTGTCCGCTGGGAGGACCCGGGTTTGAGACCGATGGAACAATGCGAGGAAAACCTGCGTGCGTATCTGCGTGGGGAGCGGGCATGGATCTACGATGAGACCGCCCCGACTCATAGAATCCTTTGCATTGTGCTGGCAGCCTTTCCAGTCAGCATTCTTGCCCTCCTCGTCCTCTCGATGACGGACGTGAGAGATACGACGCCGCTCGTGTCGTGGGCAGTGTTCCTCGCCCCATGGGTTGTGGCCATCACTACTGCTGTGAGGAGCGCATATCGGGGCAGACGGATGGCGCGGTCGATGGGCGTGAGAGGCATCCACAGGCTCAGCCTGTCGGCAGTACTGCAGCTCTTGGACATGCTCACTAACTGCATTTCTCAACTAGGGAGGATTGAGGGCCACCAACCCCCGGAGACCCAGACGGGTACTGGTTTTGACACCATCGCCTCATACATCAGGCGGTTGCTCCCGGAACGAGGAGAACAGTGGTACTCGGCAATCAAGTCAAGCATGTCAGGGATAAAGGGTGCAGGGCACATGGTGGCCGGTGTGGCCCTGCTGTTGATCACAGCGGTGGTCGCTGAAGTAGCGAGGCTGCTCCCCCTCATCATCACCACCTATTCGCTGCCCAGTGAATTCTACGTGTGGCTCATGGTGGGTCTCTTTCTAGCAGTGGCCACCGGGGTGTCGCTGCTGGTCTATGGTCTACGAAGACTGAAGGCGCCCGAGACCAAGCAAGAGGTTGACACACGCCTCGCCTCACCGACCATCAAGGAGATGAACCGCTCCACGCTCCAGGCAGTCGTCGACCTAATCCGTGACGAGGCGCCGTGCCCTGTCCGCGCGTTCCTCTTGGCTGAGTACCCCGGGACAGTCCGGACTCAGAAGAACCTCGTCACCTCAAGGGGGTACACGCTCCACGAGACCCTGGTCATCCCGCGGAGTATGGAGGATACTGCAGAGGCCGCCTTTGGCCCCCTAGGCGAACAGCTGGATCCGTTCAGGCAGACGACCTAGACACGGAAGATGGCGTCGCGTCATACCCACGCCCATGCATAGATGCTCGGTATCGGTGAAATCCCATCCGGACATGTTCAGTACACATCTATACGCTCCCTCCTCTTCAAACCGAATGCCGAACTGTGATGCGAGTCCTCAAGAGGTGTAACAGCGCGAGGAAGACATCATATGCTCAGGTCAATCTTGGCGGGAAGTCTTGTTAGCGGTATACCGGCCCAAGGCAGCAGTATTCGAAACAGCCTGCCACACCCAGCGGTCTGACAATCATATCACTCCAACTCATATGTGCTTGTTGTGAGGAGGAGCTCTGTCCATCGGTCTGTGCCATCTGAAGATGACGTTGTCGGGAGTGGTGGCCTTATGGGTACTGGACAGGGTGGACTACGTGCCGTGGTGCGTGGCCCTGAACGGAGGATTGATTCTGTCGGATACTGTCGTGGGGGACGATAGCAATGGACGTATTGCAGGCAATCCGCGAGCGGAGGAGCATCCGCAAGTATCTGGACACCCCCGTTGAGGACGAGAAGATACAGGCCATCCTCGAGGCGGGCCGGTGGGCCCCATCGGCATCGAACAGGCAACCGTGGCACTTCATCGTCATCAGAGATGCAGAGACCCGGAGGCGTCTGGCGGAGGCGCATCCCTATGGGAGGTTCATGGCAGAGTCACCGGTGGTCATAGTCGTCCTAGCCATACCGGCAAGACATCAGAAGTACCATCTCTGTGACCCCCACAACGCAATGCAGAACATGCTCTTGGCTGCATATGCCCTCGGCCTCGGTACATGCTGGGTCGGTGTGCGTAACACACCAATGGAGAACAGGTTCAGAGAGATACTGGGGGTTCCGAGGGGTCTACGCGTGGTCTGTGCGTTCCCGGTAGGATATCCGGCGGAGACCGCAGAGAGCTCAAGAGAGCCACTTGAGAAGATCGTATCGTACGAGCGGTACGGAGGATAGTCTCCCCCGAGGGGTGCACAGATTGGCTGTGACCATAGACGACATCAGGGCTACGGCCGACAGGCTGAGAGGTGTTGCTCATCGCACACCCGTCACAGCCTCTCGCACAATCGACTGGATGGCTGGGTGTACGGTGTTCTTCAAATACAAGGGCCTTCAGAGTGGGTGCCTTCAGGTCCCGCGGAGCATGCAATGCCATCAGCCTCCTGACGGAGGAGGGGCGGGCAGGTGGCGGGATTACCCATTCGTCTGGCAATCATGCTTAGACCCTCGCCCTCGCTGGCTCGCTTCTCGGTGTGAGAGGAGCGAGTCCATTTCCAGCCACACATTGCCACAATGGGTCAGGGCAATGCGCCGGTTCTTCGTGATGAACAAGTCGGACTGGTAGGTGTCAAGTGTCGACAGAATAGGGGTCAACTCGACAGTATCAGGCATGAATGTTTCAGCCCCCGCTGCAGATACTACCTGCAATTCCCACCTATAGCGGGGTCTTCCCTATTCTTCGCCTCCCATGAAGGACTATGAACTCAGCCTTGTTGAGCCCTAGTCTTTCTTCGAGGAGACCAATGTCGGCCTCCCGGTCTATGAACATTGTATACTCACGAGTAATTTACTCTGGAGTATACTAATTGACTCCTGTGGCTCGAAACGGCGATTCCAGTGTTCCAGGCCCCAACTCGCTTGGATTACGTGTACGGCATGGAGAGACCGTCTACAGAGGCGGCAAACAGCCACGCAGGAGCTGCACAGGACTAGAGTGTGTTCCAGAACGCACTGTTCACGGAACAATCGGGGTCTGCGCCAAGGGATGGACAACAAGAGGCACACTCGCGGCTGTGCTGGCAGCAATGGTCACATCCCAACTTGTTCGACATCATCAATCTATTCGGCCTGTGGCGTCTTGTGCCATATCAGTGGTCTATCTTGCATTTGTGATGCGAGGTACTTATATGTAAGGCGACCAATGAGGTGTCTGTGAAGCGGTTCAACCCCCATATTGAACGAGAGATTGATAGGTCTGCAAGGTGGTACTGGGTCGTCGTGGGCATGTTTACAGTGAGTGCAGTCCTCACACAGCTGCGGCTCTGGTACTGGGATATCACAGGGGACTTGGACTGGCTCCTCTTTGGCACGTATCTTGCGGGTCTTGCAGCGCTGTTCCATCTCTGGAAGACTACAGAGTCTATGGTCATCACATCTTATGACACGTTTAAGTTCTCAAAGATTGCACAGGCAGTCGGACCCGGGCCAAGTGATGAGGCCCTGGAAGAGGCAAGACGCTGGATACTTGCGGAGGGCTATTGTGCATCGCGGATGGCTGCGGTCGCTGCTCATCCCATGAGTGTGTCCATCTCGCTCGTCCTCATCATCTCTGGCCTTGTGGACATTGCGATTGGACGTGGCGATGACACCACCGTGCCGCTCTACCTTGGCACGTCTAATGCATACCTGCTACTGGGCAATGCGGTCCTTGGTAGTGGGGCCATTCTCCTAGTACTAGCCATTGGCATGTCGTTCCTAGTACGCAGGACATCATACTACATCTGTGGGGATACGATTACTGAGCGCGGTATGTTGCATCTAAAATCCATACTTGGTGACTATCAGAGGCGTGTTTCACCTGGAGCAGAATAGACGACTGTGATACTAGCAATCAGTGCTGCCCCTATACTATCCCCCACAAGGCATCCGTGCGTATCCCGCAGCTATGCAACTATCTGTGTGAGTTGTCAGGGAGAGTTGAATGACCATATGGGAACAAACCGAATCCAACTACGATACTCTGCAATACTCGGGACATCATCCAAGGCGTTCGGACACTAGTACCCACAAGATGAGGGCCCAAGGACTGACCTATGCTCCGTGCATTGCTCTTCCTACTTGGGAATCGAGAACGTCCAACTACGGTCCTATCAAGTATGGACATCCAGCGGTGGTTGTGAGCTGTCCTGCAATAGCATTGATCCAGCATCAGTACCTGCAGCAAGATGGATGGCTTCTGGTGTGAAGTCCGGTTGTTCAGAACATGGTAGGTCGACCAGAGCCCTTCGGATCTTGGACCTGAGATGTCTTTCCGGAGATAGTGGTAGAAGAGTCCACGGGAGGGATTTGCAAAGAGTGATCTTGGGAAAGTCAGAGTCTTCATACCATCCGAGATGATGACGCTATCAGCAGGTACCAGGATTCCTCTCCCGCATGGCAGCTCTGTTCCCGTTGCTGCACTCTGTAGCCTGCTCCGGATACCACTTCTCGCACTCTTCTTCAGTGCCCAGAACTGACCAGCCATATTCAAGAAGACGGCCCAGACATAGTTCAAGAAAACATTATTTACTACGATTGTTGATTCACACGCTGCCGGTCGGCATACACAGGTGGTTCTGATGACTGAAAGCCTGAAGTGGCTCCAATGCCCCGTGTGCAAGGAGACTATCTACTGGAATATCCCTGACAATGCCATGGAGGACGTGAAACGGTTCCCGGCACCAATTGTGGTGAAACATCAGGACCACTACCTTATAGTGTATATTGACAGCCACTATCAGATTGCCGATACAGAGGTCGCGACTGCGTGCGTTGAGGGGAAGTCCAAGTCCGAGTGAGTCGGTCTGGTCTGGTGTAGTCTGGTCTGGACTGTCCATGCAGGTGCTCTTGGACATGGGACAGCACACGAGTAGGGGCTGAGTCACTATGTGCGGTCACCAACAAGTCTGTTATCGATAGCCCACTCCAGGACACGTGCAGCCTGGGCGCTGGCGAGGCCCCAGTTCCTGAGGTTTGTGACAAGGTCACGGACAGACTCCGTCCAGTCAGCGAGGAGCGAGCGGATCCTGTGACCGAGTGAGGACGAGCCGACGAGTTCCAGTGCGGGGAGGAGTTTTGCCACGAGGCTCTGGGAGAGGATGACTATTGTCTCGACCCGTGCAATCCACTCTTCTCTTGGCAGGCCGGTCAGGGTCTTTGCCACTGCCAGGTGGTACTGGTGCTGTGCAGTGAGGTATCGGAGACGCCAGCTGAGGAGCTCCACAAGTAGGACGCGGTGCGCATCGCTGGGGGCCGTGCGCATGAGCAGTGTGAAGAACCGTTCGCACATCTCGTCTGCCGACTGGCTGGCATCAAAGTACAGTGCCATGGCCCGCTGGTACTCCTCGCCCTGAAGTAGGCCGTGGGCCTCCTTCACTGCCGACTTGAAGCGTTGTAGCAGCTCGCGTGTTGAGGAGACATCGGAGCTCATGGTGCTCCGGGTATCATCTGAGTCGACCGCTGGCGTCACCATCGAGTCCCACCTACTAGGGTACGTCCTGCAGCAGAAACAGGTGCTGGGGGCATCATGTCTAGTCCTCCTCAATACTATTAGAGGGTTTGTCGTCTCTATCGTAATACCATGCTGGCGGCGGAGAGCCCACTGGGGGCATCGTCTTGGACTTCGCGTCCCGGGGCAGTGCGGTCCATCCAGTGAACTCTGGCGGCGGCGGGGATGCGGCGTACAGGTCTGCACGGCGGCTCTCGAGGCAGTCTGGCGGCTGGCCTGCCAGGTGGGCGAGAGTGTAGACATGATGGCCGTACTGAGAGGCCGCATAGACTACCGGCCTCAGCCACGTCTCCCAGTCCGCAGAGCGCAACAGGTGGTGGTCGACCACAAGCACCGGGACGACCGTTGCGAGCCTGATGAGCGACTCGCGCGCGGCGCTGCGGCTCTCTTCGGTGAACCGGGACAGGTAGACCGGCGGGCCACCCACGATGCACAGGTCAGGTTTCTGACGCTCAAGGTACAGCAGGGAACTGGACGAGACCGGCCCCTGGACATCAGGGGCATATACCACGGCGGAGTCGCCATGCGAGACCGTTGCTGCAACAACGTAGCCGAGGCGTGTCCCCTCGGGGCCGTGTGGGAGTGGAGGTGAGACCGTTATGCGTGTGCCACCGAACTCGAACGTACGGCCGTCACACCACTCGAGTACGACGGCTACTGGTCCAACGTCCTTCTCAAAGTAGTACCCCCGTCTGCGCTGGGAGGGGTTGATCTTTGACCGGTTGTCCTTGGCCAGCACATGCTTGCCCTCGAACATGCGGAGGAGCTCCTCGCGGCAACTCATGTTGTACTGGTAGTCCGTGAAGCCGGGGCGGACGTGGTCATAGTGGTAGTGGGAGATGAACAGGACATCAGCGCGTCTTGCGGCCCTGAAGACCTGCTCCAGTGTGGCGAGCAGACGACGGTACTCCGTGGGGTGTGGGTCAAGGCCCGACCTGCGGGAGAGCGCTGCCGATGGGTCGAGTACAATGCGGAGGTCAGGTGTGATGACCTCTGTGCACATTGACCGCACACCCATGCTCTCCCCAGCAAGGGGACGCACTTCGATATCTCCAGTCCTCAATTCCCAGCCATCCTGTAGTACCTGAGGACATACCTGTCGAGCCGTACCAGCTCCGCCTCGTACAAGACTGTCCCGGAGCCGGGGGTGCTCATTGTCCTGAACATTTCGAGGTCAGAGGGCAGGAACTCGTCCCGGCGCGCCTCGACCTCTGCCGGAGTGAAGAGCGCGAGCTCGCCCTCCCGACCCGAGGGCACGAACGAGTCTATCTCGGCGTGTCCCACGAAGATCAGGAAGTGTGCGAGGAGGGAGCCGTCGTGGTCAAGCAGGCGCTCTGAGACGACACCCCTCAGCGTGTAGTCGCGGACGGTATCGGCACCGGTCTCTTCCATGACCTCGCGTATGGCGGCACTCCTGATATGCTCCCCCACATTGACCTTGCCACCAACAAGGCTCCACAGGTGTTCATACGGTGGGTTCCGCCGCCTCAGGAACACGAACCCGCTGCCGCACCGGAGGACTGTGATTGCAATTGGGAGCGTTTCCGTCATGGTGTGCCCGTCCGACATGTCGCTGTCTGTGGCGCACAGCAGGACGCTTTAAAAGTGAGCTGTGATGGGTGCAGCAGGGTTCAGGGGCCCCGCAGTGGTCGTGCCCTGCGGTGCAGGCCGTGGTGGACATGGAAGTCCCGGAGCAACTGAGAGAGCACGTGCTTGCAAAGATAACGCCCACACAGGACGAGCTCGTGGAGCAACAGATAGCAATCCACAACATAGAGGGGGCCCTCAGGACATGGGCTGAGGAACACGGCATCTCATACTCTTTCATTGAGGCACAGGGCTCCACCGGGCGGAAACAGACCCAGCTGCGGGATGCGTCTGACATAGACATGTTCGTGGCCCTCAGACCCGAGGACTATGAGGACATACTCTCACTGCCCCGGGCCCAGTGCCAGCAGCAACTCAGCGCCCTCTTTGACCGCCTTGTGGGCACGTGGTTCACAGGGGCTGCACGCGCACTGGGCGCCTCCAACATCCAGAAGACCTACTCGCAGCACCCGTACCTGTCGCTACTCTACGAGGGGTTCGATGTGGACATCGTCGGCTGCTTCGACATCCCGGCCGGACAACTTGCCCGCCTCGGACCAGTCACCGCCGTCGACAGGACCATACACCACACCCGGTACGTTGTCGAGCACCTTGACGAGAGGCTACGGGACGACGTACGACTGCTCAAGTCATTTGTGCGTGCCTCTCATGCCTATGGGGACATGTGCGCAGTGGGGCGGATGGGCTTCACCGGGTACGCCATTGAGGTGCTGGTGATAGCAAGACGCGGCCTGACAGGCGCAATGCGGGCGCTGGCCCGCCTGTCAGAGGAGCCCGTCGACCCGCTTGGTAGGGGCCTTGCTGAGTTGAGAGAGGTACCGACGTTCAGGGATGACCGGCTGTTCATAGTGGACCCCACAGACCCACGACGGAACGTCGCATCAAGTTTCGACCCCCGGGGTCACAGGTGGCTCGTCCACCGGGTCGCACACCTTGAGCACCTGCTCAGCTCCAGTAGCACGAGGGAGGCGGAGCAGATGTTCATTGAGAGGCCCATCCCCACCGACCCGCTGCCCGAGTGGCTTGCCCCACACGCCTTCGCCCGCGAGTTCGTCATGACCGGAGACGTACACTACACCACACTCCGAGACAAGCTATACCGGGTCAGCAGGAGACTTGAGAAGGCACTGCTGCGGGAGAGGACAGGCGAGCCCAGGTTCGGTAGGTCGCTGACCGAAGTCCTGATTGATGGCGAGACCCTCGCGCTTGGCGTCATAGTGGAACACCCGACCATAGGGGCGACCTACCTCAGGAAGGGGCCACCCCTGCACCTGGAAGCGGCAGTGGAAGAGTTCTCACGGCGCCACCCCGACTGTGTTGAGAAGGACGGCCACCTCTATGCCTGGGAGCGGCGCGAGTTCACGCGTGCGGCCGACCTCATTGACGCTGTGATTGCAGCAGACCCCGTCCGGGGACTCCGCCTGTCACCAAGAGCAGGGGCTGCATCAGCAAGGGTGCTGAATGTGCTCTACAGGTTCGTCTACCCGGTGACCCCGAGGCCACCGGTACTGCCGCCGGGTGAAATGCGATGATTTAAGGCCGGGCGCCACGAGAGCTGCGTGACCACACCATGACAGAACACACGGTGGCCCTTGTGACGGCGCGCAAGGCCGGTCGTCACCGACAGCCGTTCCCACGCCCGAACCTGGAGGCCTTTGATGACCCCCTGCGCGTACAGATGGCACTCCGCCACCTCAGGGACTGCGCCATCGCGGGAGAGGTGGCCTTCGAGTCGTCAACAAAGGCGACTGTCGAAGATGTCCTCAAGGTACACTCCCCATACATTGTGGATGCCGTGCTGATCATGTCGGCACTCGGGACTGGTGACCTCGGGGAGTCGGCCTATGCGAGCCCTGAGCTTGCGCGTTCAGCCCTGGCAGCAGTGGGTGGTGCAATGCATGCTGCCAGGATGGTCATGAGCGGGGATGTCGACCACAGTTTCGCCCTCGTACGTCCACCGGGACACCATGCCAGCACATCGAATGCGATGGGGCTGTGTTACTTCAACAACGTGGCAATTGCCCTGCGTCACGTCATGCAGACCATGGGAGTGGAGCGCGCCTCAATAGTCGACTTTGACGACCACCACGGGAACGGCACCGCCGAGATATTCTATGCAGACCCAAACGTCCAGTACATCTCTCTCCACGAGTACGACTACGACAGGTGTGGGATGGGCCACTTCGAAGAACTAGGGCATGGGGAGGCGGTGGGTACGAACATCAACGTCCCGCTCCTGATGGGGTCGCCTGACGAGTCGTACGGCGACGCAATGGACTCCATCATTGCACCCGCAGTCGAGCACTTCGAGCCGGACATCATTGCCGTGTCCGCCGGCTACGACCCACACTACGCCGACCCTGTAGGGAACATGAGTGTGGACAGCTCCACCTTCTGGAAGTTTGGTGCCCTTGTCCACAGGCTCACGGAGTCCACACCGGTACATGGCTCCTTCTGGGTGCTTGAAGGGGGCTATAACCCCTTTGTGATGGGGCCATGTATTGAGGCGAGTCTTGCGGGGCTGATGGGCCGGCCCTGTCCGCAGCTGTCTGACCAGGGGTTCAAGAGGACTGTTCACGAGTTGATTGTCAGGGGCAACCGCGAGGTCATAGAGCAAGTACTGGACACCATATCACCGTACCTCTGAGGACGGCCAGACAAACAGGAGGGGCATGTCCTCCATACGGCCAGACAGTACTGGCGCGGCCAGGCTGTGGGGGGAAAAAAAAGAGGTCCGGTCAGGGGGCAGCATGGACAATGTTTTAAGGCCACCGGGCGAGCGGTTGGCAGAGCCAGCTACTGGTGTGAGTCATGGCAAAGAAGAGAAAGTCCAGAGGACGGAGCAAGGGCAAGGCTGGCAAGACCGGTACTGTCCAGTGCTCCATGTGCGGCAGGCTCGTGCCTGCGGACAAGGCGAAGAAGTTTACCCGCAGGGTCTCAGCAGTCGACCCGCAGCTCGCAAGGGAGCTGAGAAAGCAGGGGAGCTTCATCCAGACCAGGCTTGTGACACAGTACTACTGCGTGAGCTGTGCAGTGCATGCCGGGCGCGTCCAGATCCGCAGCGCCAGCGAGAGGCGTCCGCAGCCACGCCGCTGAATGTCACCTGCACTTCACGATGTCAGCCGGGTGCACTACGGGTACAATGGGTGGACAACACACTCACCGGTAGCTGGTATGCCAGATGGCACCCGGCACACAGCTCACGTTCATCCTCGTAATGCCCGGGATGTCAGTCCGCGGGGACTTCAGCTACAAGGATCTCCCGGGTACGGGCCGTCGTGTTGATATTGTGTGCAGGTGTCTTGCTGCGTGTTTTGGTTGGGGGCCATCATGCTGGCCCAGGTCACAGCTCCGACTTGTAGTGTCGGTAGCGCACCAGAAGACGCTCACGTTCAGGGGGCCGGACATTGTGCCAGAGTGTGAAGTGGAGTGGGCAGAGCTCATACGGGATGCACTCAGGGGAGAGAGTGTAGGATATGTCTCAGTCCGTGACGAGTCTGTGGCCGGACTTGTTTCGAGGCTGCAGCAACGTGGCGACCACGTATGGGTCCTTGATGAGAGTGGCACCCCAATAGACCGTGTTGGGGCCCTGCGGACCAGTGCGCAGAACAGTTTTATGCTCGGAGACCATCGGGGCTTCGATTCCCAGACCGAAGAGGTCATTGTGGAGTACGACCTGCCCCGGGTAAGGCTGGGTCCGGTCAGCTACCTGAGCAGTCACTGCATTGCAGCAGTGATATCATACTTTGAGAGGATGGTCCACACATGACGGAGGCCGAAGGACAGGGGCATGAGAAGAAGCCAAAGGCCGTGACAAGACTGGTCAAGAAGTTGACAAAGGAGATGCTGTGGATTTACATCCTGCGTCTCCTGCAGGAGCGGCCACACTACGGCTATGAGATAAAGGAGCTCATCAACGAGCGGTTCGGGTTCTCACCAGCCACCGTCAGCGGGTACGCGATAATATACCGCCTGATGAAGGACGGCCTGATTGAGGAACAGCACGGTGACGACTCGCCACGGAAATACTACGGTATAACAAAGAGGGGGCAACAGGCCATGCGTGAGGCAAAGTACTTCCTCACAGTGACGATGGAACGCGTGTTCGACCTAACGGACTAGCCCTTGCTCGGAGTGCTGTCACGCTTCAACCCCGGTTCTAGTCTGATTGGGACAGGTCATCAATCACCTGTTGGCGTCCCGAGTATCACCTTCCGTGCATACATGAGCCGTTGTACGACTGTGATATGTGACAACACACCCGCCACGATCACGAACAGGGTGAGGACATTCACAACCTCAAGGGACTGTAGGAGGGAGGACAGTCCGGCGGGTGCAAACGACAGGGCCTGTGCCCATGAGTCTGGGAAGAGGGCGACGATGAGGATGCCAGCCATCATGAGTATCAACTTCTCCTGTCGCTCGGCAACGCCTACCGTACAGCTCTCCATCCCACCTACAGACTCGGCCTTTGCACGTACGAAGCTGGCCATTATCATACCGAAGAGTGCGAAGTAGCCCCATTGCCATGGCACGAACTTCTGCGGAGAACCGGCCGGCCCGAGCATCAGTCCAAACATGAATAGGAACTCCGCATAGCGGTCCAGGGTGTGGTCAAGGGTGGCACCGAAGGGCGATGCCATGTCGGCAGCCCGGGCAACCGCACCGTCCATCATATCAAGCACCACTGTGAAGACCATGATGGCGAGGCCGAGGAGCAGGTCGCCAAGATAGAACGCGAGGGCGCTCAACATTGCCACCACAAGGGTCATACACGTAATCATGTTGGGCGTCACACCGGTGCGCGCCAGTGCCCGCCCTACAGGCATCATTGCACGTTGGTAGCGTTCACGGAGTCTTCCTAGCATGCGACCGCCTCGCTAAGGACCGTTGCCCTCGCGGGCGTTGGTCGGTTAATAAAGGTGCTGGGGACATAGACTGCGACCGGAAGGCCACTGACGCATCCCGGACTGGACTGGCGGCCACGGACACGTGAGCACTCAGGGGGCCACGCGTCCCCGGGTCACAGCACTGAGGATATCCTGTCAGCGACCCAGCGAGGGCCGAGCGCAACGACCAGGGGGCCCAGACGCGGGCCCGACTTCCGCGACAGGATGAGCCTGTAGAGGACCATGAATGCCCGCTTGGGGCGGATACCGATGGAACGGGCAAGCTCAAAGACTGCTGTCTGGACCTCCTCGTCACTCGGCTGGCCCTGACGGAGGAACTCTGCGACCCGTGCAAGGAACTCGCGGTCGTCGTCCGTAAAGGTCGCAGTGATGTCCTCCGGGACGACATCTGCAATCTCAATGCGGTCGCGTTCAGTACCAAATTCCCTGACCCAAGCAAGTGCACGCGCCAGACGTACCTCCATGTGTTCCTCCATCTCGTCGGTGATGGCCTCTAGGGAGTACTGTTTCATGAGCGCGGCCCTGCAACGTTCCATCACGGTGCCGTCCCCCAGCACGGGCCGCAACTGGGCCATCACAACTGCGTACTTGAAGGGGAGTTTGGGCAGGTAGTCGGGCCGCGGCGGGCCGCGGGTCATGAGAGGGTACAGGAGCCGTGCCAGGCGTACCCGCTGTTCATCCGCACCATCGACACCGTAGTACACACGCTCGAACCGGTCATACTGGTCGACCGCATCGGGGATGTTCTCGGGCCGGATGTTGACCGCACGCTCGATGTCAGTCGTGAGCATCAGGTACCTGAACAGCTCTGGTGGTGCAATGTGCGACCATGACCTCGGGGTGAACACGATGCCACTGGAAGTGCTCATGTCCCGGCCCCCAATCCGGACCCACTCATAGGGCACCTTGACGGGCCCTGGCCACCCGAAGACCCTGCGCGAGATCTCAAGGCCCGTGTCATAGGAGCCACCCTTGACGGCATGGTCCTTGCCGGCCGGCTCGCAGGTCACACCCAAGACGTACCACTTTGTGGGCCAGTCCACACGCCAGGTCAGCTTGAGCCGTGCCTCTTCGAAGGGGAGTTTCATGGAAGTGCCACAGTGCTCACACCTGAAGGATATCTCATCAGAGTCCGGGTCGTAGTCCAGGACACGGTTTGGACGGATGGCCCCCTTCCCTCCAGCTTGGAGGCGGCCACACTCCGGACACACGACCGAGGCAGGGTACCATGTCTTCATCGCCTGGACGTACTGGGCACGTTGTTCTTCACTGAAGTCCCGGGCCACGTACTTCACCATGATGTCGCGCAGCACAGGGGTGTTCTTGAGGCACACGCGGACGGCCTGGCGCATCTCAGGGGTCTCATAGAGCTTGCTGGTCCAGACCACCTCGGGCTCCACGCCGAACTCGGGGAACGACTCTATGAGCTGGTTCGCCCAGTGTGCACCAAAGCTCTCACAGCAGCCGAACTCATCAGGTATGTCCGAATAGGGGACGCCAAGCCAGTCCTCAGGTGACAGGGTGATGCCAGGTGGAAACGCACGCAGCGGGTCATAGTCATCAACGACGAACATGGTGCGTGCAGTGTGCCCCATTCTGACGAGTTCCCGTTTGATGATGTCCGCGATTATGATCTCACGCATGAAGCCGATGTGGATGACCCCACTTGGACTCTTGCCCGTCGAGATGAGGTGGCTGTCAACGTCACGTGCCGCTACTCTGTCAACAATGTCGCGGATCCAGTGTATTGAGAACTCTTCTCGGGGCTCGTCAGACATCTGTAATCCCGCTGCTCACAGAGGCCGTCCTCTAATGAAGCTTGCCCAGTCACTAGACCTGGAACTCTGAGACACGGAGGTCGCTCCTCGTCGAGAACAGGACATAGACTGGGGCTGCGGCAAGCACGACCACGACCACTATGGCAAGGAGCATCAGGCCGATGGAAACCGGGAGGTACCACACAGTCGGGATGACCGCCTCCGGCACCAGGAAGAGTACGCTCAGCACGACGCCGACCAGAATGCCCGGGACGGCAGCGCGCAGGCCCATGTCGAGGCCCTCGGCAACAATGCACTTTGCTATGAACAGTGGCTTTGCACCGATGGAACGCATGATGACATAGTCTCGGAGCCTGGAGAATACTGCCACCAGCAGGTAGTCTGTCAGGCTGAAGAAAGCGCTTGCGAAGGCCATCAGGGACAGCGGCGATATGAGGGACCAGAGGGTGGAGATCACCCTGTGGTTCTGACTGAGGACCTCCTCCTGCAGATAGATGCCAAGGCCGTACTCCGCAGCCATGTCCTCAATCCGTGAGAGGAGCACACCATCATAGCTTTCCAGCTGGACGAGGACGAGGTTCACGCCATCAGTGCCCAGTGCCTCTTGGAGGAAGTCCCGCGTCGTCACCGCCACCATCCCGTTGTTCACGATGTCGAACATGATGGCACGCACCTTGAGGGCACGGCCATGGACGCCCATGCTCTGTACCAAGGGGTCGTCAAACATCGTGGTCGCAAGCCGGCCACCCACCCATACCTGTCCAGTCGCGTTGATTGGCTCACCCTCATAGTACCAGTCCGAAACCGTAGACCCCCAGTCCACACCAACGACCAGTGCCTGGCCGGTACGCTCCTGACCGATGAGCTCGTACTGTTCCAGCGTGGGGTTCCAGACCACACCACGCTTTTCCTCCACCGTCGTGAAGTCTATCAGGCGTGCGTCGACCTGCAGGACACCGTCTGTAGTAGCGAGGGCACTGACCAGGCTGTCCGGCACCATGTAGGAGTCGTCTATGAACGAGCACGACTCGTTGAGGGGACGTCCATAGAGAGAGTATGCCTCATAGTACCTGTCAAGGAGGGCCGGGTGACCAACAGCCACGATGTTCCTACCCATAGCGCGTTCGACGTACGAGTGGGTGGTGGCCTCGACGACGCCGCCACCGACCCAGAGGACAGAGGCGAGCATGATGCCGAGGGACAGGGAGAGTATCACCCTGCGTGTGCCATGGAACCTGCGTCCAGTGGCCTTGGCTGCAATCCTGAAGGAGAGGCCCAGACCATCAAGGAAGCCAGCCCTCTGAACACGGGTCCCCACATCCGGGTTCAGTGTATGGACAGGGGGCTCCTGCACAGCATCGTATATCGCCTTCTGGGCTGCAAAGTAGCCAGTGAGCAAGTACACCACAGCCAGGAGCCCGACCTGTAGGTACGGGAACTGGAAGACGAAGTGGACGCCCGGTAACACCCATGCAAGCCACAACAACGAGGCGAGATAGATGGCCGTACCGGAGGCCACACCCAAGACGACACTGGAGACCAGGAGCAACACCGACTGGGCTGTGAAGTGGTCGAAGAGCACATCGACAGTGGTACCGACTGCCTTCATCAGGCCGATGTCCCTGTACCGGCTGGCCATTTCAAGTGACACTGTGCTTGCAACGACCACCACACCGAGGATCAGGACAAGGAGGAGCACAGCCCAGACGAAGGTCTCAAAGAGCACACTGAGCGACGCCATTGGCCCCTCGGACACAACGAACAGGCTGATGTCCAAGAGGACATTTGCAAAGAGGTACAGGAATGTAGTCGCCGTGACAACTGTGACCATCGACAGCAGGACGAGGGCCGTGCGGAACGGGCGGCGCTTCAGGTCGCGGGAGGCGAAGTCGAGTTCAGTCATCTTGGAGCAGCACACCCCCGTCCATTACAAACCGGCGAGCACCCGGCGTCGAGACTATCTCGTCGTCGTGGGTCATGACAATCACGGTCTTGCCATCCCCGTTCAGTTCCCGCAGTAACTCGCGGATCATCCCGGCACTCTCCTGGTCGAGGTTCGCAGTGGGCTCGTCTGCGAGGATGATTGGCGGGTCGTTCGCCATGGCCCGTGCAATGGCCACACGCTGTTGCTCACCCGAGCTCAACTGCCATGGGAGATGGTCTGCCCGGTCGGCAAGCCCCACGCGCTCGAGCAGCATGGCAGCTCTCTCACGCACCTCACTCTCCGGCTGCTCCGAGAGCTGCATCGGGAACATGATGTTCTCCATGGCCGTGAGCGTCGAGATCAGGTTGTAGCTCTGGAAGATGAACCCGGTGTACGTGAGGCGGAAAGTGGCCCTGAACACCTCATCGTACTCGGCAATCGGGACGTCCATGACCACCACACGGCCACTTGTGGCGAGGTCGATGCAGCCGATGATGTTCAGCAGTGTGGTCTTGCCGGAACCAGAGGGGCCCCGGACGACCACATACTCACCGGGACGCACTTCGAAGCTGACGCCCTGGAGCGCATGTATCTCGCGCTTTCCCAGTACATAGGTACGTGTCACATCCGTTAGCCTTACGGCAAACTCGACCTCCCTCTCGGGGGCCACGGTCTCCTCAATTGTGAGGGGCTCAGTCGTATCGTCGGTGTTGTCCATCAAGTGGAGAGGCCTCCAGTCTGTGTCTGTGTGTCCTACCCGGACTGACCGGGTCGTCACGAGGGGTGAGGACGAGACCAGTCACGTGAGCAGGTCTGTCAGCGCTGTCATTGCCCAGTCGGTCAGGGCGAGCGGACGCTCACGGCCAAAGGTGGGCACTATACGCAGCACATCGGCGTCGAGCAGTGACCGGACATAGTGTGCCACAAGGCTCTTGTCAATGCTGAGGGCCCGGCCAATCTGCGCCTGCGTGACCGGACTGGCATCCATACAGGCCCGCACGATTGCGCTGACCGTGGGGTTCCGCAGTACGGATGCAAGATGCAGGACGCGTGCGTCATCCGAAAAAGTGGACACGAAGAAGTGGCGCGCGTTGCCAGTCCGGACCGACACGACTTCCCCGTCAGACTCAAGCTGGGCAATGTGGTACTGGAGGGCTCCCATGGCACAGCCAAGGGCCCTGCGTATTCCTCGCAAGTGGATACCGGGCTCAGAGGCGATGATGTCCACAACCCGTATCCTGAGGTCCGAACGACACTTGGTGCCCTTCCGTTCAATGACCACGGTCCCGGTGAGCAGGGCAAACGATGTGGAGGTCGCGAGTGCTGGGAGGGACTGGCCCGGGAGCACCACCGAGGTGCCTGCACTGGTACACGGGAGAGATACTGTGAGGTCGAGTGCAGCAAGGGCATGGTGGGCAGGCCCCATAGCATGGTATGAGTGGGGAGCACCGTTGTTGTCTACAGCAGTGGGGAGTACGAGCAGCACCCCGAACAATACAGAAGTCACTATCAGTGCAGTGCCCACAGTGACAGCGGTCTTCACCTTGACTCGGCCCATAGTCATGACCAGTGCGACACTCGTGTCCACCCACTTAAGGAATGTGTTTGGGTAACGTCTGTACTACCGCTCCTGGCCGCGTGCAGGGTGCGAGAGTGTGATTTTGAAAGTGCAAGACGGCGCCCCTGCAGACATGCAGGTCTCCTCGACAATCAACATCTTCTCGTACTCGAGCCTGTTGAAGTCTGCCAGGTACTCCATAACCGCCTCGATGAAGCCCTTCAGGAAGAAGCACGACGGCTCATCGGCCTGGTATCCCGATGCGTATGGGTTGTCCTTGATCTCGATTATTGCCTCCTCGTCAAGCCACAGCTTGTACAGCTTTGTGATCTTGACATCACCGAACGGGATTATGAGGGTCTCAAGGGCCATCTTGATGAACTCAACGATGCCCTTGAAGTCGCCGGGGGGCTTCTGCTTCCCGACCTTGAAGTACTCCCGCTGGGCCTCGAGGCCCGCAAGGCGTCCTGCACTGTAGTAGAGGTCACGGACACGGTCGGGAAACATCACAGCAATCCGACTGCCAATCTTGTTCCACGTCTTGGAAAAGAACGCACGCATCAGGTCACGTTCTTTCAGCTTGCCAGTCCACCAATGTAGGGTTTCTTGCTTCGACATCGCGGACTCTCCCGTTTACACCTGTGGCAGAATAGTGAGTTAAGTGCTTTGTGCTGACCTATGGCCTACATGACAACGGACCATCTCATAGCGACTGCAACATGTGTCGCTCCGGGTGCCGGTCAGATCAAACGGATGTTCCACACACAGAAGTCGGCCCCTGTGGCCTTGCAGAGCTCCTCAAAGACCTTCGAGTCAACACCCTTGAACTCAAGAATGGACTCAAGGATGCCACTGAAGACCTCGCAGTACCCGACCCCGCGCACCCCCTCAAGGTGAATGTCCTGACAGAATATGCAGTCACGGTCGGACACCCTGATTGACCCGCGCGCCGACTCCAGGTCAATCTCGGTGGGCTTCTTGTCAAAGAGTGCCCTGAAGACCACCTCCACGAGCTTTGCGACATCCTCACGTGTAAGTATGGTCTCCTTGCTCCGCTCCTCAATGTCTGTAGAGAAGTAGAGCTGCTGGGCCAGCTCCCTCCCGAGGGTACGGAGCCGTTCATTGGCCTCCTCGACGTTGCTGGACTCCTCAAGGATTCTGTCGACGTTGAACGAGTACAGACTCAGGAAAAGTGGGTTCTGTGCCTTTGCCATGACTGGTGCACCTCTGGGAACAGTTGGAACTGGCCGTCCTTACTTGGCCCGGCCAATCATCTTCAGGCCATAACGACGGTTCCGGCCAAGGGCCTGGACTACCTTTGCGTGGGGGATTCCAAGCGCCTCTGCAATCTCCTCAGGAGTCCTGGTGCCGTCGCACATGCTGATTATCTGCCGGTCCTCAGCCCGCACCTTTGAGATGTCGCCCTCGAACTTTGGACACTTGACGAAGCGTCCTATCGCTGTGGGCTCCGAAACTGCCTGGCCTGCGGCCTCCGCCTCCGGCACCTCAACGATGTCCTTTGACGCAGCCCACTTCAGTAGCTCGATGATGCGGTCGTTGGGCTGGAACATCGCCTCGGCAATCTGACCAGCGGTCATCGTGCCGTCGACAAGCATGAGGACGTCGAAACCAAAGTTGCGGTAGCGCTCACGCATGTCATTGTAGAGGGGCGAGTCTAGGGAGAGGGCCAGAGAGTACTGGGGGCCCTTCTTTGGGACCGTGCTCGGAGTCACCACAAAGTCCTCAGGGGACTTCTCTGCCGGCACCGCCTCTTCTACAGGGGCGGCTGGGGGCGCGACTGTGCTCGTGACTGTGGATGTCGACGCAGCCTGGATTGCGACACGCTCCAACACCTGGAGGTTCTCCTCGGCCGAGTCCTCGAAGTCTTCTGGCGGCGGTGGCAGCTCGGCACCCTCAAGCTGACGGAGCACGTTCTTGGTCTTCGCGATGGCAAGCCCAAGCTGGAGCTCTGGCACATACAGCACGGTCAGGATCCAGTTGTTGTCCACGGGTGACAGGACAACGAGGCCCTTGTCCGTGTCAATGGTCATGAGACGCAGGTCTGCCTTGTAGAGGCTGATGCTCTCTTTGACACGGGGGAACAGGTCATCCGGGAAAGAGAAGCTCACGAACGGGCGCCCCGCTTTGGTCATCAACGAATAGCCAATCACTTGGTCATCAAACCTCAACTTCGAAAGCGCTCTTTCAAGGTCACCCGGCACCCTGGTCCACCTCACAGCCTCTTGTTAGTCCAGACCTGCAGGACAAGCTCGTATGTCGTCTAGAGGTCTGAAAAGCATTGTGGTTCCATACTCAGCCATTCTTGTAAGGCGCCTTAGAAACCATTAAGTGTTCCGCATCAGCGAGAGGACACACACATGCGGGCACGGGTCCGTCTGATGGATGGACGTCCGGCGATGGCCGGGAGCACTCCCCCGGGCTACAACTGTGCCCAAGCGCGGAGACGGCAGGCCTTGAGAGACTTTCTCGGCGCCATGGTTGGCGTTTCACTGGGAGCAGTTGCAGTGGTCGTCTTGAAAGACCTCCAGGAGCCCGGGTATCCAGTGCGCTTGTCCTGGCCCTTGTGGGTGTTCCTGACAGGCACTCAGCACCTCCACCCGGTCAGCATGACATCAGCCAGTGCTGGTGCATGGATTCAGTACGCCCTTGTGTGGGCCCTGATGGGTGCTGTTGCGGGGATCCCCGCCACATCACGCAGCAACTGTATGCGCACATCCGTCTGGATGGGAGGGCTTGTGCTCCTTGGTTCGCTGACATCAGCCCTCCTACTTGACCCCACACTTTGGACTGGCGACAGAGATGCCCGGAACTGGGCACTGTTCCTGCACTTCGTTGCTGCGATGTTGGCGTCTGGCCTCTCCGTGCCCGGGTGGATGACGACGGCCACCCTGAAGACGGCCATCACCCGCAGACAGCAGGTACCACCACCACTGAAAATCGAAACGGTGTGCACATGCGGCGCGGTCTTCAAGTCGAACCCACTCGTCTGTGCATATTGCGGACGACAGCTGGAGATGGGAGCCGCTGAGGACGAGTGGGAGGAATGTGTGGGGGCTGTCGGTGCAGGTCATCAGGACTGACTACCGCTCGCGCGTGATAGCACTCCCGAGGAGACCACCAATCACTGCAGCTATTAGCGGGTATAATGTCCCCTCAAAAGTGACTTGTAAGATCAGGAGTGACAACGACCCAAAGATTGCGGCGATGTCGGCAGTCTGGACAATGAAGACCATCAGCCATGTCAGCACAGCACCGATGACCACGGCAAAGATTGCTGCAAAGACCCCTTTCACGATGTCACGAGAAACGAGGCCGGCGAGCAGGCCCCCGAGGCCCCACACTAGGGCCATGAGCACGGTGCTCTGCTGCGCACCGTACGGTAACATCTGGCCCAGGTGGGGTGGGTACAGGACGGTCCCAACAATGGCAAGCTTCAGTTCCAAGTCGGGGTGCCCGACGAAGTCGTCCACTATGCTGGACGCCACGACATCCTCTGGGACGAACGTCCCGAAGAGCAGTATCAGGAAGCAGGCAATGAATGCAGTGATGAATCCAAGGAAGGCACCGGTAATTTGACCCATGTCTATCTCCTCTCGCGTGCACACGGCGACCATTGTTGTGCAGGTGACAGCCGACACATGCAGGCCTGGTAAGACTACTACCACTCTTTACCTTTGCGGAGACCGGCCGGTCAGGATGGGCTGACCACTCCAGTGTCCAACATACATACCAAGTGCACCGGGTGTGGGTGGTGCGCGGTCTATTCGGACTTGGTTGTCCACATGCACTCCGGGTCGCCGAGTGCCCGACAGGTCTCCTGATACGTCGTGCCCTTGAAGCCCCGGAGGCCCAGGACAGCCTGGAACACGCCACTCAAAAGGTTGCAGTACTGCAGTCCCGGCATGTCCGCAATCTCAACTCCCTCGCAGATGACACACCGTTCATCGCTGAACTTGATGGTCTTTCGGTCGTTTCTAATCCACACGGTCGTGAACTCCTGTCCAAGGTTCACCTTGTACGCCAGCTGCAAGGTTGACGCAGACTCATGGAACTCCTTTGCGTGCTCCCGTATCTTGTCGGCATACTAAGGGAGGATACGCCCCCCAACATGAAAGCCGACCTCTTTCAGTCGGCGGTTGATCTCGTCAACGCTCTCGCATGTCTCAAGTAGCAGGTTCACGAACTCGCGGTAGATGGCCTGGAATGACGGCTCCGATACCCTGTCAGTCTTCAGTGCCCATGCCAACTTTCCCTTCACACCCACGACTTGACCTCCACAGTCATCTTGTACGACGCACCATTCTCAGAGTCTTGTCCCGATAGGGGAGTATGGCCTTCAACACATCCAAGTAGAGGAGGCCCAGATGGTCGGCAACCTCCTGGACCGTCCTCGTACCGTAGCACAGTTCAAGGACTCTCCGGTGCTATTTCTTGGCGTCCTCAAGGTGCCCTTCGTACGTGGGCATCTCAAGGATTTCCCTCTTTGCTGGCGCCTGCTCTTCAGGACATTCAGCACCGACAACCCAGTTATCATAGCACCACTGCAGGACATTGATCACCCTCTCGACATCCTGCGCAAGTTTTCGGCAATCTCGATGTGAGGGTGTTGTTGCTGTCAACATACATCAGCATGTCAAGGCCCATGTTTGAGAACCATGACCGTATCTGGACATCCAGGTCGTAACCGATGCGGATTGCCTCATCGTAGCGTCTGTCCGGTGACATCACACAGCCGTGGCGTATCTGGAACGCGGGGCGTGGCAAAAGGGGCCCCTAAGCGGACCATGTTGGGCCCACAGTGGCGGCAGTGTGGACCACCCGAATCTCAACAGTGGGCACAGAGACCTCTGAGTCTGGGGGTTCGGGGAGGTCTGCCCGCCTGAGGAGGGTCACAACAACCGGGGTTCTCTCGAGGGCCTCGCCAAGGTTCAACTTGGAATCAAATGTGACAGTGAGTACCTAGTCAGAGTTCAGATGTGCGAGAACAGCAGTCCCCTCGTCAGCAATGACATTCACGGGCCTGAGCGAGGCCGCCAATACCTGCAGGGTGCCATGTGTCCTTGACATGACCTCCTCGGGCAGCCTGAATGAGAGGACTGGCCGGCCGGAACTGGTCAGTAGTGCATACCCCCGTACGGACTCGTCAGACCTGAGTTTGGTCAGCACATGCTCTAGGCCCAACCGGCACCACCAGCAGTCCCACGGGTACCAGTGGTGAATGGCAAACAAGTGGTGTTCGGTGGCTCAAGTAGCTTCCCGCACAACTCTCCGAGCGCTCAAGGGGATGTGACTGGCAAGGGCACATGTTGCCGGTGGAGCGGTGGAAACAGGTGAATGGACAACACTGACAGCCCCCACCAGTCACCTGTTCAGCAGGGCACCACATCTTCAGCTGGTCGTGCCAGCTCGCTAGGCGGGACAATGAGTGGGCCGGTCGGCACTACAGTGACCACACTGACCTGCTGTGCTGGAATGGCGTGTCGGGCCGGTCGGAACAGTGCCCATTGCCACGCACACCGTGCAACAGCAGGGAATACTCTACGAACAGCAGGGGATACTCTACGTAGTTGGGATGTCCCTGTGCATCACACCTTCTTCAGTGCAGCCTTTACCATCGATGTGAGACGGTCCTGGTCGATACCCGTCTTGGACACGACAGCAGAGATATCGCAGTAGGCAAGGTCTTCAAGAGAACGGACTCCGGCGGCAACGAGCGCTTCGGCGTCGGCCTCTGTCACCTCCTTCAGGAACGAGAGAGCACGGACTGCAGCGTCACGGCCCTTGTCTGACGCTGGAGCAGTGACCCCCGGCCCCATGGTCTCCAGGTCAGCGAGCAGCTGCCTGACCGCCTCCACGTTCTCGTCATACACGGTCTTCCGTCGTACATCCACCATCAGACCAATGCGACGTGCCTCGTGTACCGTGAGCCCTGCCCGCCTTATCTCTTCACGGCTGAACCCACGACCCCTGCGCGGACGACCATCACGTGGAGACCGTATCATGGCCTCAGCAACAACCTCTGAGCTCATTACCGGTTCACCTGTCATTGGGCGAGGACAGGAGGACTGCTTATTAGGCTTTCCGAGCGGCAAGTGCCACCGTCGGGACGGACTACATCACATCACGAGTCCGACGTCATGGGGCCGGCACTATCGCTCCACGGCAAGCCACGACCCGCTGCACGTAGACCACTCTCACAGTCGGGTAGGACCAGAGATTGGTCGGGAGGAGTCCATAGCGTGCTCACCCAGCATCACAGATCCCCAACACTCCACGGACGTAGCTGCGTCCAGCGGCCAGCAGGAGCCGTGAGGAGGAAGACTGGAAGACCACAACATGTGTTGTGGTACTGACGAGAACAGGAGGCCTGTGACAAGAAGAGGCGGGCGGCCTAGAGGACCACCCGGTCACAGTACTGAACCGACTGCACACACTGTAGGGGGTAGTCACGGTATGGACGGCGTGCCACCACCACCGGTCGGTCATGCAGGGACGGTGTTCAGCCCAAACAAGACCTCCATTCGCATGTAGTAGCAGCTGACACCATCTGTGAACCCAAACATTGCTGCACTCCCTGAGTGGACGCATACTGCCCGACATCACTACGCTAGCTCATCAGCAAGTACAGTGCAGCTCAGTACTGTGACTCTTCAGCATCCCTCTCGAAGTCGGAGAGGGACATCTGGACCACAGAGGCAGCCCGTATCATCCGTTGTAGTTTGGCTGCATGTCGTCCCTCAAGGGACGAGAGGAGATTAAGCATCTGGAGCGCATTCAGTGGTGCATTGCCTCGAAAATGGTTGTTGAAGTAGCCGAGCAGGAGGGGCACCTCATCTTGCAGCTGGCGGAGCCGTGGCACCCACGCACTGAGCTCTTCAAGTGAATAGCGGTAATCATACCATGGCCTGGCGCCGTGCCCGTGCCATCGCACATAGGAGAAGTCCGTTGTCACCCGCAAATCCACGGGGAGCAGTGGCTGGTCGACCACCACATAGGCGATGTCATAGTCTTCGAGCAGGCGCCAGGTCTTCGGGACCAGCCAGCTCTCGTGACGGAACTCGATGGCATAACGGAACGTCCTGTCAAGACCTGAGAGGAACGCCTCAAGGTCGGCCATCTGGTCGATGTCCCATGGGGGTAACTGTATGAGCACGGCCTCAACCTTGGGGGCAAGTGGGTG
The DNA here is from genome assembly GCA_027031765.1 of Promethearchaeota archaeon. Lineage (GTDB taxonomy): Archaea > Asgardarchaeota > Thorarchaeia > Thorarchaeales > Thorarchaeaceae > JALVPN01. Next base: position 21,537 of record JALVPN010000041.1, on the reverse strand, counting down.
GAGGAGTGCCAGGAACTCTTCAAGGTGTCGACTGGCATCACCATGGACATCGAGCCGTCCCTCGTGCGTGACCATGCGTGGCATCTTGACCGTGAAGAACTTGTCCGGCCCTACAGAGTGTGTCAGGTGGTCGATGAACTGCCTGCGTGGCTGCCCGTAGAAAGTGGAGTTGATCTCCACGGTGTCGAAGTACAGGAAGTACTGGGCCAGCATGGGAGCACCTGGATCGTAGAAGATGCCACGCCAGTCCTCACGATATGACCATCCACTGGTGCCAATGAACAGTCCGCTCCTCATGACCGCCACCCATAGGGGCCCACTGACCACAGGCCCACGTCCCGGACCCGGGGAGATGGCCGTGAGGGGCCCCGGACAACTCAGGAGTCCTCATGGCCCCTTGCACTTAAATATGCACGCGTACTCTGAGGGGGCGGTCCAAACAGGTAAGCATACGGCTGTGAACACAGTGATGGCGAAGGGAGTCAAGGCCGAGTTCTCAAACCTTGAGGTGCACATGGGCCCGCTACGTGACCGGAAGTTCAAGATGAAGTGCGACGTGACCTATGAGGACCTGATGCTCGTGATGGACGGTGGAAAGAGAGTTGCACGACTCCATGCCCGGAACATCAACAACGTCCACCTTGAGAAGAAGGCCATCAGGATATCAGCCATGAACTTCGAGGTCAGGGAAGGCGATGAGGTGAGCGTCCTCAGTGGGTCAATAAGGCTTGAAGTGGGCAGGGACGCGCAGGAGTGGTACAATGAGCTGTGGAGCTGACACAGGAGGCCAGCTCAAAGCAGGACCATGACAGCAGCGCATCAATAGGGATTATATACAGGCTCGGAGCAGAGCAGGCCACCAACTCCCTAGGAGCACTCGCCTATGGACAAGATAGAGTTCATTGAGTTCAGGTTTGCAGACATCCTAGGAAGGCTCAAAGCAATGACCGTCCCGTGCAGGCCGGTCGCCACCCTGGGCGAGGTGCGCAAAGACCCCGCACTAGAGCGCGGTACCTCGCTTGACGGCAGCTCGATAGCTGGCCTCTCAAGTGTGGAGGCCTCAGACCTCAGACTGATAGCAGACCCGGACTCGCTCGTCGAACTGCCATACACGGTGCCGAGACGGGCGGCAGTGATGTGTTTTGTCGACCGGAAGGTTCGCGACATTGAGAGCAACCGCAAGTACTACTCACGCGACTGTCGTGGAGTGCTCCACGGGTTCTGTGAGAGACAGCTCGGTGAAGAGAGAGAACTGAGGGTTAAAATTGAACCCGAGTTCTATTTTGTTGCTGACAGCAGGCGACCACTTGATGATGCACAGTATGCCGATGCCCACCCTGTGAGCTCGAACGCCGAACTGCTCCTCGAACTCGCACATGTCATAAGGGGCATGGGCCTTGAGCCACATGTCATACACCACGAGGTGGGACATGGGCAGCAGGAGATTGAGATACAGCATGCGGAGGCCAGGAGGATGGCTGATGCATTCCTGACCTTCAAGAATGCTGCACACGCACTTGCAAGGAAACACGGCATCGGGGTCACGTTCATGCCCAAGCCGTTCCCGCAAGAGGCGGGTAGCGGCCTGCACTGTCACCTCCAGCTGTGGGAGGAGGACAAAAACCTTTTCGGGGCAGGAGGCAGAGAGCTCTCAGAGACCGCTAGGATGTTCGTTGCTGGACTCCTCGAACACGCCCCGGCAATAACCGCTATAGCAAACCCAACAATAAACTCCTACAAGAGGCTCGTCCCGCACTATGAGGCCCCAGTATACATTACGTGGGGCGCCCTCAATAGGACCGCTCTTGTGCGTGTGCCGCTCTTCGAGGGGGCCAAGAAGGCAGCCCTTGAGTACAGGGCGTCCGATGCGACAGCGAACCCGTACATGCTGTTCACAGCGCTCCTCGCATCAGGCCTCGACGGTATAGAGAGAGGTCTAACACCACCCGAACCACGGAAGGAGAACATATTCGAGATGGACGAAAGAGAGCGCGAGAAGCTCGGGATTAAGGTCCTGCCGGAGAGCCTGATAGCGGCCCTTGACGCCCTCCGCCGTGACACCGTCATCCGCAAGGCCCTTGGCCGGGACATAGTAGAGGCGTTCCTTGAACTCAAGACCGAGGAATGGGAACGCTACATCAAGTACGCCGTCACTGACTGGGAGTGGGAGGCCTACGAGGACCTCTGAGGCGCGGTGATGTTTCAGGGACGCGACGCGAAATACGAGGCCAAACGGTCGAACGCCTCGTCCACAGCATCTGCGGTCAAGGGGCCGAGGGATAGTCTGAGGTGGCCCTCGCCCACCTCCCCGAAGAGGCTCCCGGGGAGCAGGAAGATGTGCTTCTTCTCAAGGATGTCGAGAGCAAGTCCGCGCGTCGAGAGCGATGACCGCACACGCGGGAACATATAGAAGGTCCCAGCAGTGCGCACCACTTCGAGGGCATCTATCTCGAAGGCACGCCGGTACGCCAGGTCACGGAGTGCCGCCATGCGCCGGATCTCATCGTCGAGGGTATCAAGTCCATACCTGAGGACTTCCAGTGCCAATAGCTGGCCTGCCGTCGGTGCACATATCGTCACGGTGTCGTGGACCTTCAGGTACTCCCTGACAAAGTGTTCGGGCGCCACAATGTAGCCCACACGCCAGCCACTCATCCCAAAGTCCTTTGAGAAGCTGCCAATCATTACGACATTCTCGCAGGCATCGCGGCGCGACCTTGCACTGTAGTGCCGTGCGTCATCAAAGACCAGACGCGCATACGTCTCGTCCGAAACAAGGAGGAGGTCGTGTTCCAGACAGATGTCCACAATCTGGTCGATACGTGAGCGCTCGTACACAGCCCCAGTAGGGTTGTTTGGCGATACGAGGAGCACCACGCGCGTGCGGCTGTCAACAAGCCCCTCAATCACCTCCGGGACGGGCTGGAACTCGTGGTCCACAGGTGCCGGCACCGGTATGCCCCCGGCAATCTGGACTGCCATGTACGAGTTGAAGTAGTAGGGGGCAGGCATGATGACACGGTCTCCGGGACTCACAACCGTCAGGACAACTCCAGCAAAGGCCTGGTTCGCGCCCGCAGTTATCACCACCTCACGTTCCGGGTCCACGAGCACGCCAGACATGCGTCGCAGATACACTGCCAGCTCCTCACGCAGCTCGATGTGGCCCTCGTCGGGAGTATACCTGTGTGCGGAGGGGTGGTGGATCCTGTCACTCAGGACGGCCAGCGCAGCCCTTGGCGGGATGAAGCCCGGTACCCCCTGCCCCAGATCCAGGTAGTCCGGTCTGGATGCAAAGCGACGGGCAGCAAGTGACAGTTCGACAATCGGGGGAGGCACAATGGATGCTGTCCTGAACTTCATCGTCATTCCGTACTCCATTGTTCACGGCCGGAAGAGAACCGCACCTACAGGTAGGAAAAAGCGGCTATTAAGGGGTCCGCACAGGTTGTCGAGCAGACCACCGTGGTGCTGGCACCCGGGGACGGTCATGTAGGCACCGGCAACATATGGGCCCGGGTCGAGGGACTGGGGAGAGGCGAGGGATACTACCGGCGCGTGACATCTGCATCAGGTCGCGTCCGGCCGGGTACACAACCTAGCATACTGTACACGACATGGTCTTAGCGTCCACTCAGTCCGAGGCCTGTTCATGGGTCACACGACACGGGTCAGGACCGGGCACCAGGACTACGTTGTTGTCGTACCACAAGGAGTGTTACACTGCCCGGGACAACACCCCGTTCGGTCACTCAAACTTAATATTCAACGACTGAACACCCTTTCAGTGGGTTTGCAAGTCATGGCGGAAGAGTGTGCGTCCAAGATACTTGGTGCTCCAGATGCAGAGGTCGTCCAGACCGTTACGCTGGAGCTGGACCAGCCACTGCTCGTGTGCTGTTTTCCGTCAGCGGGCGTTGTGGGGACCATTGCAGCCAACACAATAATCGAGCAGTTTGACATGAGAGAGATAGCCCATGTGCGGTCAAAGTACATCCCATCTGCGGCGGTGTTCCTTGAGGGGCGGCTCCGACACCCGTTCAGGGTCTATGGCCACGAGAAGAGGAACCTCCTCGTAGTGACAACGGAGCTGCCAGTGGCTGACGAGGGGATGTATGCTGTCAGCTCGGCACTCCTAGACTGGGCCGCTGGCGTCGGGGTGCGTGAGACCGTCGTGCTCGACGGTATACCATCCCAGGGGATTCCCACGAACAGGAAAGTGCTCTTTGTTGCGGAGGAGGAGAAGATTGACGAGCTCTCAAAGGGCCCCGAGATGGAAATCCTAAAGAAGGGCATAATCACAGGCATTGCGGGCTCCATCCTCTCCGAGACCCTGTGTCGCGACATGGTCGGGTTTGCCCTCCTGACACCCGCAATAGCCGTCGTACCAGACCCTGAAGCTGCAGTCCTCCTGCTAGAAGCACTCAACAGGTTGTACAGCGTCGGCGTCGACACGACCGAGCTCAAAGAGAGTGCTGAGCTCATAAAGAGGAAGATGGAGGAGATGGCACAGCAGGTCGAGGGCCTCCGTAGACACAGGCCAGAGGTGGCACGGCCAGGCTACGAGAGGATATATGCATAGCATGGGCAGTTTCCAGACCCCTTATGAGGCGCGGTCGGCAGCCTCACGGCACGGAAGACATGCAGGGGCAGTCCTGCAGCCACGTATGAGGACGGCCGCTGACACACGGTGGTGCCAGTGTTGGCGGGACCTGGTGTACCCCAGTCGGTCACCACGTAGCAGCAACAGATTGGGGCGGCGCTAGCCCTGGTCGGTGCAGGAGTCGTAGGCCTCTTTGGCACCCTCGGCATTCCTCTCGCCGACCTTGCCAGGCCACTTCTCCATGATCACACGCTGCACGGTCTCCAGTTTCACCAGCCCTGTGGCCCTTGCAAAAGCACCCAGCATGGTAGTGTTGACCACTGGGAGCCCTGCAACGAGGAGGCCGTGACGGAGCGCGATGCCCGTCCCGTCGAAAGTGTAGACATGACCCCGCAGGTCGAGCTCGCTCGGCGCCTTTGGGGTGTTGACAATGACTATACCGTCATCCTTCAGCCCCTCACAGACATCTATGAGGTCTATGATATCGGGGTCGAGCACGGCCACGATGTCTGGCTCGTAGATCTGACAGCGGACATTGATCTCGCGGTCCGATATCCGCGTGAAGGCCTTGACAGGAGCACCACGCCGTTCAGCGCCAAAGAACGGGAACGCCTGGACACCCTTGTAGCCGTCAAGATATGCTGCTTTTGCCAATAGCTCGGCGGATGTGACGCCACCCTGTCCGCCTCTTCCGTGCCACCGGATTTCTACCAGCATGAAAAAGACTCCTTCGTCACACTGAAGTCAGAGTGCAGGCCACATCGCAACAACAAAATTCTTTCGCTGAGACCAAGAGGACACGAGGTCATGCCAGCCGACCGTGACCGGGTGGCCTGCACACGTTGTGGACACTCCCTTGAGTGCAAGATGACTCCAGCCAGTGTACTACTGCACATCCGGGGAGCTGGCAGCACGGAAAAGGTGGGCCGCACATGGAGGCGCGACCACACATGCGAGTACTGTTTGTGTGTACTGGCAACACAGGCCGGAGCGCAATGGCAGAGGCGATATTCAGACACGAGGCGGGAATACGTGGACTTGACGACCTCGTGGAGGCCCGCTCAGCTGGGGTCTCAGCAGTTGATGGAGAAGGGCCCGAACATGCTGCAGTCACTGTGCTCAAGGCACGGGGAGTGGATATGTCGTCACACCTGTCAAGGCAGCTCACGCGTGGGTGCATGGAGTGGGCAGACGTAGTACTCACAATGACCGGGGCTCAGAAGAGGGCCGTACTGGACATGACAGCAGGGGAGGCCAGTGGTGAGGGCAGGGTCCACTTACTGACCGAGTATGTTGGGGAAGAGGGTGAGATTGAGGACTGCTGGGGCAGACCGGTGGCGGCCTACGAGGCCTGTGCAGACCGTCTTGTACACCTGATACGCAGGCTCCTAGACACCATGTCCGGCCTAGACCAGCGGTGAGGGACTGGCTACAGGTACTCGATGTCGTCAAGCAGAGCGCGCACGACACCAGTTGCGGAGTTGGCTGCCTGCTGCAGTCCCACCCCTTCACCAGCAGTGTCCGTGCCCACGATATATAGTCCGCGGGCTGGTGTGCGGGGGCCGGGACGGTCAAGTGCTGTCTGACCGGGCACCAGCGCGGCCCGTGTGGCATATGACACCTGCACGTGTTCCATCACAGTGTGCCTGAGCAGGCCCGGGAAGTATCTGGCGAGCACGTTCTCTTTGACCTGTTTGAGGACGCTGTCCGGCCTGTCCCCCTCCAACAGTACTGTCGCGACTCCTACGAGCTCCTTTCCCTCTGGTGCACAGGTCGGGTCAAAACTGGACAGCGAGACAATCCATGTGCAGGGGGTAGGATGGACGACAACACGGGACTTGCGGTCACCAATGACGACGCGGTCGAGGCCCAGCCACAGGGTGAGGCCGCGAGTGGGCAACATGTTGCTCCAGCGCTCAAAGAAGGACGTCACCTCCGGGCTCGTAGAGTCCACAATCCGGGGCATGTTACGTAGTGGGATGTTGCTCACCACACAATGGTGTCCAATCTCCCTGCCGGCCACAACGAGGCCCTTCACACGGCCATCACGCACGATGACCCGCTCCACAGGAGCACCAAGTACGTAGTCACCATTGATGGCATCCACAACCTGTTCAACAAGGGCGCGCATCCCGCCCACAACAACGCCCTCGTCGTACTCCTCGCTCCCGAACAGTATGCGCCGCAGCGACTCGCCCCGTGGTAGCTCCTTATCAGTGTCCTTCAGTGTCCTCAGTGCCTCATAGGCGGAGGCCCGGTCAATGGGGACACCAGCAGCCATGTAGATGGCGCTCTGCATCACGTCAAGGATGTTCTGGTCCGTCACACCGTTCGCATGCATGAACTCAAGGAACGTGATGTCCTTGTACTCCCGCATCTCCGCAACATCCATCGTCTTGATCTTTGCACCGATGCGGATAAGCGAGAACCGGCCACCAAGACCCGTGAGCGGCCAGCGTAGTGCTGCACCAATACTGTTGGGGATTGTACCGACCCGGTCATGAACCCTGAAGTACCACCCATCATGGAGGACAATGGACGGTGGAGGGCGCAGGTACCTGCGAATGAAACGGGCGAATGGACCGGACCGCACACGGGTGATAACGTGGAGCCCCTGGTCGACCCGGAAGCCGTCAACACTGTGTCCCCACCACACCCCACCGGGATGATCCTGCGCCTCGACAACGAGCACACGGTGCCCAGCACCTGTTAGGGCCAGCGCCGTGAGCAGACCTCCGGCCCCCGCGCCAGCAACCACAACATCATACTCCGAGGAGCGGACATCACTGACCGAGATCTCATCCATGATGTCACGTAGGTGTGGGCCCCCTATACTTAAGCATGACTGGCATGGGGAACGGTGCACGGGCTACAGCGGGTCGATTGCATGTCCCGAAGAGGCCGACTCGTAGGCAGCATCAATTATCTTGTGAGCGGCAACAGCATCCTTGAAAGTGGGACAGCTCTGTCGGCCTCCAAGGAGCGACGTCAAGAACGCATAGCTGAGCGCGGGGTACCGCTCGTCACCAGCGCGGACTGAGGACACGAACACCGTTGTCGCCACGGTTGATGTACGTATGCCCAGCGTATCCAGCAGCGCCTCCCGAGCGCTCTCTTCAGAGACCCGGACGGGGCCCTCACCCCGTAGCTGATAGTCCAAGTGTCGGTTGCCCGTCTCGAGAGTTATGCCGAGGAACCCATCCTCAAAGAACAGCTCGACACGCCGCTCATCGGGCCGGTCGACCCAGTGCCACACTGAGTCGAGGGTGCTGATGGCCCCGTTCTTGTGGGTCAGTATGACCGAGGCCAGGTGTTCCGTCCGGCGTTCCTCGTCAAACCTCACAGTCGCGAACACGCGCTCGACATCACCCAAGAACCACAGGAACACATCAATGTCATGGATGCTGTCCTCAAGGATTGCACCGCCTGCCGCAACAGAATGGTTGCTGGTGCGCTGTTCCTCGATGTAGTCAGCCGGTACATGCCGGTCATCACGGATGTGGGCGAGGATTGGACGGCCGAACTCGTTCGAGGAGATAAGGCGGCGGGCATATAGCAGGAACGCATCGTAGCGCAGCAACAGTGCAACGGCAGTTGCAATCCCAGCACTGTTGGCCACCGCCAGCAGGTCACGTGCCTGTGGACAGCTGTGTGCCAACGGCTTCTCACAGAGGACCGGCTTGCCGGCAGCCGCGACAGCCTTCACGACATCAGACTGCATTGTCGTCGGTGTACACACATACACGACGTCAACGCGCTCGTCGTTCACAAGGTCGTGATAGTCGTGGTATGTGTTCTGTGGGTGGAACTCCCGTGCAGCCGATGTGAGACGGCCATCATCCTTGTCACAGAGGGCCGCGACCTCCAGGTCCAAGAGTGCGGCCTTGCGGAGGGCCTCGACCCCCTTGAGGTGTTGCAGCCCGGCGCTTCCGGCTCCAATCAGACCGATGCCAATCCGCGGCGTCACTTGGCCTTCACTACCGGGGTAGACCATGTGGGCGCCGTATATGAGTCTTATTTATTTGGAAGCAGCCGCAACTCAGACAGGGAGTTGTGACTGGGTACTGGCCCGCCAGCAATGTGGATTACGACTCCACCAAGGCAACTAATATTTGCACTGCGTCCGCATTGCAACTCATCAGGAGGCCCGTCCTTCCAGGAGACCACATATTGACCGCTACCAACTCGCTCATTGAAAGGGCAAAGGAACTTGCCCGGGCGGACAAGAAGATGGAGGCAGTGGGAGTGCTCAAAGATGCAGCACAACAGCTTGCCGCGGCTGGACAGTACAGGGAGGCTGCTGAGGTCTACGAGGAGATGGCACTACTCTACAGTGAGCTGTACCTCGCAGAGGAGTGCCTCGATGCGTTCGACTCAGCCACCCTGATGCTCATTAGACTGGAGGGGTCACCAGAAATCCATACTGAGATAGTCCGGCTCAACAGGGATGCCGGCAGGATTGCAGTGATGGCAGAAGAACACAGGCGGGCTGCCGACTTCTATCTCAGGGCTGCTGACTTTGCAGTCGGAGACGAGAAGGCGGAGCTCATGATAGCTGCAGCCGATGCCCTAGAGGAACTTGCAGACGCCTACGAGGAAGAGGGTGACTTTGAAGAGGCGGTCAGCCTGCTCAAGCGGGTCGGCAGACTGTACTATGCTGGGGGCGACCAGGAGCTGTCGGACAGGATATACCGCCGGGCAATCAGGATATGTCAGAGGTGGGCCGGTGAGGCAAAGGACAGGGAGGACTACACCACGGCCGCGAACGCCTCTGCAGAGGCAGCACAGATCCTCCAGGCAATGGGAGAGCTCACAGAGGCGGCAAAACACATGGTGGACGCAGGCCACTGCTACGAGCGGGCCCGCCTCCTTGAAAAGGCAGGCAACATGTATGACGCCGCCCAAGAGGTCTACAGGGCGCTCAGACAGACGTGGGCCCGCCGACAGATAATGAACAGAGCAGCACTCTGTTACGTCATGGCGGGCGGGAAGCTTGAGGTCACAGCACCACTTGTGGTCAAGGCGGCCGACATGTTCCAAGAAATCGGGCGTGAGATGAAGGCCAAATGGGCATACAAGTACGCAAGCAGCCTGTTCGCAAAACTCGTCGAGCGCGCGGCCGAACAGGGGGACATGGAGGCAGAGAGGAACTACCTGCGCTTCCAAGCGATGTGCCTCCGCAGATGGGGCAGTACAGAGGAGGCAGATGAGATATACGACACCGTCGTGCAGAGGTATCTGGTGGAGGCCGAGCAGGAGGCAGCCCGGGGCGACAAGGAGGCACAGGCAGTGGCCCTTGAGGAGGCAGCAGAGGTACTGTCTGAGGCCGGACGTGATGCCGAGGCCTGGGCCCAGTATCAGAGGGTGATTGCACTCTACGAGGAGCTGGCGAAGGAGAGCGAGGACGCCGGACAACAGGACGAGGCCTCAAAGTACTATAGCAAGGCCGGCGAGTGTGCACAACGCATGGGCGACAGCCCGGCGGCCGTGAAGTTCCACAGGCTGGCGAGTGAGAGAGCAGCTGCTGCCGCCCAGTTCTATGCAGGACTTGAAGTAACAGAACTCGCAACGCTCTGGAAGAGGAGCGCCGGGATTGAGGCGCTCAAGACAGGCAGTCAGGACGACACCGACAGAGCAATCGAGTACCTGATGGACGCTGCTGCAGGTTTCGAAGAGATGGGCGAGCTTGCGGAGGCCTTCAGCGACTACTTCCGGGTCTTCGCAACCATATTCGAACACAGGCCCGCGGAACGTGAGGAGGTCACGGGGGTGGTGGAGGCCATGGAGAGGACTATAAGGCGCCGCAAGGACGCACACATGGAGGCTGTAATGGCTGTCGTCCGCCCACTGGTGGAGGACAACTACGTCGCTGCAGTACTGGCACTCCAGGAGAGAGAGGAGGAGCTGGGCGACAAGCTCACTACGCTGCGTCATCTGGTCGAGATCCGGAGGCCCCGGACAGGACGTGGTGTGTCGAAGAGGTATGGCCGGTGACATGTGGTCGTCACAAGTTTGAATAATATACACTGACAGAGCACGCCGGGAGGTGATGGTGTGCCAACCTACCACAAGACACTGACTGTCGATACAGCGGGCAAGTGTGATATGATTGACATGACCAGCAGGGTCAAAGGAATCCTTGCGGAGAGCGGGCTCAAGAACGGGACCTGTACTGTGTACTGTACGGGCTCGACCTGTTCCATTATGACCACCGAGTACGAGAGTGGACTGCTGGACGACTTCGGGGACGCAATGGAACGGCTCGTCCCGCAGACCGGGGACTACAGACATGATAAGAGATGGGGAGAGAAGAACGGGCACTCACACATCCGGGCCTCAATAGTGGGGCCGGGCCTGACAGTGCCCTTTGTTGACGGACGCCTTGTCCTTGGTACGTGGCAACAGATCACACTTGTGGACTTTGATGTCAGGGCACGGAGTCGCACGGTGGAGATAATGCTGGTGGGTGAGTGACGGTACTGGGGTGCTGTCCTCACTGTTCAAGGTGCCACGCCATCGGTGGTGTGGCCACGGGCATGCGGGAGTCCCTCAGGCGCATGGCGAGGTAGTGCACCCTGAGCGCCCGTCGCAACCTGTGGAGCTGGAAGGGAGTGTGCCAGTCGGTACTGTCCCTGTGGTATGGCAGGGTGTCCATGAGCTCGCGCACCGTCATGAGCTCCTCCTGCACACGGGCCCGGACCTCGTCCAGGTCCCGCCGGACCGTAGAGAACCTATCACCACTCATCGTCATCCGCCACACTGTTTCTTGATGACAAGATAACAAGCTGTACGACACCGGTATTACCCACCCCACATTGCACCTGCCGACTGACACACGGGGCTGGCCCAATAGCAGGTGGCATAACAGGGGTACTGCTAGCGCCGTGACACGGGCCTCCGGGAACGTACTGAACGGCGCATGCGAGTACCACACACAGGACACTCCCAGTTGGGCGGACACCTCGGCTCTGAGTGGCCGCAGGCCGGACAACGGTAGCGCCAGACAACCGTATCGCGCATGACACCTGACAGGTCGGCAATGTCAAGGCCCAGGTGGCGCGCAACATTCAGTACCGCTGTGTCGGCAGAGACCATAGTGACCCTGCGTCCAGAGCTGCGTTCGGCAAGTGCAACGGCGAGCACTGAGAGGTCGGTGTCTGACAGGACAGGGGCATCACCTGTGTTGCTGGCGACCCGGCGCACATCTGAGAGGTGACGGGTATCAGGCTCGACGACAGAGAGACGACCGATGGACATGAGGTCTGACACTCGCCGTCTGCTGGGCCTGTTCTGCACCTCTGCGACAACACCCGGCGTAGTGATGAGCGGTCTGTCCGGGTGCCGGTGGGGCCAGTCTGACAGCAGTGCTGCTGTATCGAGCACGTAGACCTCGGACATAGTCCTCGCCTACAGCGTCCTAGGAACAAGTCGTGTCCTCAACCGGTGATAGTAGTTGTCCGAGAGCCGGATGAACCTGCTAACGCCCTGTGCCTTTCTCATCCACACGGTCTCGCGTGGGTGCACCTCGTGGCGGGTCTGGCCGTCGATTACTGCAAGGCCAGGGGCACCCGGTTTTGCCAGCTCCAGTTCAAGCAGGCTGTCGTCAGGTATTACCAGGGACTTCAATTCAAACCGCGGTGGGCACACAGGTACGAAAATCAGGCCATGCACATTGGGGGTAAGGACAGAGCCGCCAGCTGCAAGTGCGTATGCGGTGGAACCAGTTGGAGTGGCCAGCATGGCACCGTCCGCGCGGCCGTAGTCGATGTGCACTCCGTCCAAGAACACGTTGAAGGTCAACAGTCGTCCAGGTACGGCCGACACCACATATACCTCGTTGAGGGCATTGTCGAACTCACGCTCCCCCACCCCAGATGCAATGTTGACTGCAGACTCGATGACGCACTCCCCGTCAAGAATCTTGCACAGTGCTGCCGCAGCATCTGTGAGGTCACTCTCGGTCATGAAGCCCACAGTGCCCTTGTTCACGCAGAAGAGCGGCGTGTTACGTCGTCTGAGATGCGCCAGTGTATAGAGGATTGTGCCGTCCCCGCCAATGGTGATGACAAAGTCGACGTCCATGTCACGGATATCGACCTGTTCTGTCCGTTCATGGACGACATGGCATGAACCGGGGTCTACGAGCACCCGGATGTTTCTAGACAGGAGCATGTCCACCAACTCACGTGCGACCTGCTCGGTCTCTGGTCGGCCAGGCTTGCACACGAGGCCTACGGCCCGACGCCCGCTGAGAATGGTGGGGTTGTGTTCAATCACCGAGACGCACCGGGGTGACCCAACTGGGGGCGCCTTTTACTATTATCGGCAGGCCCCGTACCTGCCCGGCCCCCACAAAGTATTTAGATGGACGGCAGGTGACCCCATGACGGTCTGCAAGACTGGATTGGTGAAGTGTGTTGAGTGTCAGGAAGACTAGCGTCAAGACATTGAAACCAGGCAGCTATTTCATCATTGATGGGGAGCCCTGCCGTGTGGTGAGCATTGAGAAGTCAAAGCCGGGCAAACACGGTGCTGCAAAGGCCAACATAATGGCCATCGGGTTCTTCGACAACCGGAAACGGAATGTGGTCATGCCTGCAGACCGCATGGTCGACGTACCGGTGATAGACAAGAGGGCTGCAACAATAATAGCCGACATGGGCGAGACCCTCAGCCTGATGGACAGCGAGACGTACGAGACCTTTGAGATAGCACGGCCGACGGACGAGGAGCTTGCCGCAAAGATTGCCCTCAATGCTGAGGTCGAGTACTGGGAGATAATGGGCCGCAGAGTGATTGTGCGTGTGAAGTGAACAGGACCAGTCGCCGGGACTGGCCGGACAGCAGCTTGGGAGCCAGGACCACCGGGCCATGTGGACAGACAACCGGAGAAGCTTTATCACATCTGAGTGTGCCACTGGAGGGAGAGCGGTCTTCGCCAGGTGCGGCCTTTGGAACAAGTGGACGAGAAGGACATGAGAATAATCGGGCTCCTCACACAGGACTCGAGGAGCTCCCTGCGGCAGATAGGGCGACAGGTGTCACTCAGTCCAGGGGCTGTACGCAACCGGATAAGGCGTCTGAGGGACGAGGGGATCATCGAGAGGTTCACGGTGGACGTCGACTGGCGGAGGCTCGGATATGACATCCAGGCCGTGCTCCTCGTGACAGTACGGCCCGGCGTGACGAGAACCGTATACGACACACTCCTGACATGTCAGGACATAACACGGGTCTACTGGACGACAGGTCCGGCGACCTTCGTCTGTGTGGCACGGTTCCGGAACATGGCAGACCTGTCGAGGTTCCTGACTGGAGACCTTGAGCGTATCGATGGTGTCGAGAAGGTAGAGACCATGTTCCTCATCCCCCCGCATGAGGGGACTGGAGAGAGTGGTGCGGAGGGCGAGATTTGAACTCGCGAACCCCTGCGGGACAGGGACCTGAGCCCTGCGCCTTTGACCTGGCTTGGCAACCTCCGCACTGAGAACAGGCACGCTGCAATGATGTGGTATGTCTTTTTACCTTTTCGGGCAAACATAGCAGTCCTTCCCGAGTGTGTAGGCCCACAACGCACACAGATCAATCCCATCAGACAGAGGACAGGCTGACCCCTGCACCCGGACCCACTCCCCGCCACCAACCGGCATCACGGTTCCATGTCGGCACCAAGCCCGGCATCGATATCAAGGGGTACCGTGCGTGACCGGTGAATCGACTCCCGCAGACGTCCCCAGTCCCCGACCTGTCCGAGGACGCGGGGCTCCCGGAGGGCCTCGTCTGCCGGGCCGTCATAGACCACACGCCCACTCTCAAGTACCAGCACAGAGTCGGCCCAGTTCTCAAGGAAGAAGCGGCTGTGAGTAGTGTACAGTACACTCACACCACGTCTGCGCAGCCTCTCTATCGTGTCCACCACCGCCTCCACCATGGGAAAGTCGAGGCCAGCAAAGGGCTCGTCCAAGAGCAGCACCTTGGGACGCATGGCGATGACGCCTGCCAGTGCCACACGTTTCGCCTGGCCATGGCTCAGCTGGTTGACCGGCCGGTCGGCGAGGTCGAGCAGGTCAACAGTACTGAGCGCCTCGACCACACGGTCCTCGACCTCCTCGTTGGAAAGGCCCATGTTCTGCGGGCCGAAGGCCACATCCTCCCACACCGTTGGTGCGAAGAGCTGGTCCTCAGGGTTCTGGAACAGAAAACCGACCTGCTGCCGTATCTCCCAGAGGTCCTCGGGCGTCACGCGACGGTCCAACACGTAGACCTCGCCGGACAGCGGTCTCAGGAGGCCCACAATGAGCTTGAACAGGGTCGTCTTGCCCGAACCGTTCAGCCCAACGACCGCTTTCTGTTCGCCGATATGCAGCTGTGTCGTAATGTCCCGGAGTGCAAAGGAGTCGTATCGGAAGTTCAGGTCAATGATATCAATGGCGCAGGTCACAGTACCACCACCGCAGGGAACACATAGAACGCCGCGAGGGCGAACAGGCCCAGCAGCATGAGGAGGAGTACGTCTGTACGTCGCAGGCCCGCTGCGGTGACGGGTACGCAGCCGGAGAACCCACGTAGTTTCATGGCATCATATACCGCCTCGCTCCTGGTGAATGCACGGTCGATGGTAGTGCCGACCATGGAACCAAGTGCCCTGAGCCGCTCCCGACGACTGCCAGTCTGTAGCCCCCGCAGGGCCAGGGCGTCCTCCATACGCCTGCGCTCCTCCATGAAGACAGGCAGGTACCTCATCATGATGACCAGAGAGCCCAGGATGATGCCGGGCAACCTGATCGTCTGGAGCGCCCCAATCAGGTCGCTCAGTGTCATGTGGGAGAGGGCCGCAAGCACTGTTGTAAGGATTGTCACCATGCGCAGCCCGAGCAGTATGCCCATCCGGATGCCCTCCCGGTAGACAGGCAAGGGCCCCCATGGCGTCTGGATGACACCGACAACGGTCTGTCCATACGTGATGGGCTCCAAGAGGACCCAGAACAGGACTACGAACTCGAACCTAGCAGCGAGGCCCAGGACCGCACGCCACCTTGTACGTGCAACGGTCCCCCCGATGAGCACGAGAAAGAAAAGGGAGAGGACCACCATGGGCTCAGTCACAAGGTTCACCACGACCGCAGCCACCACTGCAGACACGAACAGCGCAGCGGGTGAGAAAGGGCCGGGCTCCGTGCGGCCCTCTCTCAGTGGCAACAGGAACCTCGCCATCAGAGCACCACCATGTCCGCTCCAGTCGGTGTTACCGGACAGCACTCACCCGGCCCGTGGGACTACTCCCTGCGGGCCATCAGGTAGAAGACCAACATGGCAAGGACGAACACCAAGACTATGCCAATGGTGCCTACGAGTGCGTCCACCAAAGGCCCCTCGCCCAAGGGGGCCCAGATGCCTTCGAACACGCCCTCAGGCTCCGTGACGTTGGCCACCTCGAACAGTGCCCATTCAAACCCGTCAGGGTTCTGAGAGGCCAGGCCCCCGAGCACGAGGAACGTGACAACAGCAATGAGTACTACGACTATGGGCAGTACGAACCGGACAAGTTCATCTCGTTCCACTGGTAACACCCCACATCACATCTAGCTGGTAGTCGGAGCAGCCGCTTCCGGTGTTGCCCACGGGGCCCCGCCCACCTGTGCTATCTCGGAGACCTCGTTGCCTGATAGGAACGATATCAGGTTCGGCCGTGCCCTCACAAAGTAGAGCAGGATTACAAATGTGAGGACTGCCTCGCCAATCCCAATCAGGGCATGGATCCCCACTATTGCGGTGAACGGCACGATGCCAAACCCTGGGACTGTGAACAGTTCAATACCGAGCACCAGTGCGGCTGCCACTGTTGTGACATATGATGCTACAGAGGTGGCTACAAGCACGGCCCGTTCCTCTGTCAGACGCTGCGCCAGCACCCTGTAGAGATAGGCCGAGAGCGCCCAGCCCACAAAACAGGAGAACACAGCCATGTTGAACGTATTTAGGCCGTACGTCAGTATCCCGCCGTCACCACCCAAAACCTGTACAAAGAGCACGAGTGCCATGATAAGCGCACCAGCATAGGGGCCCACCATCACTGCAATCATGGTGGCACCGATGAGGTGACCGCTTGACACCGACACAGGGAAGTTGACATACTGCGCTGCGTAGATCACAGCAGCAAGTACACCCATGTATGGGACAAGGCGGTCATCAAACCTGGCCCGGATACGGCGCGCCGACAGGACAAGCATGGCACCGCTCACAACGTACATCACGAGGAGCAGCCACAGTGGCACAATGCCGTCGCCTACATGCATACGTCCAGATACCTCCGGGGGCAGCGCCGGCAGGCAGACTTAAATGTGTTACTTCTTCCGAAATCGTGCTACTAACTGTGCAGGTTGTGCCAAGCATGTCGCTCAAGCGGTTTGGAGTGTCAGTCCCAGAGGACCTGCTCGAGAGGTTTGACCGGCTCGTTGCCCGTCGCCGGTACGTGGGGCGTTCAGAGGCCATCAGGGACGCCATGCGCCTGTACCTCAGTCAGGACGACTGGGAGTCGGACAGAGACGTGAACCTTGCTGCCCTCAACATCGTGTACCGGCACAGGCCCGTACTGATGGCGAAACTGATCAAGATGCAGCACGATGCGGAGGCCCACGTAATGTCGACAGTGCATGTGCACCTCACCAGCAGCCACTGCCTTGAAATCCTCACAATACGTGGCAACCGTGAGAGCATCCAGAGGCTTGCTGACCAGATAGGAGGGCTCTCTGGCATCGAGTACGTCAGACTGTTCACATTCTCGTTACCTGACAGTGACGAAGACCACCACCATCACCACGACTACCACCTATGAGCCGTGCCGTGTACGCGTTGGACGGCACAGAGTCCAGGACAGTGGGAGCATAGCCACACATATGGTACCAGTACTGGTGCGGAGTGGAAGGACTGTGGCACATGGACAAAGCTAATAAGAGGACAGGACACCCTGCACCGTGCCCAAGAGGGCGCAGGTATTCAGCCATGGCCCGGATGGGGTAGTTCCGCTGGCATGCAGTGCCGTGGAGCCAGATGGCAACCTTGGGGACTGTGGATCCCTAGCCGCGGGTTCAATTCCCGCTCCGGGCCCCATTTTTGACCAGGTCTTCCGGTCCTCCAGGTAGTTGCACCACCAGGTCATCGGTCACGCAGTTGTCCCAGTAGTGTTGGACACAATGACCACGTCGGCCGGGAGAAGCATGTTCCACAAGCATTATACTTAGCCCGGCAGACACTCGCCCACCACAATGGTGGAGCTCTGAGCATGTTTGACGAACACGGAGTGAGCGCAGAGGAGGTCCTTGCAGCCCTGGACAGAACCCTCAGGGCGGATGCGACCTACCGTTCTGGCCATCCGACAGCATCGATGTCGACGATACCACATGCACTCGGTGCGGAGGTCTTCGTGAGGACACTGGAGAAGAACGCAGGTAGACTGCACACTTTCCAGGGCTCGGCGAAAATCGAACAGGAGCTCCTAGAGATGATAGGAGACCTGCTCGGCCTCCGCAGGCCACATGGGACAACGACCTCCGGGGGCACAGAGTCCAACATCCTTGCAATGCTGGCTGCGAGAGAGCTCGCCAAGAAGAGGACAGACAGGCCAGAGGTGATTGCTCCGAGGACTGCACACTCCTCGGTCAAGAAGGCTGCATGGTTGTTAGGTGTGCGGCTGGTCGCGACACGCGTGGACAGGTCATACCGTGCGGTACCACGGGCAATCGAGCGGGCAATAACCCCAGACACGGTCGGTATCTTTGTGACCGCCGGTACGACCTATTTGGGCCAGGTGGACCCCATTGAACAGATTGGAGAGATTGCCTCCGAGTACGGGCTGCCGCTCCACGTAGACGCTGCGTTCGGTGGCTTCGTGATACCATTCCTGAGAGACCTGGGTCTCGGGGACTACCCGTTCGACTTCTCAGTGAAGGGGGTGACCAGTGTGAGCACCGACCCGCACAAGATGGGGCTGGCACCGATCCCCTCGGGGTGCATACTGTTCAGGTCGTCGAAGTACCTGAAGGCGATAACGACACGAGTCCCATATCTACCCGGTGCATCGTCACGCCAGGCATCTATGCTCGGCACACGTCCGGCGGCGTCCATAATTGCAGCATGGGCAATCATGCGTCACCTCGGAAGGGAAGGGTACCGCAAGGTCGTTGCACAGTGCATGGAGACGACACAGCATGCCGTAGAACGGGTGCACCTGAACCCGATGCTCGAAGCCGTAATCCCGCCGGTCATGAACATAGTGGCAATCACCAGCCGCGAGGTGCCTGTTGACAGGATTGTGGAAGCGATGGAGGGGCGCGGGTGGCGGATGGCGACATCTCCACTGCCGTCGTCAATCAGGCTGGTAATAATGCCACACGTCACACGGGGCACTCTCAATGCCCTGTTCAACGACCTCGACGTGGTCTCCACGACGATACCGGCAGACTGAACGTAGCAGCTACCACGCAGTCTTGTGGCCGGGACTGTCATACAGTGTGTCAGTCGTCGCAGGACGCTGCTGCACTACGCCTCGACCGGGGTGCGCATCTTCGAGCGCATGGACGCCAGTTCCTCCTCGAGCTCGGCCACACGGTCTGACAGGTCGAGCAACGAGTCCAACAGTACCGCAATCAGGTAGCCGTACTTGACCGAGTAGCCCTCGGTGCGTTCTACCAGGCCGGCCTCGTCGAGGCGACGTGCAGCATTGCTGATGGACTGTTTTGAAGGGGGGCGGCCCCCAGTCCACACCTCAGTCCTCTCGCGGACTTCCCTTGGGGGCACTACTGGGCCCTTCAGTCCAGCCAACAGACTGTAGAGCACCATCAGACCGGCGCTCATGCGTGGGTTCTTGAGTTTCGACAGTGTGAGTTCCAGCTCGGGTCTTGGCACAGTGGTCGCCCCTTCAGTGAGTCAGGACTGCTGTGTGTCACACCTGCAGCCGGTGAAAAAGGTTGGCGTGCATTGATGAGAGTATGTATTGTCCGTGGCGCACTGACCCCCGACCTGCACATGGGACACTCTGGGCGCATGCCTGACAGGACGCGCTTATATCTGTAGACAGCACCCTCTCAGGTGAGGGAACAGTGGTGCCAGCTGACATCGAGAGGCTCGTCATCGTGCCAGTGATCCACACAGACAACGAGAGCACGGACCGTGTAAGGCGAGTGATAAGGGAGGTACGACCAGAGGTCGTTGCCGTGGAACTGGACGTGGACAGGTACAGTCACATGGTGAGCGCAGCGGGGGACGTAACAGCTATGCCACCGGCGGGTGGCGACCCGGTCACCGACCTGATGTGGCAACTCGCAACTCTCGAGGAGAGCATAGGTGTTGCCACTGGCGCTGGCGTCGGGAACGAGATGCTTGCAGCCATCGAGGAGGGACGGGCCGTGGGAGCAAAGGTAGCACTTGTTGACAGGCCCATTGCGGAGACCATGCGCGAACTGGAACGGCAGGTCTCACTGGAAGAGGTGTATACGTTCCTGGACATGGCGGCGAGCGCAGCCCAAGAGCTAGGCAACTGTGATGCCCATGAGGTCGTGGGAGAACTCAAGACAGAGGACGGTGTTGAGTCTGTGCTCAAGGAGTTCAGGGAGCAGTTCCCGGGGATGTATGCAGTACTCCTTGAGGGACGTGACAGGTACGTGGCCAGGGCACTCAGACAGGTACTGGGCGACACCACCGGAAAAGTGGTGGCCGTACTCGGTGCTGGACATGTTGCTGGGGTCAGGCGGGCCCTGGAAGAGATGTGCAGTGGGGACCACGGTGGCTAGAGGCCTAGCCCAGCCATGAGGTCGTCTATGCCGTCCCCCGTCTTTGCACTGACCCTGAAGACGGGGAGGTTGGCATCGACCGCACGTATGTCCCGGACGAGTGCGTCGACATCGAACTCCAAGGTCTCTGCCAGGTCGACCTTATTGATGACGACTGCGTCAGACCGCTTGATTGTGAGCGGGTGCTTGCGGATCATGTACGGCCCCTCGGTGATGCTGACGACCACGACCTTCTTCTCGGCACCGAGGCTGTAGCCGGCAGGACATATCAGGTTCCCGACATTCTCGATGAACACGATGTCGTACTTTGAGAGGTCAACACCACGCAGGGCAACACGTACCATCCGTGCATCGAGGTGACATGCCGTGCCCGTATTGATCTGTACGGTGTCGACACCATGCGAACCGACACGGTCGGCGTCAATCCGGGTGGCGAGGTCGCCGGCGACCATCAGGACCCGGTACTGTTGCGACAGGCGGTCGCACATGGCCTCGATGAGCTGGGTCTTCCCGGTCCCCACGGAGCCCATTATGTCGAAGACACGCACACCGTGCTCCCTGAACATCTCAGCGTTCAGTGCGGCCACGTCATCGTTCGCGCCGAACAGGTCTCGCCGGACATCGATTGATACTGTCTTCCTGTCAGCCATTGCGGTCTAGCCTTCATCCTCGTCCAAGAGGAGCTCTTTCTCCTCGGCGTACATGTAGCGGGCAAGCATGGGGCGGAGGAGGAACGCCTCGACAAGCAGTGCAGCAGCCCCCCAGACGAACCCTTGGTACATGTCAAGCATTGCATAACTGAGGGTGATTGCAAAAGACTCCGTCAGTGGAGCAAAAATCGTCATACTTGGTAACAGGCCGCCAATTATGCCACCGCCCAGGATGACCATGACGATGTAGCGCAGGCGGTTACGGTCAGGCTCAATGTGCAGTGCAATGCCCGTCCCCACGCCGAGGGCGATGTTGCCAATCATCAGGAGCAACGGCGGCTCGTTCGCAGCCATCGCACCGCCGAACCCGACAATCGCCCCTACAAGGAGGCCACCCGGGATGCCCGCCATGACCCCACCGAGCTCCGAGAACATGAAGCCCGGCGTGAGCTCGACGAGCCCCGGTATCAGAGGTATCCTCACGAACATACGCACG
>JALVPN010000040.1:177501-179310 GCA_027031765.1 Promethearchaeota archaeon | reverse complement strand
GGCACTTCACGACCTCAACCTGCCAGTCAGGCACTTGAGGGGGGGGACGCGAGAAATCTGGAGCACTGTCACAAACACCACCGGCAACGACATTGGCTGAAGGGGAAGGAGTGGGAGGGGTGGCTGTAGGATGTGAGGCGAGGGAGGCGACCATTGACTCGACCATTGCTCTCGAAACAACGCCCACAGTACGCGAGGAGGCGCTGTTCACAAGCGCGTGGACCACGAGGTCAGGAGAGTCATGACGGAGTATGACCTCGAACGCATCGGGGGCAATTTGAAGACCCGATTCTAGAATCTTCTGGAGGAGTGCCCGGCGTGAAGGGGACGTACGCTACCACCAACTGACAGAGAGAGTGGAATAGTTTTAATGTCTTCTACGGGGATGTTTAGTGTTGCCGGCTAAGTCACGAGCGCATCTCATGGGGAGAACAGTGTGTTCCAAGGGGAGCATGCAATGATGTGGCACGAGGCCAAGTGTAATAAGAGCGAAGGGACATGACTACAGTGCACCGAGGCTCTGATATGTGGTATTTGGAATGGTGAACATCAGGAGGCTCCAGCAGACAGGCGGCAAGAATGGCAGCTCATTCCTGATAATCCTGCCAAAGGGCTGGGTTGTAAGGCAGAACCTGAAGAAGGGAGACCCCGTCGTGGTCGCCGAACGGGAGGATGGCTGCCTAATCATAGACCCCAGGTTGCCAAAGGCCGGGGAGTTTAGGACAACTACTGTGCGGATGGAACCCAACCTCAAGTGGGCAATCACAAGCAAGTACCTATTGGGATTTGATGAAATCCGCGTCGTAAGTGACCGACAGATAACGAGTCAAGAACGCGAGAACGTGAGACGGATAATCAACAGGTTTGTGGCGCTGGAGATAACTGACGAGGACGACTACCAGATAGTTGTCCAGTGTCTGGTTGACCCGTCCACATTACCCGTGCACAAAGCTATGCGTCGCATGAACCTGATAGCTGCACGTATGCTGGCCGATGCAATATCCGCATACTTTGGGGGCGATACTACTACTGCGGAATGGGTAGTCCAGAGGGACGATGAGGTCGACCGTCTGTTCTTCTTGATAGTCCGCGAGCTGAGATCGGCCATCCAGTACCCGCGGATGGCAGAGAAGATGAATATCAGGCCTGTCGAGGCGCTGGACTTCAGACTCGCTGCCCAGTATATAGAGCGGATTGCTGACCTTGCTGTGGACATAGCTGCACGTACTGCCGAGAGGCCTTCCGAAGGGGTGATAGACGGACTGGGCCGCATTGCCGAAAGGGTGATGGAGATGCTCAAGAGGGCTGTGAGTAACCTGTTCAAGTTCGCGCCCGAGAAGGTTGCGTGGGTAATACAGTCAGAGAAGCAGGTCTCAGACGAAATAGCCCGACTGCGCCAACGCCTGATAGCGACACCAGATGGTGCAACTCAGGAACACCTGACCGTGCTTGACTGTCTGTTGAGGGTATCAGAGGCCTCTCGTGATATTGCAGACTTGGCGTTACCACACAGCTAGGAGGCGTCGGGATGACGGGAAGACTGTTTGGTACAAGTGGGATTCGAGGGGCGATTACAAACAGGGTTACGCCAGACCTTGCAGTGACCCTAGGGCGTGCGCTCGGCACGCTCCTGAACGGGAGAGGGCGCATTGGTCTGGGAACGGATGTGCGGACATCGAACCGTATGCTGTGGAATGCATTTGCAGCAGGAGCACTGTCTGCGGGCATAGATGTTGTCGACCTTGGGATTGCGCCAATGCCGGCAGTGGCATTCTATAGCACACTGCCCGGAGTGTCAGCATCTGTGAT
>JALVPN010000040.1:153545-177491 GCA_027031765.1 Promethearchaeota archaeon | reverse complement strand
CAACAGACAACGGGTTCAAGTTCTTTGTTGACGGACGGGAGTTTGTGCGGGCCGAGGAGGAACGCATCGAAAAGTGCATCAGGGACAAGTCTGTTGTGACTGCTAACTGGAGTGGCGTCGGGGTTGTTTCACAGAGTTCGGTGAGAGATGCATACGTGAAGCGTGTATTGCGATTCGTACTGGAACGGGGCAGCCAGTCGGAGGGCATGCGCGTGCTCATAGACGCGGCCAACGGTGCGGCCAGTTCATATACACCACAGATGATGCGGGAGCTTGGGTTCTCTGTGGTCACCATCAACTCACACCAAGACGGGTACTTTCCGGGCCGGGCCCCAGAGCCGTCCCCGCGGAACCTAGGTGGAACGATGCGCATCATTGGCGATGGAGAGTTCTCAGTTGGCCTGTGCCATGATGGTGATGGCGACCGACTTGCAGTGATTGACGAGGCAGGCCAGTTTGTAGACCAGAACAGGATAATAGCTCTCCTCGCACAAGATGAGATAGAGAAACACGGCAGAGGGACTGTAGTTACCTCCATTGATACATCAAGTGTCATTGACGAGGTCGTTGAGAAGAGCGGTGGGCGAGTGGTGCGAGTCCCACTTGGTACACTCCAGGAAGAACTCCGCAGGGACTGTGAAGATAGGAGTATTGTCTTTGCATCGGAGCCTTGGAAGCCCGTCTTCGTGGAGCTTGGGATGTGGATGGACGGGATTGCAGGCGCGATACGTGTCGCCCAGTTGGTCGAAACCGAGGGCGACGGGAGTTGCAAGCGTCTTCTGAAACGCATCCCGGAGTATCCAATCCTCCGCGACTTTGTGCCTTGCCCAGACGACTTGAAGGCCTGTGTCATGACGCGGGTACGGGACAAACTACTTGCGGACATTCCTGGAGTATCACAGGTCATCGAAAACGACGGCATCCGTATTGACTGTGATGATGGCTCATACGTGCTGGTACGTCCGTCAGGCACAGAACCCAAGGTCAGGATGTACATAGGGGCCAGGACGGAACACGCCCTGAAGAGGTTGAAGGAAACAACAAGGTGGGTAGTTGACAACCTCCTTGGGGAGTGTCGTCACCAGAGGGACAGCTAGTGGGACTCACTGACGCGAGCCACGTCTGAGGCGTGCACGACGAGCCTTGACTTCGGCTGGCCCCTTCAATACCTTGCTCTTTCGGATTTCACACTGTCGGACCGGGACAATCTTCTTGACCTCTTCGTGAACCTCGGCGGCGAGTTCACCGAGGACTACCTTCTGCACGAGCTCATCAAATGTGTGTTTCTTGGCATGTGCACGTATGACACGCTCTATTGCCTTACGGACTGCCCTGTCCTGACTTGTCTTTGACCGTGTGGTGGTAAAGACAATCACTGAAATCCGCATCAGGTAGTCGTCTTTTGTCAGTATTGGACCAATCCAGTCAATGCGTGATGTCCCACGTCGTACGAGGCCACGCAAGTAGTCCGAGCTCCACTCATGCCCATGAAAGACAGTCTTCGCCTGAAGCCCGTTGACCTCGACAATCTTGAAGCGGATCTTGACATGGATTTTGTCAAAGTCACCGGTCAGGTCGTACAGCGTAGGCTGGATTGTACGCCCAATCAGGAGAGCAGGGTCACTCGCGGGAGTGGTACCAATCTCTTTGTTATCGAAGTAGTCTGGCGCAACGACAGTATACCAGACCTTTTCTCGCCACTTGTCACGAGTCCTTGCTGCTGCCTGTCTGCTTCTTGAAGACATTTTTGACATCACACTCATCAAAGGCAGGACAGGTGACCACCCCGAAAGTCGGATGGCACCCATCGTGGTGGGGCTGGAACTTCGCGCACATCCTACGAGGCGAATAAAAAACTTTTGACGTGACGTGAAGTGATGCGCCAGCACTGGGTGGGGACTGGATCAAGGCAGATGCGACCGAAGGAATCAGGGTCAGAAGCCCCGGTTGGAAAACAAGTCATTGTGAACGGAGGCCCGTGTTTCGGCCAGAGGTACGGAAGACGCTACAGCCCTGCGTCAGCAGGGAAACGATGATGGCAGTCCAAAATCACAGAGAAAGAGATGGACACCAGCCCAGTCCGGACACCCGCAGCGGGTATCAGCTATGGAGTGTGTGCGTCTGTAGCTCAGGCCACAAGGACACCAGCGGGGCTGAGGCCGCCCTGGAAACGCAGCAATGCTTTTATTTGCTATGCACATGAGGGCAAAACAATCGGGACGTAGCTCAATCTGGCAGAGCAACGGACTGTAGATCCGTTGGTTGGGAGTTCAAACATTTCGGGGCTCCCCGAAATGGGACAGATCTCCCCGTCCCGACCACTCAACCTACTTCTGACCCCAGTATCATCCGGTAATCAGACAGATGAACATAGACAGCGCCGGAATGTCTATCAATAATGGGATAGTGCATGTAATAAGACACATGGGAGAGCCGAGTATGACCGGACGAATCTGCAATGTGGACAAGAACCGGCAACGATGTGGATGTACATATCCAGGATGTTCAAGACACGGTTACTGTTGCGACTGCCTACACTACCATTGGCAGCACAGAGAACTACCGGGATGCTTGTTCCCCCCTGATGCCGAGAAGACGTATGACAGGTCTCTAGAGTACTTCATTGAGGTATGGAGCAAGAGGCTCGCAGAGGAGAAGGGAGCTCATGGTGGGCGGTGATGACTGGACAACAGTCCAGTATACAAGGCACCAGACGTGAGACCATCCCAGCAATGCAGGGCCGTGGTGGACTGTGCGGGGGTCTACCGATTTCGTGGACTGGAGGACTGCCCGGCCCGACGGCCCCACACATTCTGGGTGGTGGCGAAATCTTTAAACTCGGTGGGCCGTAGCCAGCCAAACAAGGGCCCGTTGCCTAGCCAGGATAGGGCGACAGCCTCCTATGGCAGGAGAGCCAGAGATAGCTGTCGATCCCCGGTTCAAAGCACTGTGAGAGGCCCTCACAGTTGGAAAGTCCGGGCGGGCCCGCCAGTTCCACTCTGACCAGCACGGCTCTAATTCGCCGGTACAGTTGAGCCGGAGCCTGGCACGCCCCAGTTTCTTTTCTTCAGTCTGACTAGTACGGTGCTACTCGGGCTGTGATGACTGCGCCCTCTTCCATCGCATCGACAAGAGCACTCCCCTGCCGAGTCTTGATGCGGATTGAGCTCTCGCCATTCCGTCCTATCACAGTTGTGAAGAGGTATTCATTATCAGCAAAGACCTCGATTCTCTGCTTAGCGTACCGTCGGCCTGCGTGAATAGTGACCTTCTTCCTCGAGTAGCTCACGGAGATGGGTACAGTTTCGCCCGGTGTGCCGCGTGGGGGAGCCCGCCGTACTTCTGGCTGGTAAGACGGAATGGCACCACGAACAGGCACCACCACTCTCTCACCCCCAAACGAGAACATCTCATATTCGAGAATGCCGCGCTCAAAGTCACGCACCTCTACAACTGGACGCGCCAGGTCTCGTTGAGAGCTGCTCATTCCAGTGGGCAACTTGACCTTCAAGCTCAGTGAGGCGACTTTTGACACAGAGCCGGCCTCAATCTGAATGACCGTGTCGACCGTGCTCGGAATCTGACCGAGCTCCACTCTGCCGCCGAGAATCAATCGTTGTATAGCATCAATGGCTGAGCCAGCATGGACGACGCCCACCATCCCCACACCTGCCGACCGCAGGTCGGAATAGGCCTGAAAGTCGGCGTCCTTCCGCAACTCGTCATAAATCACAAAGTCAGGGCGTACGAGCAACAGGACATCGGCTGCCTTCTCCATGCTCCCGTCAAGCGGTGAGTACTGGACGATTTCTTCCGACACCTGGAGGTCACGCGGCTGCTCCAAGGTCTTGACAACGTTCCCGCGCCGGCTGTAGAACTCTGCGAGGGCAGCAGCAAATGTACTCTTCCCCGACCCTGGTGCCCCCGAAACAAGGATGCCCTCCGCGCGGGCCTCGAGCCGTTTCATCAACTTGGGGCTGAGTCTGTAGTCCTCAAGGCTCAGCTTGACAATGGGACGGATTGCTGAAATCTCAGTCTTGTCCGCGAAGGGACGCATGGCAATTGCAATCCGGAGGTTCCTCAGTTGTACGACAGCGGCCCCGTGCTCTTCAATTTCAATGAAGGAGTGGCGGTCGTAGCGGGCGGTTTCCAGTATTGCTGTTGCGAGCATGTCCAGCTCGTCGTGCGTCAATTTCTCTTCAGACAGTTCGACGAGGTTCCAGTCACCAGGCGACCCCCTCTTTGCCCGGGGAGGGTTGTTCTCAATTAGGTGCACACTCATTGTGTGGTCATCAAAGTATGAGAGCAGCCTCCAGATTTCCTCGTCATCTATATCGTCCCAAGAGTCGTGTTCCAACATCCTAAACCGCTCCACTCCTATTGGGCAAGACTGTCTGGGCGACCTGATAGTAGCTCACCTCACCGTTCTGGTCGACCAGTGCAAACACCAGCTTCTTTCGTGCGGCACTGGCGGTCTCGGTGGCCCGGTCGAGGTCGACGAGGGAGATAGGAATCCCCTCTTTCAGCACGTACACGAGTTGTCTGGCCGTTGTAGTCCCAGGGCGTTCGCCACGTGAGTATACCCGGAAGTCAATCCCCTTGCCAAACCCTTGACGTACCGCATAACCACGACTCCTCAAATCACGAAAGACAAGGTACCTTGTCCAGAGATCCGGGTCGTGGGGCAGCCGGTCATTCACGATGTCTTTGGCACTCATCAAGCATCCCGCCGGGTCGACAACTGCAATGCGTTTCCGTTCTAGAAGGTGGAGCAACTCAACAGGCTCCAAGAGGAGCCGCCCATCGTCGAGACGCAGACCATAGAAGCCCTGTTGTGAAACGGAGTCGGCATGCTCCGGTGAAACGAGCCCCTTGCCGTCCACATAGACCACACGAGGTGGCGGCACATCTACAGCCTCGCCCTCAGGAGTACCCCTAGTATCGTCCACATGGTCTGCACTTTCGTTGCTCAACTCTGTCAACCTGCCAGAATTGCGGTTAGACACTGATAGCGCCCTGATACAAGTACATGGGAGAGCCCCAGTACCAGTAGCGACAGTTGCATCACAGTAGTCTTGATGGTAGTGCGCCCGGAGCAATGAAAAAGTCTTCGACATGCCCCTGATGAGGTGTCCGCACCTGTCAGGTCGAACGGCTACAACAGTGTCAGAACGGCGCCGACCCAATCGAGTGTCGTGTCGTGTCGTGTCGTGTCGTGCAGGACAGCAAGAACTATAGGACGTACTGTGCACGCGACGTGTGATGAAACAAGACATAGAGGATGAACTGAGGAAGGTCATTGGCCATGCAAGCCGTGTGGCAGTGCTCGGCATTGGGAACGACCTGCGGACGGATGATGGTGTTGGCCCGTATGTTGTGTCGCATTTGGACATCACACACCCGCACATCATGGTCGAGAATGTAGGCTCAATCCCCGAGGCCTTTGCACATCCACTTGCTGAGTTTGGTGCACAGTGCGTGATCCTCATTGACGCAGCTGACATGAGAAAGGAGCCGGGCCACATCGAACTGGTGTCAAAGGACAGGATTGGAGGGGTTGCAATCAGCACCCACAGTATGCCACTTTCATTCCTCATGGAGTACTTGGAGCAGGAGAGTGGTGCACAGGTGGTGTTGCTCGGAATCCAGCCGCGTTGCATTGAGTTTGGGGAGGGGCTGACAGTGGAAGTGGAGGACGCCGCCAAATATGTGGTACGTATACTAAGGACGATATTGACAGGACTGACTGGAGGTGCGGACAGTGTTCAGGACGATTGAGTGGTTGGATGACAACTCGGTGCGGCTTGTCGACCAGACAAAACTGCCCCTTGTAGTGGAGCACATTGTGACGCGCAGACATGAGCGGATAGCACGGGCAATCAAGGACATGGAGGTGCGAGGGGCCCCTGCAATTGGGGCTGCTGCAGCCATGGGGATGGCACTGGCCGCAATCGAGAGCCATGCCAAAAGCAAGGAAGAGCTCCTGCAGTTCCTTGAGGGGGCGGCCAGAACCCTCAACACTCGTCCTACCGCTGTGAACCTGACCTGGGCACTGGACAGGATGCTGCGTGTTGCCCGTGCAAGCAGTGGCAACCCGGACGAGATTGTTGAGCGGTTGGTCAAAGAGGCAAAGACCATCGCTGAAGAGGATGTCCAGATGTGTAGGCGTATTGGAGAGTTCGCGCTCCCATACATGAAACCGGGTTACACCATTCAGACGATATGCAATGCTGGGTCGCTCGCGACGGTTCATCTGGGGACTGTCGGTGCAGTGATTCGGCTCGCACACGAGGCATATGACGGCGCCATTAGAGTGTATGCGGCTGAAACGCGCCCGCGTCAACAGGGAGCTCGTCTAACAGTGTTCGAACTGATGGAGGACAACATCGATACGACCCTGATAACCGACGGAATGATTGGAACCGTGTTCCGCGAGGGACGAGTGGACTGCTGCGTTGTCGGAGCGGACAGGATCCTGAAGACAGGCCATGTGATCAACAAGATAGGGACATATACCATGGCAATTGCTGCCAGATACCACAACATACCGTTCTATGTTGCCGCACCTACATCCACATTCGATTTCAAGACCAGTCCTGAAGAGGTCGTGATTGAGGAGAGAGATGGGGACGAAATCCGCAAGATTAATGGCGAGTATGTCACTGTGCCAACGGTCAAGGTCTACAACCCCGGGTTCGATATTACACCCCCGGATCTTGTGACCGCAATATTCACCGACCGCGGGGTCATCGAACGACCAGATGAAGAGAAGATCATGGGGCTGTTTGGGACTAGGTTGTCCGGGAGATGGGGCGGCAGGCTGCCTGCAACCGGTCAATACTGAGGCACAGAACAAAGCTCAAAGGCAGCGAGAGCTGTGTTCATATCCACTTGGGCTGTACTGAATGGTGGCTGCGCGTGGAAGTGCGGCATGCCGGTTGAGGCGTGATGCTATGTCAATTGAGATGGACACCCCGCAGGAACGCTTTGAGGAGTTCCTCCGGACATATAGGGACGCCAATGGAAACCTCGTATACTGGTCAAAGATACAGCAGATGTCAATCAACGATGAAACGTCTCTGACAGTCGACTTTGAAGACCTGATGACATTCGACAACGTTTTCCTTGCCCTTGCACACGACGACCCTCAAGGCCTCCTGTCAGTGATGAACCAGGCACTGACCTCAATACTGCGTGTTGAGGACCCCGACTATGTCAGTGCGGTCGATGAGGGCGTCCTACAGGTGAGGATTGTCAACTACCCCGAACATGTCGCACTGAGGGCCATCAGAGCCAGGCATATTGGAAAGCTAATCCACATCAGTGGGATACTCATGAGGGCGAGCGAGGTCAAGCCGCTCCTTGTCCATGCCGTGTTCATGTGCAGGATTTGCGGGCAGGAAATCCCACAGGAACAAGAAGAAGGGAGG
The DNA here is from genome assembly GCA_027031765.1 of Promethearchaeota archaeon. Classification (GTDB taxonomy): domain Archaea; phylum Asgardarchaeota; class Thorarchaeia; order Thorarchaeales; family Thorarchaeaceae; genus JALVPN01. The sequence goes on along the minus strand of JALVPN010000040.1, from coordinate 170,061 downwards.
TATACGGAGCCCCCGCTCTGTCCAGTATGTGGAAAGAAGACTGCAATGAGGCTTTTGCCGGACAAGTCACGGTTTGTTGACTGGCAGAAGGTAAGAATTCAGGAGGCCCCTGAGGAGCTCCCACCCGGGCAGATGCCACGCTCAGTAGATGTCATTCTGAGGGGGGACATTGTCGACATCTCAAGGCCCGGAGACCTCGTGAAGGTGACCGGAATACTCCAGACCAGCCCGGACTTCTCACGCCGAGGCGGCCGGCTTGCCACGTTCAGAGTATACATTGAGGCAAATGGTGTCGAGATTACAGAGAAAGAGTACGAACAGCTTGAGATAACCGAGGAGGATGAGAAACAGATTAGGGAGCTTGCTGAAGACCCGTACATCCACGAGCGAATATTCGCATCGATTGCACCCTCCATACACGGCCACGAGCACATCAAGGAGTCTATTGCGCTGCTCCTCTTCGGCGGTGTGCCGAAGACATTGCCCGACGGGACGCGGCTGAGGGGCAGGTCGAACATACTTATGATAGGAGACCCCGGTACTGGGAAGAGCCAGATCCTCAAGTTTGTTGCGGGGTTGGGAGGCCGTGCACTGTACACCTCAGGAAAAGGAACGACAGCGGCGGGCCTCACAGCCGCAGTTGTGCACGACTCGGAAACCGGGATGATGACATTGGAGGCTGGCGCACTGGTGCTTGCAGACCAAGGGATAGCGTGTATCGATGAGTTTGACAAGATGGATCCTAACGACCGTACTGCAATCCACGAGGCCATGGAACAGCACACAGTCAGTATTGCCAAGGCCGGAATCGTAGCGACGCTGAACGCACGCACATCCATCTTGGCTGCTGCAAACCCCACGCTTGGTCGCTACGAGCCATCACTCTCGATACAGGACAATATCAAGCTCCCGTTCACTATTCTATCAAGGTTCGACCTCATATGGATAATGGTCGATACAGTAGAGGCAAGTCGTGACCGGGAGCTTGCCAGGTTCATACTGGACATGCACCAGAGGAAGCGTGTCGAACGGGAGGGGACGACACCGCCAATACCGCCAGACTTCCTGAAAAAGTACATCGGGTACGCCAACAGGTATGTTATTCCACAGTTGACACCCGAGGCGGCTGAGGAGATTGAGGACTTCTATGTGGACTTGAGGAAGAGCGCAGAGGGAGGGGCCGCACCCGTGCCTATCACTGCGAGACAACTGGAGTCTCTTGTCAGACTTGCCGAGGCACGCGCACGGATGGCCCTCAGGACAAAGGTGACAAAAGAGGATGCAAGGGCGGCAATACGGCTGATGGAAGAGTCACTGAAGATGGTGGCATTCGACCGCACGACTGGGAAACTGGACATTGACAGGCTGGTCTCCACAATGAGCGCTGCGCAGAGGAGTTCATCAGACATAATCCTCAAGGCAATGCGCGACTTTGAGGCAGAAGGGATTAATACGGTCAGCGAACAGGCACTGATTGAACGCGCAACATCTATGGGACTGTCAGCTGAGAGGGCGGCTGAGATTATAAGGAAGCTGATTACAGAGGGGGTTTTATTCGAGCCCCGGGACGGAAAGATACGGCGTATACAGAGCTAGGAGTAGCAGCCTCAAACGACAGCAATGGTGGCATGACTGGTTGAAAGTGGATGAGATTTCCCTGAATGAACGAGTGATACAGGTGCTCCGCAACAGTGGGATATCAGAGTTGTTCCCCCCACAGGAGGAGGCACTCAAAACGGGGGTGCTCGACGGTAGGAGCCTAATCATGGCGGTCCCCACAAGTGCCGGTAAGACCCTTGTGGCCGAAATCGCCATGCTCCAGGCCATAGTCACAGGCAGGGGGAAAGCACTCTATCTTGTCCCCCTGAGGTCGCTTGCACATGAGAAATACCAGGAGTTCCAGAAGTACCGAGAGATAGGGATAGCCACTGCGATGTCGGTAGGGGACTATGACACGCGTGAGGAGGACCTTGCCACCGCCGACATTGTGGTTCTTACAACGGAACGGGCCGACTCGCTAATCAGACACGAGGAGCCTTGGTTGGAAGAGGTGGCAACAGTTGTTGTCGACGAGATTCATCTGATAAATGACGGGACTAGGGGACCCACACTTGAAATGGTGCTGGCAAAACTACGCTGTGATAGCCCGCACATCCAGGTCGTGGGGCTCAGCGCTACAATACCCAATGCAGGGGAGGTGGCTGAGTGGTTGGGGGCAGACCTAGTCACAAGTGACTGGCGTCCCGTCCCACTGACAGAGGGCGTCCTGTATGGTGACAGAATAACATTCGAGAACCTTGGCACGCGGAGGGTGCCACGTTGTCGAGGTGGCGATGAGCTGGCAAGGCTGGTATGTGAGATTATCGAGGACGACGGACAGGTGCTGGTCTTTGTTTCGAGCCGTCGCTCGACTATGGCAGTTGCAAGAAAGCTGACGAGAATAATCAGTGCAAGCCTGACTCGTGAGGCCTTGGAAACCCTTGCGGGTATTGCGGAACGTCTTGTCGCGATGCCATCGGTACCGGAGATGACCCGGACTCTGTCAGTAGTGTTGAAGGGTGGCGTCGCCTTCCATCATGCAGGACTGGCAAGTATGGAGAGAGCACTGGTTGAAGATTGCTTCAGGAGAAACCTGGTGAAGGTCATAGTGGCTACACCCACACTTGCTGCAGGGGTCAACCTTCCAGCGCGGAGGGTAGTGATCAGGGACTATAGGCGGTACAGTGCGGACAGAGGATACTACGCAATACCGGTTCTCGAATACAAGCAGATGGCAGGACGGGCTGGCAGACCAAAGTACGACGAATATGGGGAGGCACTCCTACTTGCACGCACCGAGGCAGAGAGAGACTTTCTGCTAGACCGCTATGTATTCTCGGAGCCGGAGGAAATCGAGTCCCAACTCGCCTCGGTCACGGCCATTCAGTCACATGTCCTATCGGCCATCGTGACAGGACAGGCACACGACACAGACGGGCTTAGACATCTGATGGGCCACACATTTTTTGCGTACCAGATGGGTGTTGAGGGACTTGACAGGTATATTGCTGCGGCTCTAGACTTCCTACATGACTCGGAGCTGATAGACAGTAGTGATGATGGTACACTGCTGGCCACAGAGCTGGGTAGACTGACATCTATGCTGTACATAGACCCCCGCACTACGCTGCTGTTCCGCGATGCACTTCGTAGGGCGGGCCCCCTGACAAATCTGGGCGTCTTGCACATGGTCTGTGCGTCGGTTGACCAGCCAAAAGCAAGAGTGCTTGCAGGGGACTCTGAGGACTATGCACTGACCATGGAACGTCACTGGGATGACTTCCTAGTCGACCCGCCCGACCCGTTTGATGCGAGAGAAGAGTATCTGGAGTTCCTCTCACAACTGAAGACTGCAAGGATACTTGAGGACTGGGTTCTAGAAACGCCGGAGAGGTCAATCACAGAACACCACAATGTTGGTCTGGGAGACCTCCAAAGATACGTCGACTCGACAAAATGGCTGCTCCACGCTGCGAGCGAGATTGCAGGACTCCTTGGGGCGAGCGACACAGCACAGGCTCTCCGGACATTGCAGAAACGCGTCGCGTACGGCATAGCGCCAGAGCTCCTGAGTCTTGTCCGCCTACGGGGAGTGGGACGGGTACGAGCACGAGTACTGTACAACCACGGGTTCAGGACGCCAAACGACTTGGTCGAGGCCTCACTTGAGGAGCTAGGTGGACTCCCACAGATTGGTACGAAGATTGCAGTGTCCATCAAGAAACAAGTGGGCGGCAGCAGTGGGACTCTAGGAGCAGAAGACGTAGCTGACCAGACTGACGACAGGGACACGGAAGACATCACAATACAGACACTGCTTGACCGCTACATCTAGCATGCCCTCAGTTCAGTAGAGGAGGGTTGAGGAGAGGCGGTCAACAATCCGCTGTACAAGGGACTTCGTATGGTCGATGGAGGCGCCGGACTCGTGGACTTCATCCTCAAATGGTGTGACCTCAATCCGTGCGAGTTCTTCGACCAAGTTCTGGGCACCGCGTGCCACAACAACGAGGTTGTAGCCGCCCTCCAAGAAGAAGACAATCCGGCCATGAGCATGTCTATCTGCAATCTGCACCAGACGATGGTTAATCAATGCAATCCCCTGCAATGACAGCCCCAAGTTTGTGAGCGGGTCAGCAAAGTGGCAGTCGAACCCGGCTGAAACGAGGACGAACTCGGGCCTGAAGGCATCTGCTACTGGCCCGACCACTTCATCAAGAACGACCTCATATGACACGTCTCCCGCACCAGGATACAGCGGTACATTGACATTGTAGCCAGTCCCATCTTCCGTGCCAATCTCGTCCTCAAAACCAGTCCCCGGGAACAGTGTCCTGCCGTCCTGATGGATTCCCAAGTAGAGGACTTCCTTCGACGAGTAGAAGGCAGCCTGTGTGCCATTTCCGTGGTGGGCATCATAGTCGACAATCATCACACGTTGGAGGCCACAGTCATGAGTCAGATGGCTTGCTGCTACCGCAATGTTGTTGACGAAACAAAACCCCAAGGCATGTGCATACTCTGCATGATGACCAGGGGGCCTACAGAGTAGGAACGCATTCTCCCCCTTGTGCGACAGCACCTCATCGACAGCCATCACGCCCCCGCCAGCTGCAAGCATCGCGGCCTCGTATGTATGCTGATTTGACGTGGTATCGAGGGTGAACATAGCACCCCCTGCACTCGATGCCAATCGGAGCCGTTCGATGTACTCCTCCGCATGCACTCTAGTTACATACTGTTGTTCGGCTGGGGATGGCTGGATCAGCCTGATGGACGGGTTGTCCATCAGACCAGACGTTTCTAACTGTTCCAACACCACCTGTAGTCGGGCTGGCGATTCAGGATGACCCGGACTGAGGACATGGTCAAGGAACCGTTCATGGAAGACGACGCTCGTAATCAATAAGCATCACCTACTTGGAGCCAGTCCACATAGACAGTCATAATCGGGTCAGCAGACAACGGCATCATACCAGGCGGAAACAAGCTCGGAAACAATGTCACAGAGCCACCGCTCCTCGAAAGTCATCCGGGTACGGTGTTCAGCACACCCACCAGACTTTGCCAGACGGATTACTTTTCCTAAGCGGCTCTGACCAATGGTCTGCAACATCATTAGAACCCTCTCGATTGCGTCGTGTTGTCTTGGGTCAATGGATGTGCGGTCACGTTTCATACTAAGGACTACACGATGAGATGTTGCATATAGGAGGGGTGGGCATGCCTGCAGGGCACCCTTGTTCTTTTCGTCACTGACCAACGCTTGCAGTCTGGACATCCACTCAACAACACCACCACCAGAAATCTTGACCAAGCCTTGGTCGTGCAGGACTTCAGCAATCCAGTTTGGCAGCAAAACAGTCTGACCCGATTTGAAGGGGCCAATCGAGGTGTTGCTGAGGCGGATGGCCGGTACATCGGTGAGAAATGTGCAGTCGCAGTTCTCGACCAGTTGGAGTATCTCTGCCCTCCGTGTAATTGACCGGGGATTTTCCTCAACAATCATGTACTTCACAGTCCGCCCCTTGCATGGTTCTGGTCTACACCGGAATCATAGATGATGACGCGTGCAGCCCTTTTTAATCCTCGCCAGAAAGGGTTATGTAAGTCCTGCACCCCGCTCTGGGAGGATGTGGTCGCATGGAAACTGACTTGTGGACAGAAAAGCACCGTCCAAGGACACTACGAGAAATAGTCGGACAGGAGGCCGTAGTACGACGGCTCGTGAGGTTCGTGGAAACAAAGTCTGTCCCGCACTGCCTCTTTGCAGGGCCGCCCGGCACTGCAAAGACAACGGCTGCAATGGCACTTGCAAGAGACCTGTTCGGAGAGTGGTTCGACAGGAACTTCATGGAGCTCAATGCAAGTGATGAGCGTGGCATAGATGTGGTACGCAACCAGATCAAGAACTTTGCAAGAGCGGTCCCGGCCGGAGGGGCGCCCTTCAAGATCCTTGTCCTGGACGAGGCAGACCATCTCACTGCAGATGCACAACACGCACTGAGGAGGACAATGGAGGCATTTGCGTCTTCATGCAGGATGATACTAATCTGTAACTACTCCAGTCGAATCATACCACCCATCCAGTCCAGGTGCGCAGTGTTCAAGTTCACGAGGTTGAGCGACGACGAGATTGCAAGTCGGCTCCGCTACATAGCAGGACAGGAAGGACTCAAGATTGACGACGCGGCCATTGGAGCAATCCTATATATAGCAGAGGGGGACATGCGTGCATCTATCAACCTGCTACAAGCTGTGTCATCGGTTGGGAGGGATGTGACCGAACAGGATGTGTATGCAGTTGCAGGACGTGCGGATCCGCGCAAGGTGACACAAATGCTGGAGATGGCAGTAGGGGGGTCTTTTGGACGGGTGCTGGAGCTACTACACTCAATCCTCTACGGCGAGGGGATATCGGCCACAGATCTTGTAAGACAGCTCCACCGCGCAATCCTCCGGTACGACACCACAGAAAGATTGAGAATGCAGATGCTTGAGATGACAGCCGAAACAGAGTTTAGGATAACAGAGGGGGCAAATGGTGAGCTCCAGATCACGACCCTGCTGAGCCAGTTTGGTGGGTTGATGCGATGATACCACATGGTGAAACGTTACCGTGGACTGAAGCATTTCGCCCAAAGTCGCTCGGCGAGCTCGTGGGAAACAGAGAGCAGGTGCAGGCACTATATGAGTGGATTCGTGCATGGCAGACAGGAACCTCCCACGAGGGGGCTGCACTGGTTGTGGGCCCTCCGGGAGTGGGAAAGACATCTGCAGTATATGCAATTGCGAACACCATAGGTGCAGAGCTTGTGGAGTTCAATGCCAGCGACCAGCGCAACAGGGCTACGATTGAGCGCAATGTATGGAGGGCAGCAACACAACAGACACTGGACGGGGCAATGAGAGTAATACTCCTTGATGAAGTAGATGGCCTATCTGGGACTAGAGACCGTGGTGGCGTTGCTGCAATTCTAAAGGTGGTGCAGGTGGCGGTGCATCCAATCGTGATGACAGCCAATGACCCACGTAGTCCGAGAATCAAGGATCTCAAGAAGGTCTGCCGTGTTTTCACCTTTGAGCCATTGGGGAGAGCGGAGGTCGCCGCGGTGGTCAAGAGTATTGCGGCAGCCGAGGGCGTTGATATTGACGATGGGACTGCGAAATACATTGCAGCAAGGAGTGGTGGGGACTTGAGAGCGGCCATCTCGGACTTGGAAGTGCTTGTGAGGAGCGGGACGGACACCTCGGATATGAGGACATGGATGCGCGACCGGGAGAGAGGGCTTGTGGATGGTCTGAAGGCCCTGTTCATGGGCGTGGACTTTGCCAGTGCCAGAAGGGTGCTTTCCGAAACCGATATCGATCACGACCAGCTCGTACTGTGGTTGGAAGAGAACATGCACCTGCACCTCTCGACTGCAGAAGAGCTCGACTGGGGAATGGAAGCACTATCGCTTGCTGACATGAGCCTAGGGCGGATATGGTTGACGAATAACTGGTCGCTCCTCAGTTATGTATACGACCTTGCCGGTGCGGGTGTTGCGAGTGGACGGATGACCACACCGTATCGGAACAAGACATACCGGGAACCATCGTGGCCGCTGCTCGTATGGCGGGGGAGCAGGACGAGAAACAAGAGGAGCGGCCTGTTTGCCAGACTTGCCAAATACACGCGGGTTTCACAGGGGCGCGTTGGCAGAGTCGCATATGAAGGCCTGGAGAAGATAGTGGAGAGGAATCCAGATGTAGAGAGGAGGATTGCAGAACGGTTCGACTAGAAGACCTTGGTGTCAGTGGATAAAGAAGTCGCGGGTGAGGAATGAAAGCGTCTTGAATGACCGAAAATGGACGCCCCCTTCCCGGACAAGTGTATTCCTAATGCGTCGGAGTGCGTACTTGTCCTTCTGCATGTGAAAGGGCACAATGGTCTCGACAAGGACGAGGCATTCTGGTGGAGCAGGGGGGATGCCGCCACGGATTGTTCTCTTATGGGAGAGGAGCTGTATTGTGAACTCCGGCGGATATTCGTGTTGGCCGATGGCAGTCAAGAGAGAGACGATTTTTCGGACGAGGTGCCAGAGAAAGCTGACGCCGTAGAAGTCCAACACGATGCTGTCGCCGTGTGTTGTGATGGAGATGTTCAGAAGGGTTGTAGTCCTGTCGCGGTCACCATCGCGTCTTGCAAGTAGCGTGTAGTCATTTGTGCCAATGAGGATACGAGCTGCAGTACGCATTGTGTAGATATCCAGACCCGATGGCTGGGAGAGGTAGTAGCGATAGTGGCGCATCAGCACATCATTGCGGACATTGAAGTCAGGCGAGACCGGAGCATGAGCCCAGATGGTTATGTCATCCGGCAGGTGATGGTTGACTCGACCAATATTCAGGGCCCCGTTGGTCTTTATCAGAGCAACTTGGCCAAAGCTGTGGACTCCACGGTCGGTTCTTCCAGAGAGATGCACTGTAGCGGGGGAGTGTGGTTCGCCTGTGGCGCGTGTCAGCGCAGCAATCAGCTCTCCCTGTACTGTGGGGAGTCCGGGTTGACACTGTGACCCGTAGTATCGGTGTCCGAGGTAGAAGACACGGACAAGGAACGTATTCAAGTTGGGTCACCACGGTAGACTCACACAATCCAGAGTTCAAGGAGGCTCTTGATAGCACGGGCACGGACATCCTCCAGTCGGTAACGGTAGATCCGGATACGTCCAAAACACTTCTCTTCCACTAGGCCCGCAGAAATCAGAACGTGAAGGTGTGCTTTGGTGGTACTGTGATTGAGGCCGGCGCGTCTGCACAGTTCGGAAACGTTAAGCTCACCAGCAAGTGCAAGCTCCTTGAGGACTCTTGTGCGGCCCTTTGACGAAAACACCTCTTCAATGGGCACCAAGAATACAGTTTCAGACATCCTCATCACTCCTCAATGAGCTGCAATAGGAACTGTTCAAGCATCTCTGCCGGCAAGTCGGAAAGTCCAATTAGAGTTGTCTGCCCACGTTGCCCAGGGCCGGACTTCTTTGTGTCAAGAATGCCGTGGGCTGCAAAATCTTGAACCCACTCCCATATCTGCGTGTGGGCACGTGGTGCCTGGTTGTACTCCTCGCAAACAGTACGATACATGTCTTCCACATCGCCCATTGTGACATATGCATCTTGGACACCCCGTAGCTGCCTCGCTGCTGCTAAGAGGAGCAGTTTGTTGTGGAGTGGTAGTGATTCGAATACTTCTTTTCGGAGCTCGGGATGTGTGTCTGCCTTTGCCTTGCGCACAAACTCAGGCACCACGTAATCAGACCCGACCTGTTCGGCCTGTTTGCCGGCTCGACAGAGCAGTTCAATCGCATATCGTGCGTCACCGTACTCGGCAGCAATATCGCAGATTAGGTGCAGTGTGTCATCCAGTACAACGCCGTCTTGAAATGCCAGTGCGACACGTTCGTGTAGGATGTCATACAAGGCTACTGCACTGTATTTCTGAAAGCGAAGCGAATTGTGTTGGAGTGTGCTGAGGGTGCTATAGTCAAGTGTACCCAAGCTGGACTGCAAGTCGCGTCCAATGAGGAGCAAAGAAATCCGCTGCTGTTCGTTCAGACGGTCATCGACCAGCCGGGTCAATGCATATAGTATCTCTTGCCCTCGCGGGTTGATAATGAAATAGTCGAATTCGTCCAGTATCAACAGGACATACCGGTCTTGTTCATCAAGAGTGTCGAGGATAATCTGCAAGAGCTCCTCAGGGGAGTGTCCGCGCCGGGGAAAGTCTGGTCTGAACTCTCTGAGGACGCGGAGGTATACAAGGAAGGGACTCTTGTTGACGCGGCAGTTTATGTGGATTCCGTGCAGCCGCACTCCACGTTTCCGTGCAGCTGTGACAAGCTCTTCAGAAAAACGCTTTGCAACAGCCGTTTTACCAGTCCCGACGGGGCCCTCGATTACGAAGCGCGGACTTGTACGTCCGGGAGCAGAGATAAGGGTCTTGAAACCACGGAGAAGTGTTCGTAGCTCCTCTTCACGGTGGGGTAGATGCTCAGGTACATAGTCGATAGACAGAAACTCTTCAGCTCTGAATATACTCTGACGGCTCAGTTCGTCTTCTATGAAATCGTGAAACATCTACAACCCAAATGTCAATCCGACGGCAAGTTTAAAAGCATTGCGCGGATTGTTCGATAGAACGTACAACGGGGGCGGGGGTCACCGAAAGTAATGTGGCGAGCTCATAACTCAAGATCCCAGTCATCGCCATAATAGAGCTCAGAGGGGTCATTGCATTCATCACTCGCCACATCAGAACGCACAGACCATTTGGCTTTAAACAATGAGTATGAGGACGACGGGTTTCGAGGATGTCAAGTGATACAAGAACAAGAGTGGTGCGACCGCCGAGATTCGAATTCCCGCGATGTCAATCGACTCGGGTTGGAAGCTTGGGAGGCTTCCGTCCTAACCGACTAGACCACGGTCGCTTGATACTAAGATATGTGGACAGATTAAAAGAGTATCGGAACATGAAGTCCCTCTCAAGAAACCTTGTACGAGGCAGCATGAGCACCTCTGTCCAAATGGCTAATCCGCGACTACACAGATAGCGTGATAGTATGCGATGTTAGTCGTGAGGATGTGCCAGCTCTATCGCATCTGCCAGGATGGGTGTCCGTACCGATATGACATCTTCAGCAAGTGGTATTGCTGAGAGTACCGACCGGGTCGCCGGCCGACACAGTGGTGCGACGCGCGAGTGCTACAGATACCTAGACACACCAGTGCAGCAAGAGGGTCTGTACAGACGAGTAGGCTTATCTTGGTATGTGGCGCTCAGCCCCCTGTGTGATACAATGGGCGACGACCCCGACAACAGATCCACCGTGCACTTCTGGCAGGGAAACCAAGCGTGTGCGGAGGCAGCGATTAGGGCCGGCTGCAGGTTCTTTGCTGGTTATCCGATTACGCCAGCCTCAGAGATAGCCGAACTCGTGGCTGAACGGTTCCCACGTAGTGAAGGAGTCTTCATGCAGATGGAGGACGAAATCGCGGCCATCTCAGCTGTAATCGGTGCATCGTGGGGAGGCAGTCTTGCTATGACTGCAACATCGGGGCCTGGCTTCAGCCTGATGCAAGAGGGGATTGGATACGCCGTGATGACAGAAACGCCATGCGTCGTGGTGGATGTTCAGAGGGCCGGGCCCAGTACCGGACAGGCGACGAAGGCGGCCCAAGGGGATATCATGCAGGCAAGGTGGGGTACGCATGGGGACTCGACAAGTGTAGTGCTTTCACCAAACTCAGCACAGGAAACATACGAGCTCACACTAAGAGCATTCGAGCTGTCGGAGCTGTTGCGCCACCCAGTGATTCTCCTATCCGATGAAGTCGTAGCACACACACGAGAGCGAGTGACTACGGGAAACGGGCCAAGTCCAGTACGAAGACACTTTACACCAACTGGTCGGAAACCATATGGGGAGGTGGACGATAGTGGACATGCACTCATGCCACGGTTTGGCGATGGACACAACCTCCTCATCACCGGGTCGACTCATGACGAGCGGGGCTTCAGGAAAACTGCAGATGCAGAGGTGCATGACCGGCTCGTGCGGCGAATCAGGCGCAAGGTCGAGGCGCATGCGCACATTCTTGAGGATGTGATTGAAAGCGGGCCGCCGAGAGCATCCTGTGGAATAGTGTCCATGGGGGCAGTTTCACGTACCGTGGAGGAGATTGTCGAGGGGCAGGAGGGTGCATCTGTGCGTTCGCTGCGACTACGTACGGTCTGGCCGTTTCCTGACAGGAGGGTGCGGCGTTTTGCTGAAACCGTGGAATGGATTCTAGTACCAGAGCTCAACCTAGGACAACTCTCAAGAGAGGTTGAGCGTGCGGTTTCAGGGAGAAGAGAGGTAATACCTCTCAACAGGATAGGCGGGGGTAGGTTGATAGAGCCGGAGGAACTATTGGAGGCCATTGAAGAGTGTTGAGTGGTAGCTGAGGAGGCACTTGACGTTCCCGAGCTGCTAGTGTTGAGGAATACCATAGAGGTCTTCACCCATAGGACGAATGTCCTTGAAATTGAAGCTGTGAGAAACCACTTGCTCTCACCTGCAACGTGAAGGGTATGTATCCCAGGGGTGCAGTGTGGGGGCAGACGGAGGAAGACAGTGGATGGAGAATTGGTACTATTAGTCTTGGCGAAAGGCAATACATCGTCGTCGAGAAAGAAGTAGAGTGATGCATTGTGAAGTGGCGCTGACGATGATGCGTCAGATAGTGCTACCCGACAGGTGAGGTCTGAGGGATAGAGCACATCGGATACGTTGGCGTTGAGGCTCATTATGCCAAACACGATGACGCGGATTTGAGGCGCGTCAACGATACGATATGAATTGTTCAGAACCGATATTGAGAAAGTGTGAGTGCCGAGGGAAGCATTGGCGGAGAGAGGGATGGGGATTGAAGCGGATCTGTTCAGGCCTAGCAGTGTGAGTACGGAGAGCTCACTACGCGAGTCAACCAGTGCCACTACAAGCGTCATGTTGTCAGCATAAGGCGAAACAAGAGTAATGTTGACATGGGCAGTGGTTCCACGGAGTGCAGATAATGAACTGTTGGTGCTGGAGATGAACACAGGGCAGTATACTGGGACGACCACTTTGGTCGTTGCCTGACAGACGTAGAGCGACTGGTTTGCAGCACATGTCAGGGAGTATGTGAGGTTTCCAGTAGCACTTGGTGCAATGATCCAGTCAAGTAGTGTAATGCCGCTGGAGTTGGTAGTCCCGGATGCGATGACCGCACCAGATTCGTTACAAAGAGAGAGATCGAGACCGGCAAGTGGGGCACCACTAGGATCGTGCGTACTGACGATGAGAACTGTTGTGTTGCCCATAAGAGGTATGTCGGACAGGTTGTAGTGAACAATTGGCACAAACAACACACTTACAGGATATGACGAATAACAGGACTCATACAGATCCGACGCGTTCTGTGAGGAAACTACTACGCTGGCAGAACCCCACATCTGTGGTGGTATTGACAACCAGGCCGAGAGAGTACCAGTGCTGTTTGTCACGGCAGCGCATTTGTCTAGCACTGTGTTGTTCATAACAATGGACACAGTGACCGGGTAGTCTGAAACTGAGTGGAGTGCCCGCTTGTCAGTGACAGCAACCGTCACCAAGACGCTCTTTCCTGTGATGAGGGGTTCGTGGATGTCGGCGTCCACCATGACCGGTCGTTTCTTGACTGGTACAACTACTGAAGTCCAAATAGGTTCATAGTAGGGATTTGAAACACTGATATTGACCGACATGAGTCCAGGCGACACCACAACTGGTACTGATGCGGAATACGTACCCGGACTTGTTTCGATGAAGGAGCCACTGGAGTTGGCAACACTCCAGGTGACAGCGCTCCGAGCTATTGGCTGGCCTTGGGAATCTGTGTGGTTGACCACAATCTCGCAAAACTCTACGTCGGACGCATTTGCGGGTTGGCAATAGACGCTCTCAGGCAGCGAGGCAATAGTAATGTTGGAGTGACCTGGAGCAACTCGGAACTGATACGATGCGGAGGTTGATAGAAAGGCGGGAGAGTCCGGAATGCCAATGTCAATGTCATAAGTCCCAGGCCCGCCAATATCAGGGGTCCAATCAAACTCCACCATCCCAGAGGAGTTGGTTGAGAGAAGAAGGTCAAGGACGGTGTGTTGTGTACTGTTCACGACAGAAACCGACACTGGCCCCCCAGAATACAAGACATTGTCATTATGGATGCTATGTACCCTGAACGAAACAGTGGTGTTGCGGCCATAGTAACACATGAGCTGGGATGCCGGCTCAGTTGTTAGGGGGCCACGGGTCACGTTCACGGTCACTGTTTCGCTTGCACCATCGCCATATCCATTGTCAAAGATTTCAATATTGAACATCACATGGAGGGTAGTAGTCCCGTTGCCTGGTGCTACATCCTCTGGAGAAATCGTATAGGAGGAGGTCAGGTACCGAATGTTCGGGGCAGGCGGCAGCGCGTACTCGTCTGCGTATAAGACTGAACTGTTGCTAGAAACCGTGAATGACACATAGCACCGCCCACCATCTCCATAGTCGGCGGCAACCTTTGCGACCATTTCGATTGTTTCGCCGACTTCGTATGTCGTCTTGTCGGTTTCGAAGTAGTAGAAGTCGAAGTAGTATGCATAGACGGGAACCGTCATGTATAGCAGGAACATGGCTCCAGCAAGTACAGATACGACAGCACAACGGGAATCCATGTGTTTCACACGGGTGAAGTTCTCATCACGGTTAAAAAACGGCCCACAATTACAACCGGACAGGACTCAAGGCCGTGCTATTGCGGCCTGAACAGTAATGCGAACCGCCCGATAGCTGCTGAGAACACAAACGAAAGACCCAGCCATCTTGGGCCCGACAGCGACAGGTTTAATTCGGGAGCACCAAGAACCATGCCAATCACTTATGGAGATGCCGAGCCTATGGGATTGAAAGTCCGGGCGGTAGTAGAGTCCATTGATGAAACCGAAACGCGCCGATTGAAGCGGATAAAGATTGTTTCACGGGATGGTGGCATGACCGTTCTCATGGAGCTCCCTGAGGCGTTGTGCGAGTCGATTGGAGAGAATCAGGAAATAGAGGTCACCATAGAAACCGACGGGAGTGCCGATGCTGAGGGGACAAGACTGTATGTAAGGGGCACCGTGTTCAGGAGAAAGGGCACTCACACCAATGAGATAGTCGGCAGTGTCGGCGGACTGAGGGTAATCCTCATATTTGCAGAGCCAATCCCCTTCATGACTGAGATACTTGAGAAGGGCGTCTTCTACCTAGCCATAGCCTAGACATGTCGAAATGAAACTGGCGCTTCGTGGGCATGTCCTGTGAGAAACCGTACTGATTGTCATGGGTTCATGACGGATGTCAGATTGGCCCAGCTGTCTTCGAGGAACTGGAGAAGTGAGTTTATCACATCCTGTGCCCATCCCGTGGCCTGGAGAATTACTGCAATTATTATCGAAACAGTGACAACGGCTAGGCCAAGGAGCAAGCTCTCCTCAACAAGAGGCCCACCACGTTCATCAGCAATGATGTCACGTTCAGACGGACTCAGTGTAGGGACACCTCGGAAGCGAGTCCACATGAATGAATATAAGCCCCCACGAAGCCGGTTGCGTCGTGGACAACGACCTAGGACTGCGTCCCAGTAATGATGGTGAAGAGATGTGGGACAAGACATCACAATATTGAAGCTTGGCGGGTCGGTTATAACATTCAAGGGCCGTACACCCCCAATGGTGAATGAGAGAGCAGTAAGGCGCATAGTCGAAGAGATAGTGCCGTACTCGGAACGTCTTGTTGTAGTACTTGGTGGAGGTGCTCACGGCCACCAAGCTGCAAAGGAGTACGGGTATGATAACCCGGAAACACCCCGGGCACAGTTGCTCAGAGGAGTACCAGCAATACGTCACAACATGACAGTGTTGGCAACCGAAGTAGAAGCATGCTTCAGGAATGCAGGTCTCCCTGCAGTCGTAGTCACGCCCTTCTCGTCGACCATCCTGACTGAAAGGCAGATTGTAGAGTTCCCACTCCGCATCATCCAAATGGCAATGGATGCCAGCCTGCTTGTTATCACACACGGTGATGTCTGCTTCGACACAGTGTACGGCGCTTCAATCCTCAGCGGCGATACGATTGTGACGCACCTGGCACACATGCTTCACGCAAGAAGAGTACTACTGGGCACCGATGTGGATGGGATTTATGACTGCAATCCGAAGACATGCCCAGATGCACAACACATACCGTTGATTGATTTGCCCCACAGGGGTGGCTGGGAGTTCCAAGCCGGGCCCTCAGCATCTCCGGACGTGACCGGAGGGATGGGCAACAAAGTGAGGGCCGTTATCGAAGCCTCAAAATATGTGGAAGAGATTGTAGTGTTCAATCTGTGTGTACCCGGGCGGCTCCGTCAACTGCTGGCCCACAAGGAAACAGTGTGCACACGGATTGTACGGGGCGGACGGGTAGGTTCTCAGGTGTAGGGCGTCCAGTGTTGTTGGTGGCTGGACACACTCGGGCACTGGGCTGATGGAAAGCCTTATTTGTGGTCTGGAACGTGAAAGGGTGCTCCGGGTGGACGCGATGTGGCCCCGGTAGTGTAGTCCGGCCCAGCATAGGGGACTCTCGATCCCCTGACCCGGGTTCGAATCCCGGCCGGGGCACCACACCTTTCGCCTTCTGGGACACGTTCCATCACCATTGGGAAGGTATCCATTGTATCATTGACACATCTGCAGCTGGATGCGAGAATGGGGTCATCCAACTAGGTAAAAGCGGCGCAATGGTGGAATGGCTGCAACGCAGACCGCACAGGCCAGCGAAGAAGCAAATGCCGGAGCACCCAGTCCTTGGGCTGCATTTACAATGGACAGGTCGGCAAGAAACCACCAGACAAAGGTTGAAGA
>JALVPN010000040.1:53264-153535 GCA_027031765.1 Promethearchaeota archaeon | reverse complement strand
TGTTGCAGCAAGACGAAGGACGAGTGAATGGTTTCCAGGCCGGTCTGGCAGTGGAAGAGATAGGGTGACGGGAAGTCCGCAACTGCTGACACTACCCCGAAAGCCGAGCCACTCAAATAGGACTATAGCGTGGTTCACAAAGGATCCATTAAGTGCGAGGGGCAGTACCTCAACTTGGAGGAGCTTGAGTGGTTCAACGACTTCCCACTTCCCAACGGATATGCGTGTGGGAATACATCTTGTGACTTGGAAAGAGTAGTCCAATGACGCCGGGAGTTCGTAGTTCTCGGGTCGACCCGGATAGGTCAGGGTGAGGTTGTAAGAGCCGAGAACCGATGGTGCACGGCACTCAAAGCGGATGAGGCCCAACGGGTCTGTCGTATAGAGCCTACAGGATACATCCTCATTCAAATGAGCATGCACCGCCCTGCTAGGCAGGGAATGATTGTCACTTGAGAGCAACTGCACTGCAAGAAACACTCTCTGTCCAGGATAGGCGTATCCGAGAATGGACTCTTCTACAATGACGAGCGAGGTCGCACGCCAGACAACAATCTGGACTTTGCAAGTAGCATTCACGAGGTATGCATTACCAGTGACGCTGACTTGGATGTACCGGGGCCCGGGAGCACCCTGTACAATGAAGGACAATGTTGTGTTATTGCTGTTGACAGACTGATGTGCTAGTGTCAAATTCAGTGTGAGGTCGTACAGGTTGACCGACAGGTTTTCCACCGGGCGACCGAAATGGTCACTCACCGAAACGACCATACAGCACTCGCGCCCGAGAGTGATGGGTTCATCTACATATGTCGCGATGCCAGCTTGGCTGTATACCCGGACGGTAGACGATACTGCGCTCTGCGAATATCGGTCACTGCCTGCGTAGTATACTGATATATTGTGATCCCCAATCGTGAATTCGGGGCCGACAGGGAGGTTCTGCGTGGCCTGCCCGAACTCGTCAGTCATGAGCACCTTGACGAGCACTCCATCAACCCGGATTTCGAGTGGCGCAGATGGAACTGGACGGTCTTCCTCGCGGAGACTGACGTTCAAGGAGAAAAAGTCACCAAGGGACACGGATGCAGGGAACGGCCAGTCAACTGATAGTCGTGTTTCAATCTTCTGGACAATCACGTCGACGCTCTGCTGAGCGCTTCCAGCAAATGTGGTGGTATTTGAGCCATAGACTACGAGTATCTCGTTCTGCCCTTGCATAGCCCATGTGGATGTACACCGGATGTGGAAGGTTTTGTACCCCGTGGCATTCGTCGTGCCTTCGGAAAGAATTGTGCCCCTACATACAAGACGAACCACCTGATCCGCTAGAGGGGCCTGTTGGTCGTCGAGGAGCTCTACACCTATTGAGAAGTTGTCGCCAACGGCCACCACGAAAGTTGACCTACTGAGTTGAATAGTAGGATGGAACATGACAACATAGTCCATAGACTGGTGGCAGGCGGCAAGACCCAAGGTGGCATTCCCACGGAAAGTCGCATTGACAAGTGTGGGGCCGAGGGGATGCCAGATAGGGATGTGCCAGACAAGTGAGGCTACGCCCTCGATGTCAGTATATGCTATACCAATCAGCAGGTCAAGTGATTGGTCATAGAACTCAATTGGCAAGCCGGCGAGCTGGATAGGATAAGAGGTGTTTTGGAATAGCCGTACGGCAAGTAGGATGTCATCCCCACGGAATACCGACTCGGTAGGCTCTGTCGATGGATTTCCAACCACCTGTCGACAGTATGCCACCTGCCAAGTGATACCCACAAGGGCGACAATACACAGGAGCAACGGGATAACTATTCTCACAATCACACACCTTGCCCTATGGCTGGGTTGTGCCAGTGTCAAGACTCGGTTCTAGAGTAGCTACCGAACTCAGGGATATAAGCCCCACAAAAGAAACAGCACATTTGCAGGCTGTGCGAGCCACAGGACTGGGCTGGGAACAAATGGTGCTGCGACCAGAAGTGTGGTGTTCATATTAGTGCAGAACTACACAAATCTGGGATGGCAGTGGACACTCAACTACAGATGCAGCCAGAGAAGTACGAGGAGTCCCGGGCAGACTCGGACGATGGTGCACTCCATGATGTACACAGGCGTTTCGAGACCTTTGTTGCAGCATTATGGTGGTGTGCACTCATCTTTGGCACAAGCTATCTGGTGGTGGTCTATCTCATCCCGCTTGCCACTGACACACATGTCCCCGTCATCCCGGGAAGGCGCATGGTTGAACTCTTGATATGTGGATGCCTTTCCTCCGCCGCAGCTATGAGGACTGTCATCCATCTTCTTGTCGACAGGCCGGTGGTTTCTGTAGATGGCGAGTTCCTGTTTGTGGAAGTGGGGAACAAGGTCTTTGGTAGTATATGCTTCCAGCTTGGGGCTCTCCAGATAGAGGAGTTGACAGCTGAGGAACAGCCAACCTATGACACATCGATGCTCCTTGCCATCCGCATGGGAATGGATAACAGGACTTCTGTCACATACGAGGCCGGCGTTGCAGAGGGCAGCCCATTCTTGCGAATTGTTGTAACGCTTGTCGGCGAGTCCGAAGCCGAGCTGAGGGACGGGCTCCAGAGGGAGGCAACTCGACTGGAGGCCATAATGCTGACAATGTTTGATGGTGCCCAAGTAGCAATGCTGGCAGGGGAGGCACTGCAACGCGCAGTAGTGAGCAGCTGCTCAAGTGAGGCTGCTGGTGACCGCGGTCTGATGGAGCTCGGACACTGCAAAGAAAAGGGTATCATCATTCGTGGTATCCCGATGGCCAAGATGACCCGGGGGAATTCCCAAGTCGGCAGGTTTCTGACCACTCTGCTGAAACAGGGTTGGTCAGCTTCGCTGTCATGTACAATCACCAAGGCAGCGCCTTCAAAGGAGCGGAAGCACCTGGAAAGCGAGTGGAGGTCAATTCGAGATAAAGAACGGCGGAGCCAGGACAGTCTGGCGGATCAGGCGCTGAAGAAGCGTCTCATATCGGAGTACGCAACGCTTGCCAACGAAGCCGTCTGGTTTGACACAACGACAATTGTCTTAGTCAGAAACGATGATCCGCTTGTCCTAGACGCAATGAGGGGGCTTGTACTGTCGATATGGGGAGGAAGCGGGACAATCGAGGTCAGGGACATGAAAGCTAGTACGCGTACTCAGTTACGACGTGTGACACGGCGGCACATCCAACCCACACGCTTGCCAGCCGAGAAGGTCGTTGCATACTTCAGCCCTCCAACCCAACAGCTCCCAATAGTGACGTCAGCCAGAGTCCCGACATTCCCCATACCACCAGCGGATGCGATTGACAATCAGCTGGTAATCGGGCACTGTCTTTTCCGTGGAAGGAGGCTGAGAACGGTCGGGCTGCAGCCGGAGTGGCTGACTGAACATGTCTTAGTCCTAGGCGCAACCGGAACCGGCAAGACCACCATGGTCAAGACGCTGATGGTGGAACTCAGTAAGAAGACTGATGTCCCTTGGTGGATCTTTGATGTCAAAGGGTCGGAGTACTCCGACCTCTCCACATACGGAGTCGATGATGTGACAGTGCTGACCCCTGGGTTCGACCCATCTGTCGTGCTCGATGTCCTCCGTGCGGAGGACGGAGAAGAGGAGGAGCAACACGCCTATGCACTCTTCAGGATTATCAGGGAGCTACTGCACGAGCGCAGTGAGTCTACAGAGTTGACGCCCGCTATGGAGCGTCTCCTAGCAGATGCCGTGCTAGAGGCGGTACAGTCTGATGAAGGGTCTATCCGAGGGTTGCAGATGATAGTCGAGAGGGTGGCCGAGGCTAGCGGTGTGGGCGTGCTCACAAGGGATGCCTTGGTCAACAGGCTTCGGGTGCTAACACGGGAGCCACTTGGGTCAATCCTCAAAGGGGGGGAGGACGCAATAAGAATCTCAGAGTTGATGGGGCGGAGGGTCGTATTTGACCTCAGATATGTATCGATGGTAGGAGGGATGGATGCCGCGCGCATACTGTACAACCTCGTTGCAAAGAGGATTTTCGACCATGGCATGAGGCGTGGTCTTGCAAGGGGGCTGCAGCATGTAGTCGTACTTGAGGAGGCAAGCAACCTTGTACCAGAGAGCTATGTTAGACAAGATGCGGCTGATGTGAGCACGGGCGAGTCTATGGTCTTGCTACAGAGAGCAACAGGTCAGGGAGTTATTGTCGTGTCAACCCGGCCCAATGTTTCTTCCAATATCCTTGCAAATGCTGCGACTAGGATTATGTTCCGACTGCCGTATGATAGTGCTGTTGGCGCACGGTACATGTCCCTTGACAGCGAACAGGAAAGGTACCTCCGTGTGATGCCACGGGGACATGCGCTTGTCGCAATACCCAGTACTGAAACATTCGAAATCGAAACAGAACCTCTCAAGAGTGTTGACAGAGCTGTGCCTTCTCATGCAACAGACAGCCCAGAAATCGAGGACTCCGTGACACCACTGAACCAAGACGCAGAAACGGCTGAAGTACGTGGAACGACCATTGCGACGGACACGTTGTTTGACGAGGTCGTCAGATCTGTTACGGCACGGCTCTCTGTCAAGCCCGGAATTGTGCACAGCGCACTTTGCAGCCTGATTGAGGGAATAATACCAAGCGCAAGGACTGACGAGGTAGTCGATGAACTGCTAGCAATCGGCCTGCTAGAAAGAGAGGCCATAGCCATTGCAGCAGGGGGGTTTGTGTATGCGCTTGCGGGCAAGGTGCGAGAAGCAGTAGCCGGGGTGATTATGGAGTACATCGCTGAGGCGGTCAAGAGCAGAGGG
Source organism: Promethearchaeota archaeon (assembly GCA_027031765.1). GTDB lineage: Archaea > Asgardarchaeota > Thorarchaeia > Thorarchaeales > Thorarchaeaceae > JALVPN01. The sequence continues at coordinate 148,744 of JALVPN010000040.1, read as the reverse complement.
GGGACTGTGAAACGACTTGACAATAGAAAACTGATTGTCAATAGACAACTCGTAATGGTCGTCCCGGAGCACATTGAGAGGAGGACGATGGACGAGATAGTTGACAGGATTGCTCACACACGCTCTGGACATGAAAACGAGGTCGAAAACATAGTGGTAGTAGTGCGCGGAAGCGTTGCGGCAACCATGATTCGCGAGCTGCTCGACGGGGAGGAATACGATGCGGTCACGATTGTTTCGGCCTTTGCATCTTCACTTGATGCTGTTGTGGACGAGGCGTTGGCCCATGACGCCCCATCCAAGGAGGAGCAGGATCACGGTGAAATGGCCATGACCATGTCTGGAGCTGGGGATGCCCAAGTAGCCACTGACATGCCGTCGACGGATTGCGGCAGCCGAGCTGGTGAGCAGTCGTTGATGTGTCCGATAGCGGAGTGGCGACCAAGACCCATGAGTCGTGCGACAGAGCAAAAGATATGGGTTCAACTCCTCCATGATTTTGTAGAGTCTGCAGACGGCAGGGTCGAATGGGACGACTTAGTCCAGTTCATTGACACAACAGCAGCCCAGTCTGCAAAGGGTAGAGTCACTTCACTTGACATTGAAGAGGGACGTCAGGCACTGGTCGAGATGCTGGCAGATGAAACGCTAGTTGCTGTCCGGATTCAGGACGTAGCACTTGAGGTGCTCGATGAAGGTCTTTGGATAGTGACACCAAAGGTTCTAGGAGAAGTGAAACATGAGGTGATAGTCAGACTTGAGGAGCGGCTCAGGCGTGCCTATGGCAATGTGCGCAAAGGACACGAGAACTATGACATATGTGCTGGACAGACATCGGTAGTCGTCTTCCCAAGTCAGGAGCGACTCAAGACGCTCGCACAGACCGGTGCGGATGCGGTGTGCAGGGAGTGTTCGACGAATCGCATTGTGTGCATCTTGTCGGCTGAAGAGTATCTGGATAGCGGAATGATGCTGCCAGACTATTTGAGAGTGGCAACTGTATGGGAAGCCATTAGTGCAAGCTCATTGCTATGGGAATAACGTACGGGCGCAGTTCGAGTGGTCTTGCAGTTCTGTCCTGAGAGTGAAGACCATTGAAGACTGGTAAGAGTGGCCTGAGAACGTGTCGGCCCCACCAATCCTAGGGCCGCTTGGGTGCTGCAGGCGGAAACAGGCCGCGTTGAGAGGACACGGGACTGCGATGGAAGCACTGAAGGGACAAGTGAGTCTACAGTTACAGAGGAGAGGTGCGGGCAACTGTAGGGGTGGGTTCTCTCGAAGAGGGCTAATCAGCATGGCGATGACTTTGTCGGTCGAATAGTTTCGCCCACCTCTCATTCGGAGTGGGCCGTAGGAGGTCACCTGCCAGACGAGCCGACCTGTTCAAGGGATTTCAGTGTGGCATCCAGCGTACAAACTGATGGTGGAAGGTAGTTAGGTCATTGGAGCATCAGAGTATTGGGTGTGGTACTTGACCGAAGACCAACATGTCATAGCGGAGGCCGACATGCTCGAGGCATGGTGTTGTCCTGAATGTCAGGGATTCCTGACAACTAGCGCCGGTCATATTGTTTGCAGAGAATGTGGACTCGTTGTTTCACGGGAATACGTATCGCCCACCTATCAGTTGGGTGATGAACAGGATCTCGATAGGCCAGATGCCAGCATGTATGCTTCACTGGGCAACAGGCCGCACATAGTAGATGGGCTTGGCAGCTACATAGGGTATCACAGAGATCGTTACTTTAGGGATGCCAGTGGCAAGGCCCTGCCTGCGAGCACTCAGAAGCGGTTCCTGCGCCTAAAGGCAGTATATGGTGCACGTGTGCGAGTGGGGTCGTGCGAAACTCGATACCGGACCCCGAGGACGCTCAACAGGGTTGCGCAACTGTTGATGCTCGGAAGACAGGTACGTGACAGAGGAGCATACTTGTACAAGAAGATTACAGCGGACGGGACTGCACGCTTCTCGAACAATATAGTGTTGATGGCAGTGTGCCTCCTAGTGGCAATTCGTGAGTTCAGAGATGACGCGCCAATTACTCTTGAGGAGCTGGCAAGCGCGTTTGAACGGTGCGGGCACCGCGTGAGTGTGCGGGCTATAGTCCGAGAGGCCATGAAACTAAAGCTAGAAACAGGGTTCGCGCCGGATTTGAGACGGCCAGAGGACTATGTGCCACGTGTTCTGTCGATGTTGTTGAACAATGAGGCAGTAGTACGAAAGGCCGCACAGCGTGGATGGGGTCTGAATGACTACGGCGCAAAATTAAGAAAGACTATGGGCCGAATACTCGACCGAATTCCGAGTATTAAACGTGGTGGTCGAAACCCCTTCATCTTTGCAGTCTCAGTAGCGTATGCTGCAGATCGGATGTTGGCTAGAGAGAGCGGGCGGCGGGCTGTACTTACACAAAAGCTGGCATCATTGGCCACAGAGGTCGCCGAATATAGCATACGAGACCATTATGGTGTGATAAAGAGAGTCCTCGCACAGGATGCGGTTAATCGTCATGGTGCAGACAATCACAGTTCACCTACTGTCGATGCACATATGCCTTGATGTCAGACTAGCCGACAGACCTCAAAACGAAACACGCCGACACACTACAGCAATTCAGAAACCACAAACAAACAGGAAGCACACAGGCAAACAGCAACCGTGTAGTTGGTCAGATGTCATATCTCGCCAACTCTACTCTGACACAACCTGTGCAAGAGGTACCACCAGCGCCACAGCCTGTCACCAAGCAGAAACGTCCAGATTCCATCAATGCAGGGCAGTAGTATGAGTGACGCTGTGAGATACATGACATCCGCGTTCGGTGGCCCTTTTATTATTCGGCCAAAGAACTCAATGTGACGACTCGCTACGGCTCAGTCCGAATCTGGCTGGAGAGATGCGCACGCGGACTCGACTTGCTGCGCTGTAGTCGCCAATGATTACGCTCGTCATAGTCAATCCCGGGTCGACATGCGGAGCATGTCTGACACCAAAACACAGGTACGTCTGGCACAGGTGCCGGTCAAATTCCCAGTAATACTCGACACGCCCCCGACAGGCGGTGAATACTGATGCCCCCGAGAGCAACAGTCATTAGTTGCACACGAGGTGAATGCTCCTCCTGCAAGTCAAGGCAGGGCAAGAAATGCATACGCATTGCTGAAACAGACAGGGCCGGACAAATCATTATAGTTGAGCCAGATCGTAAGCTGCTATACATACCCGCATCGACGGGCGATGACGAAGTGATGGCCCCATGGACTGGCGGAAAGTGGGAGGCGGTATCTGTAGCTGCCCATACCCGGAATCCGGTGGAATGGGCAAGAGGTATTGTGGACGCGTATCGGGTTGAACCATACCTCGTGGTTGTGCGACAGGAAAATGACGCTACAACACCCACATATTCCGCAATACCGCGTCTGCGTTCTCATCTTGAGCATACCCTGCTCCAACAAGCAAAATCACATGTGGTGCAGAGCACCGCTGAACTTGTCAGCCGACGTGTGAGGCTTTCCGCACGTATTACTGAAGTGAGGGGGCAGGTGATTCGATATCTGGAGAGCGTCATACCACAGTTGCAGCCAGAAACCAAGGAGAAGATTGCCCAGTTTGTTGCCTACGAGAGCACCCCACTGGGCCCTTTTATGCCGTTATTCCTAGACGAGCACATAGAGGAAGTCTATGTTGACCGTCCAGATGTGCCAGTCTACCTTGACCACCAGAGGTTTGGCAGGTGCGTAGCAGGGTTCTCGGTGGCCCGTGGACTGATTCCAAAGCTGGTGACGTTGTTGCGGGCGGAGAGTAACCTCCACCTTGACAGGCGCAACCCTTCACTCAAGTGTGACCTGCATCTAGCAGGAGTGCCACTTAGGTTTGCGGTTTCCACCGCTCCGCTTGCCACAGACGGCTTTCAGATGCAAATCCGGAGAGCAAGAGCTAGACAGTTCTCACTGTTGGATCTGGTTTCAAATGGAACGATGATTCCAGAAACCGCAGCCCTGCTGGCAATGGCAATAGTTCTGCGACTCAATGTAACGATTACCGGAGCACCTGGAACTGGAAAGACGACGCTACTGAATGCTCTGGACGCAGTGGTTCCACAGGCGTGGAGGAAGGTATACATAGAGGATGCGGTTGAGAGCAGACTCCGAGATGGAGAGCACCAGGCAAGGTTTCGTGTATCTCCTGTCGATGAGGCGACGGGTGGCTTCTCTAAGAGCGATGAGATAGTCAAGACATTACACAGGTCGCCAGACTACCTGATACTGGGAGAAGTCCAGACTGCAGAGCACAGCCGAGCGCTATTCCAAGCTGTCACTGCAGGACTGAAGACACTACAGACATGTCATAGTGGTTCCGCTTCGGCACTGATAACGCGGTGGGCTACGAGCCATCATGTCGAGCTCTCAGCAATTGCACATATGGATATCATAGTCACTCTCGGACGGCTCGGCCCGACAACACCAAGGAGGGTTCAGGAAGTCACCGAAATCCGTCGCCGACAAGTCGCGGGGCAGATTGAGTTTGCGGGACTCAACACACTCTGTGCGGTTGGTCAAGAACCCTTGAAATCAATCCCGTGGGCGGATGACGGTGCAATGGCAACTGCTACGTGGGAGCAATGGGATATGAGCCCGGAGGAAATCTACAGTGAAGCATTGGGGACGATACTACGGGGGATGCGTGGACATCGAGGTGAATTGAATGCGCAACAGATACTGTCGAGGCTACACAGCATGCCTAGAGAACCGTAACCGACTTGGCAAGGTTTCTTGGCTTGTCAGGGTCATAGCCCTTCCTACGAGCAACATAGTAGCTGAACAGTTGTAGTGGGACAACATACGGCATGACAGAGAACTCTGCGGGAACGCCACTAGGAACAGCAAAGACATGATCCGATAGGTGCGCAATCTCTTGGTCACTCGAATCGATGACCGAAACTATGGAGGCACCCCTTGCCTTCATCTCCATTACGTTGCCGACAATCTTGCTGTGTGTTTCATCACGCGGCGCCACAAAGATGACTGGATAGCCCGGCTCCACAAGCGCAATTGGACCGTGCTTGGACTCGCCAGCAGAATACGCCTCCGCGTGGTTGTATGCAATTTCCTTGAGCTTGAGGGCCCCCTCCCTCGCAGTAGCGATTGATATCCCACGGCCCAAGAAGAGAAGACTCGGGGCATCATAGTAAAAGCCGGCCAGTCTCCTCGCACGCTCCTCTTGGAGTGATATCACGTTGGAAACAATGTCCGGAACTGCCTCAAGAGCCTTCCGTTTGTCCTGCAAGACATCCGCATCGAGAACCCCCTTCATTTCTCCAAGCGCAAGGGCAATCTGGGCAAGCGAAGTGAGTTGAACCATAAACGTCTTGGTGGCTGCGACTCCGATTTCTGGGCCGGCTTGGGTAATCACTACGTGGTCAGCCAAGCGAGTTATTGAGCTCCCGACAACATTTGTAATGGCAAGGACATGAGTCCCGAACGACCGTGCATACTTCACAGCAGAAATGGTATCAGTAGTTTCGCCAGACTGTGTTATTGCCACTATGCAGTCCTGGTCAGTCAGGGTGCGCCCGACAATGTCTGCAAAGTCGCTTGCAAGTTCAAATGTGGGAACAGTTCTCGCAAGGGACGAGAACATGTAGCGTGCCGCCATCGCTGCATGACCTGATGTACCCATTGCCAATAGGAAGATGCGTGCCGCGTCGGATAACAACTCGGCACCTCTGCGGATTACATCAGGCCGCAGCCTGAGTGTATTGCGTATTGCATCTGGTTGCTCATGGATTTCCTTCAGCATGAAATGAGGAAAGCCACCTTTCTGTGCCTGGTCAGCAGTCCAGCTGATCTTTACAACATCTCGAACAACCGGCGCCCCATCTGAAAGCTTCTCGATGGTGACCTCGGTTGCAGTGATGATGGCAATCTCACCGTCGAGGAGGAGGATAATCCTGTTTGTCATAGGGAGAAATGCCGGAATGTCGGAGGAAACGTATGAGGCGTTCATACCGCGCCCTATGACCAAGGGGTTGCCATCGCGCGTGCACACAATCTTGTCTGGCTCGCTTGTTGACATCGCGACAATTGCATACGTGCCATGAATCCTTGTTGTTACGTGCTTGAGGGCGGCTGCAAGACTGCAACCCTGACGGAGGTGCTCCTCAATCATGTGGGGGATGACCTCGGTGTCGGTTTCCGAGTTGAACACATGTCCGCGTTCAGCGAGCTCTTGTCGGAGCTCGAGAAAGTTGTCAATCACCCCGTTATGAACCACTGCAACTTGACCGGTACAGTCGAAGTGGGGATGAGCATTCAGGAGAGATGGTACTCCGTGTGTGGCCCAACGTGTGTGGCCAATACCAACACTCCCTGGCAAGTCGTCCAAGTCGAGCTTCTTGTGGACCTCATCAATCTTGCCTTTATCCTTCTTCACGAACAGCTTGTTCCCAGAAATAGTGGTGATGCCGACCGAATCGTAACCCCGGTATTCAAGACGTTTCAATGCTTGGTGGAGAAATGGAGCGACGTTACCCCGAACCTGAACAACGCCGATTATACCGCACATGATGAATGTCACCGGAGCTGTGATTCGTATCTGTCAAGCGAGGAGCAGTGATAAGTCTTGGGCCGAGTGGTGCGTATCGTCGGGCCAATTGAGGACGCGTCGTGGACGCGCATTGGCGGCTTGACGCCGAGTATGGCGGGTGTGGGTGGTCGGAGGATACACAATGCCGTAGACTGGACATGCGACACGTCAGCTTGTCAGCTCAATCTCGATATAGACGGAGTCGGGAATCTGCACTCGCATAATCTGACGAATTGCACGTTCATCTGCATCAATATCGATAAGACGCTTGTGAATCCGCATTTCCCACTTGTCCCACGTGTCCGACCCCTGTCCACAAGGTGTCTTGCGCGTGGGGACGACCATCCGTCTGGTTGGCAGAGGAATTGGGCCCGCCATGCGTACGCCAGTCTTGCGAGTTATTCGTCTAATCTGATTACAGACACTATCAAGGTCTTCAATATTCGTGCTTGAAAGGCGTATTCGCGCTCTCTGTGTCATTTGGCACACCATCTCTGCATTGCGGGGTTCAGGTGGGCTGAACCGGGTTAGGATAAAAACATTGTCTTGCGAACTAGAACGGGCACTTAATAACCACTGCCTTGATAGGCTGTGGACAGGGGGCGCTTAAATCAGTAGGTGCAGTGAGAGAGTTGTGAACCTGTGCCGGGCTGACCCGTGGCCTTCAGTGCCATTGTGCCTAGTTGAAATAGCGGGTGCATTGACCTGCTAGTACGGAGGTGAGTGTCGGTGCCAATCGAATGTCTAAGCCCGTTGACAGACTTTGCTACACTGGTCGCCGTGCACTTTGCTGAAATCTGGGAGTTCCTAATCTTTGTCGGACGTGTGTCTGCTGTCGTAGTTGTACTTGTAGGTGCAATCCTGTGGTTCACAGAGGTTAACCCTTCCAAGGGCAAAGGACTGGTTCTGAGCGGCATTCTACTCGCAATAGTAGTACAGTACTTTGTGATGTACCCCCCACAGTTCGGTCTGGGGTGAAATCGGAGGCACATTATCACCTAGCACTGGCGGGAATCATATAGTCTGCCGGGTCTTCTCCGACGACAATGCGCCAGTACTCTCCACGGTTGGGGTGCAACACTCGTTCAAGGCGCCCACGTACGGTTACACGGTCACCAACTGATGCCTGTTCTGTGAAGCGGCCACGGTAGCTGACTATCTCTTTCACCTCAGGCCACGAGCTAGACACGACCTCGTAGAGGCAGGGTGTGTATATCATATCCTCATTACTTGTTATCACACAGTCACGGATTTCCGCACGGCCCAATGGTGTATATGAAACATCACCGTACTGCACATCGACCTCCCATGGTAGCTTCACGAGCCGTATGAAGAACTCAGACCCATGAAAGTACCCTTGCAGCCTTTTTCGGGCTTCAAGGTGACGATGAATATCGATGAGCCCCGGAAGACCGCCCCACCTTGAACGTGCAAGACTATCCAAGGCCTCGCCATGATACCTCTGCAACGTATCACCATCGACGGCCCCTATTGCATCATATACCTTCTGGCCAGCAGTTGCCCCATAGACAACAATGTCAATATCAGAAGTCGGTGTCGAGATTCCGCAAAGCAAGGATCCTGTCAACCCAATACAGTCCCCCGGAACACCACTCTCGTCCGCAATGAAGTCAACGAGGTCATCTGCCACCAAGTATAGTGGGCTGATGGAGCGCCGTTGTTGTACTTCCCGTGTTGGGTCGAGCAGTCGCACGATACGCTTCATGGGCACACTCTGTAGTCCACGTCCGGAGTACGGGTCGAACCAGAGGTATTCTGGGGCGTGAGAGCGGAGAAACTCTGTTCTATCTCGTAGGGCATATATCTTCTTGTACCGCAGTCCGTGAGTGGTTTCACGAGGGCCACCGTCGTTAGGGACATAGCGCAGGTACGCCACAACTCGCCCGGGTGGATGTAACACACCTTTGACTTCAAAGATGTAGTCCTCCGGAGTCACCAGCATGAACGCCTCTATGGGGGGGAGTTGCAAGTCCATACATCTGCGCTATGTTCACATCAAATAAAAGGAACACTGAGCAAGCCGAATCCATGTCGACAGGGCTGGATATCAAGTCGGACTTTGAAGTCTTTCGCAAGCACCCTGAGCTGGCATATTTTGACTCTGCCAGCACCACACTTGTCCCACGAACTGTAGTTGACTCAATTTCACACTTCTTGAACGAGGTATGTGTTTCGTCAAGAAGAGGAGCACATAGGCGGGCTGTGAAAGGGAATGAGGAACTAGAACGTGCACGGAGCCACATTGCCGCATTCATGGGTGTAGAGGCTGCGGAGGTTTCCTTCCAGGCATCAGTGGAGTCTGCTGTAGCGTCAACCGTATACGGCTATCCATGGAAGGAGCTTGGTCGTAACAAGATTGTCGTGTGCCTGAACCTGGACCATTCAGTACTTGTCAGCGCTTTCCGGGCTGCGCAGGTCTTGGGGCTCAGAGTGAGCTTCGTACCAGTTTCTGAAACCGGCCAGATTGATGTCGAAACCTTTGAAAGTGCTGTTGATGAACAGACCGGCATTGTTACAATCGGTCATGTGCCTGTAGGACTGGGACGAAGGAGCCCCGTACGGGAACTCGCCGATGTTTCCAAGTCGCATGGCGCTTTCACACTCGTCGACGTCACGCAATCCATCGCATTTGAGCCGGGGCTTGTCAACTCAATCAAGGTGGACGCAGCACTCTTCTCAGGAAACATTGGACTAATGGGCCCACCTGGTATCTCCGTACAGTGGATGAGCAGGAGAAGCGCATTGGAGTTCGTACCAGGAGTCCTTGGCGCCGCTTCGGTGGCTGGTGTTTCGTCAGACACTTTTGAGGTGGCGCTTCCCCCGGACAGATTTGAGTCCGGTGCTGTCTTCAACATAGCTGGAGTAACGGGCCTTGGGGCTGCAATTGACTACATCAAGGAGCTGCACGGCCGCGGACTCGTCAGACATTTAGAGCACATTATGGGATACATAGTGGAAGGGCTTCAAGAGAATGCACAGGTACAACTATATGGTATGCCTGATGACAAGTCCACTATAATAGGCTTCAACATAGAAGACGGGAGCACCAAGATGAGCTGCCACGACGTTGCACTCTTCTTGGATCAACTGGACATAGCTGTAAGAAGTGGGCTCCTATGTGCACATCCGCTTGTGCGACCACTGTCCGAGGAGGGTATCGTGCAGGTGTCAATTCACGGTTACAACACCCATGAGGACTGTGAGAAGCTGCTTGATGCCATCAGGGTGATATGCACGGACTTCCTGTAGACCCAGCTCGTGTCGCTGCAAGCTTGCAAGACCATATGACAAGGTGTGGTGTGATACACAGGCCCCGAGCGCGGCTTTGCCCCTATTGAGTGCCAAGACACGCCTTCGATGTGAACATTTGGCAGTCCAACTGACAATCAACAGCATTCACCCCAGTTACAGGCATTCACAGAACTGCAGCCCGTTTGGCGCCTTCTATGTGAACACCCGGCAGTTCGTGAGGATATGGAGTCCCGTTTGCCACAGTGCAGGACTCATACGGCTGTAAGTGTTTGTGAATCGAACTACCCCCCTGTTTCCAGTGGAACACGGTTAGGAGAGCAATGCTTTGTGGGTTCCATGTTCACAGAGGTCATAACAGTGTGAAACTGCGACGGGTTGGAAGGAGGCTGGAATCGTTGGCTAACACTGTGGATAATGCCGTATGCGGACGGAACCGCACTATACTGTGTATAACTGGGTGCTAGAGATGTCTTTCCTCCGAAACAGGGCAACCACGTAATACACGCCACATACGCAGATACTGGTTGTTCACACACTCACACTTAATTTATGGGTGTGCAATTAATGTTGTGAATCAATAAAAGGTGACGAGCTTGCCAGGTAAGGTACGAACCAGTTATGTCTACGAGTTCACCTATAGCTCGGCACCAGGCCTCAAGGAGATTTTCCAGTGTAGATATGTTACGCCGGACGAGGCGCTTGCACGCTTCAGGAGAATCCTTGCACTCGCCGACTCCCCATTTGACTTCAAGGTACGTGTTTCAGATGAGAGCACTGGTGAGGAGTCTAGCTTTCAGGTCAAAGGTGGGGCAGTAGAGGAGATGCTGGTGAAGTTCAAGGTGTTCCTTGAAACCAGCACGGGATACGTCTTTGCGTTTGAGGAGGAGGCGGAAACAACTACAATCCCGGTTGACATAGAATCGATGAGCACCTATGAGAAGATGCACCTTGTCATCTATGCGTCCTTCAAGCACGGCAAGTTCTCATCACTTGATGTGGCGGAAATATATGAGGCGACCTTCAAGGAGAAGCTGCCAAAGAGTACAGCATCTACATACCTGGCAAGGATGTGGAATGGAGGGAAAGGACACCTAGAGAGATTCGGGAACAGGACGGGCTATACATATCGTCTCAGAACCGAACTCCAGGAGGTCGCCAAGGAGATCAAGAGGGCTGAGGACATCTTGGCCAGCATTCAAGTGGAAGCGCCAGAGTAGCAGTCCCCGGAACTCTACTGCGACTACCACTGCACGCGCCAGACAAGTTGTTGTGGCAACAAGTACTGCTAGGCAGGAGATACTCAACCGGCAAGGACGCAATGAGAGTTCCATTGCTGGAGGTGAGAACCGGGCCAGCGCCACAAGAGTGGCTGCCCTAAGGAGAGTACTGAGTGACCCTGATGTTATTCTACAGCACAGCAGCACAGTGGGGAGAGGAGCCAGTGGAACGTTTGAGAGTCTAGTCTCACCCTTCAAGTTCCACTACAGACTCTACAAACTTTATCCCAAGCTCTTCCAGCTCGTCGAGTATGGGGTTATACAGTTCCGGGAGTACAGGCCGGTGCACACCAACTAGAGAGAGTGATCCCTCAAGTATCATTCTACTCGCAATCGCTACCGGCAGCGCGACAGTACGCGACATCGAGCTGTCACCGTTTGGAATCCCGTAGTCTACTAATGTTGAAGTAATCCGCTCCTTCCGATTGCTTCCGTAGTCGACTATGAACTCGTGGTGCATGACAATCATGTCACGCTCACCAGGTGCATACTGTAGCTTTTGTTCGAAGAGGTGACACAGAGCATCTAGACAGGTGCTCACGCCTTCGGGGATTTGGGTTTCATCAAACAGTCCCAGCCACTCAAGACGTGAGATTACAGGGTCGTCGGGCGCAAGACCCACATGGTGTGCAACAGCAGTGCGTACGCTGTCACCGGCAGCGTCGGCAGCTACTAACGAGCGTAGCAGGTCAGCATACGTCATGCCTGCGAAACTCCGCTCCTCAAGACCCAAGAGACCAAGCCGCCCGATTGTCCGCATCGTCTTGCACCAACCAAGGTTGCGCAGAGTGCCCCTTAGCATCGTACGTGTTTCTGGAATACCATAGATGTCAATGTAGGACATGCTGTCCCGATTAGGATACCCTTCGAACTGGCCCACTGTTGGGATTTCCATAATCTGGCAGTGGTCGAACAGGTCAGCGCCAGGGATGGTGACTTCATTTCCATCGCGGAGGAAGTGTGCATCGTTGCGCCCTGCAAGGAGCACCCCACGTGGGCTCCATGAGAGCTTGTAGCCAAAGGGGTTATTGTTGGCATCGGGTGCAGGTAGCCCACCCGTGAATGAGGTGAAGCTCACTATCCTGCCGCCCTTGTCATGTACACCGTCGATGATACGCATGGCACTCATGTGGTCAATCCCAGGATCGACTCCACACTCATTCAGCAGGAGGACGCCAGCCGACCGGGCTGCGTCATCGAGGTCATGCATGGCACTTGAGATATAGGAGGTCGTGCAGAAGGGTTTCCTTTGAGTGATAGCGACCTTGGCAGCTTTGACATGAAACGTATACGGCAGGAGGGAGCACACCAAGTCGGACTTTGCAGTGAGCTTGTCTAGGAGTTCGTCGTCCGTCTGGATGTTGAAGGCGACTGCCTCCGCATTCTTGCACCCCTCGATGAGGTGCTCCGCCTTACTCAGCGTTCTGCTTGCCACTACCATGTGGAAACCCTTGTCACTCAGATATTGAATGTATGGCCTTGCAACAAGACCAGCACCGAGACAGAGCACTGTCTTCATTCAGCGTTCAACTCCTTCTAGGTACTTGTGTAGGTATTCATAGTCGGGGGTAAGCTGACCACGGTAGACTATTACAGCCCGCATAAGCTCTGGGGGCAGGTCTAGTGTACCAAAGTCAGCATCGAAGTCGGCTTTGGCAATGTGTGGCACGAACGAACGTAGCGTTTCGCTAAAGGAGCGCGACGACTCGCGCGGCAGTTCCGTTGGCAGGTTGTCGATTGCCATTACTACTGGCCCATTGCCCTCCACTCCGCTCACAGCGCGGTCTTCATCCACGAGGTATGTGAAGGCGGGGCTCTCAGGATTTGTCGTCATGACAGTGAACTCGATGGCACCTTCAAGGTCACACGAAATGTCACCAACAACCTTGAGCCGCCTAGATGGGCTCACCCAGTGTTCCCGAATGAACCGTTTTGTTACAAGACGGGGATACTTGTCAGCCCAGAAGATACAGTTCATTAGAACCGTTAAGTATGGGATGTACCGCTCGAAGACTCCACGATACTTTGAAGACCCATGTCTATAGTAGTCCTGGAGGTCGAACTCTATTGACGGGTCAGCCGGTTCAACCATGTGCTCCTCCTTGAAGACACACTTGTACAATACATCAGCAGTCGACTCAACCTCGTCGAGCTCCTCTGGTGCTACGGTTTCGTGGGGCAGTATGTCGAACAACTCTTGCGCCCCGCGAGAAACATTTCCATACCCTGCAAAGCCAACAACAACAGGTTTCAGGGATGCCGGCAGTCCGTGCGACTCGATGCGTTCGGCAACCTTTGCAATCTCTCCACGGAGATGGTCGAGAGAGGCACATTCGTACGTTGGTGGAAGATCAAGGAAAGGGTTTGGCGATATGCGTTCGTATGCCAGTCGGGCCCCAAAGACCCTAAGTGTGTCAGCCATTCCAGCCATACCCGCCCAGTTGCCGAAGAAGATGAGGCGCCTACCACTATCATCAACGATACACTCATAGTCTATCAAGGTCGCACCTGCACTCAGTAGTGCACGGAGCATCGGCATGTTGTGCTCTTGGCCCTTGATTGTGTGACTGAAGAAGACGTAAACATTTCCGGCCTCAAAGAGGTCAGAAGGCATCTCCTTGATTCCAAGGACTACCCGGACATCCGGGCTGCGGATGTCACCGAGCCTCGCTCCGGCCGACTCGAACTCCTTGTTGGTGAAAGCGCGATCCGGGGAGGGCTCAACTACAAAAGAAATGCCATGGGCAACAATCAGCTCGCTGACGTGCTCCGGTACCAGTGGCACTCGCCTCTCGAAGGGCTTGTCTTCCCTCCGTAGCCCAATCGTATTCATGCATCTCACCAGGTCGAGATTACAAGGTGGCCAATAGTCTGTGCACGACAACGGCGCACTGCGAGTCGCACAACATGGGGGCTTTAAGTCTTCCCCATCCATACAAGCAAAAAAGAGTACTGGATTGGATGACACTTGTAGGATACTGGAAGCGGATTCTCTCGTGTAGCATGCCACCGTTGTAGGCTGGCACAACCCCTGTAGTACGCATTTTCAAATCTGCCCGGGAGCGAAAGAGCACCGGTTGACAATGGAAACTGTGCTCTATGTCTACGATTGTATCAATTCACGCCAACGGAATGCCAGGAGGATTGCATTCACAAAGGAGCTCTATGGCTACACATATACATGGAAGACACGGGGCGGCCTCAAAACGCGACGAAAGCCGGGACTAGTCGACTCGTCACCGCTATGCGAGGTAGTCACCGACTCAGCCATAATGGTACCAGTCCATATGAAGGATCAGTTTGACCAGCTCTTTGCCAACTACCGTGATATCCTCAAAGTGAGGGCCTTTAGCATCGAACGCGAGTTGCCCGTGGCTGTATGAACACGTGTTCCATAGAGCGTAACGTTGTAGCACGAGTAATACAACCCGTACCGTGATACACCCCATTGTTTCGAGTGGAACTCTTGAAGAGCTGGACCTGTATGTACTTGTTGTTATATATTTAGAAAGAGCTTAAGGCACGTACTGAAAACTGATATAAATATGTTTGGTTAATTGGTATATTTTGTGTCTTGCCAGTTCCACACGAAACAGAGGGGTCTTTACGAATAGAACACGTGTTCTAACTGTGGGCCGACACCATAAAACTGATAGTGCGAGTTGTTGGGGAGGCATTGTGACGAAGGCGCGAGGTCGGCAGGTTGGTGAAAGCAAAGGAACTGTTGCAGGACGCAGTGGGGGAAACGCTGTTGTTGTTGGCAAATGAGGCCATTGCGCGTGCAGTTCTCGAAGCGGGCGTACGGCTTGTTGCATTGTACCCGGGGACGCCGAGCAGCGAGATTGGAAACAGTCTCACGCAGATGGCTCCGCACATGGAGAACTTCTACTTTGAGTTCAGTGCCAACGAAAAGGTTGCGATTGAGGTTGCCGGTGCGGCCGCTGTTGCAGGAGTCCGGTCAATGATGGTATGTAAGGGCCCTGGCCTGAATGTTGCTGCTGATCCGTTCCTCTCACTTGCATATGTTGGGGTGCGTGGGGGCATGGTCATTGTAGTTGCGGACGACCCCAGCATGTGGAGCAGTCAGAACGAAAATGACAGCCGGTACTATGCACTGATGGCCAACATGCCCATGCTGGAGCCTGCTGATCCCGCAGAGGCCAAGGCTATGGTTCTTGCTGCGTATGATCTTTCAGAGGAGCTTGAGCTGCCGGTGTTGCTGAGAACCACCACTCGTGTGAACCATACCCGGGCTCCTGTGCCCCTTGGTCCAATTGCACGCCCTCCTGAACATGTAGTGTTTAAGAAGGAGCCCTTGCGTTTCGTCCCAATCCCTGCTGTAGCACGGAAGCAGCATCCTGCACTGTTGAGGCAAATCGAGCGTGCACGCGAGGTTTCTGAAGCGACTCCTCTGAACTTTGTCACTGGTGAGGGGGAGTTTGGTGTTGTGACCAGTGGGGTTTCCTACAACTATGTGCGGGAGGCCATTGAGGCCCTAAGTATCAGTGCAGCTGTATTGAAACTCGGGATGACTCATCCTGTTCCTGAAGATATGATTGCACGGTTTCTAGAAGCACATCCGACTGTTCTCGTAGTTGAAGAGCTCGAACCTGTCCTTGAAACCCACCTGCGCCGTCTGGCACAGCTTCATAGTATTGATGTCCGTATTGTTGGAAAGGAACAGGGGGTGCTCCCCCGGACGTTTGAGTTCAACACTCGTATTGTGATGCGGGCCATGACCGGTGTGCTTGGTGTCGAGTCGCCGATTGACTGGGATGCGGCTGAGGAGAGGGCCCGTTCGGTGCGTGACTTGCCACCGCGTCCTCCTCTGCTATGTCCTGGCTGCCCGCACCGTGCTACGTACTATGCAATCCGTGCTGCGACTCGTGGGAAGGCGATATATCCGTCGGATATTGGGTGCTATACTCTCAGCATTGCACCTCCGCTTGAAACAGCGGACATCCTCTTTGACATGGGTTCTTCAATAACAACTGCGTGCGGCATTGCGCGCGTGACCGGCCAGGATGTCGTAGCGACGATTGGGGACAGCACCTTCTTCGCATCAGGACTGCCGGGTCTCGCCAATGCTGTGTACAACCGCCATCCAATCTGTCTGGTTGTCCTCGACAATCGTACAACTGCTATGACCGGCCACCAGCCACATCCGGGAACTGGACTCACTGGGATGCAGGAGTCTGTACCGCCCCTAAGAATCGAGGATGTGTGTAGGGGTCTCGGCGTGGAGTATGTTAGGACTGTAGACCCGTTTCAGCCACTATCTGAAGTAGTCGCTGAGGTGCGTCAGCTAGTGCAGTGGGTAAGGGACAACCGTGCCCCAGGTGTCTTGGTCTCGCGTGCACCATGCGCTCTGCTCACTGCGGCTGAACGGCGGAGTACGGGTGTGTTTCCAGAGCCGTACTACGTTGATGTGGACCTCTGCAATGGATGTCGGCGTTGTCTGAACCGGTTCTCCTGCCCTGCCATGTATCTGAATCAGGAAACGGGTCAGGCTGCCATTGATCCAGCCCTTTGCAACTACTGCGGTAGCTGTGTACATGTCTGTCCTCAGGGGGCAATCAAACAGGGAGGTGTGTGAATGGCTAGGACTGGTATTACACGTAATATTGTTGTGACCGGTGTGGGCGGTCAGGGTGTATTGACGCTGGCCCAGATAATGGCGCAGGCTGCTCTGAACGAGTCAAACAATGTCCGTGTTGGTGAGATCCATGGAATGGCTCAGCGGGGCGGACATGTTGTATCATTCGTCCGCATTGGGGATGGCGCCTTGGGGCCTATTGTTGATATTGGCACTGGTGACGTCATCATCGGTTTTGAACCGCTAGAAACACTACGCGAGATTTCCCTTGTACGTCCCGGTGGCCATGTGGTGATGAACACGCATGTCCAGTATCCAGTTGCGGTCTCGATGGGTCATGATAGGTACCCGTCCGAGGCCGAGATTGACCGTCTGATGTCGCCGTTTGGAGTTGAGGTCACGAAGGTCGATGCAATGACCCTTGCCCAGAAGGCTGGCAGTCCTCGTGCAGTCAACATGGTAATGTTTGGTGCCGTTCTAGGCCTAGGTCTGCTTCCTTTTGGTGTTGGAACTGCTAGGGCTGTAGTGCGGAGTGCCTTTGGAGGTCGCTATGAGGCTATAAACTCAGCCGCGCTCGATTTGGGAGTGGCAGCGGTATCGGGTGGTTCGTGATGTCTGCCGTGTGGCGTTCTGGCTGAGTCGTGTCACTCAAGTGCTAGCTGGGCCATGGTGACTGCACTCTGCCCAACGGAAACTCCGCCATCTCCAGGTGGGACTCGCCAGTGGCGCAGGAGTTGCACTCCATGGTCGCTAACGACTCTCTCCACGGCTCGTGTGATATTCCTGTTGAGTGCCACTCCTCCGGAAAACCCAACCTGAGGTATTGACTGCTCCTGGGAGGCCATACACGCAATCTGGGCAAGTGCCTCACCAAGGAACCACTGTGCAGCGAAAGCTATTCCTGCCCGTGGCACCCGCTGTTGTATCAGTTCCAGGACTTGCTGAAGTGCGGCACCAGTGTCTATGAGGGGGCTACCTCGTCGGTCAATGTAGTGCGGTCTGATCCTTGTCCCGTTGTCTCTGGCCACTGATTCGAGTTTCATTGGACATTCGCCGTCGTATGTGTTTTCTGAGCATATGCCCAGAGCTACAGACACGGCATCGAGAAATCGCCCTGCACTCGAGGTGGTAACTGCGTTCACACCTCTTTCAGCTGAATGTACTAGTAGTTGAAGAGTTGATTCAGTCAGGCGTTTTCGTTCTGAGATCTTGTTTCCTCCTGCAATTGTCAGGAGCTGCTCTTCACTGGAAATGGGTGTGGCAATCCCGATGAGGCTCCTAGTGGCATATCTTGCGGCGAGGTCGCCTCCTGACAACCTGCTGGGCATGAGACCTCCGTACCAAGTGACATCTTTGAGACCGCCCACGAGTACCTCACCGCCCCAAGCTTCCCCGTTGGGGCCATAGCCATATCCATCAGCGGTAATACACACGATACGGGTATTACTAGAAAGGTTGCTATCTACTATGAGGCTCGCGAGGTGCGCATGGTGGTGTTGCACTCGTGTGAGGGAGGTGTTCGTTTCCTGAGCAATGATTTCGGCGGTCTCGGTAGTGAGGAACTGTGGGTGCAGGTCACACGCAATGGCATCGAACCGTTCAATTCTCAACAGATGCTTCAGGTGGTTCATTGCGTGAGTGAGGAACTCGATGCTTTCGATGCTGTCTGTATCACCTATGTGTTGTGTTGGGTAAAACACACCAGCCTTGGCGATTGTCCCTGTGACCTTTTCTTCAGGGCCGAGGGCTGCGACTGTGGTACCTTTGGGTCGCCAGTCTGTATGGATCGGCTCGGGCACGTATCCCCTCGAGCGACGGATGAAGACGCGTCTGCCGGCGATGTATTTGAGTACTGAGTCGTCACACCGCTGATGTATTCTGCGGTTGTGGACAAGAAAGTAGTCTGCTATCTCATGCAGGTGTTTCACGATGTCAGAGGAATCGATATACATTGGCAGGCCCGTGGGGTTTGCGCTTGTCATCACTAGGGCGTCCTCATTTAGGGTGTTGAAGAGGATATGGTGCGCTGGAGAGTAGGGCAGCATCACGCCAATTGTATCGAGGCCGGGCGCTATGGCGTCAAGCGACTCAGCTGTGACCGTAGACCCGGACATTGGCACACTCCGGCGGCTGACTAGGACGATTGGCCTACGCCATGACTGCATCTCCTCTGCTTCTCTCGTTGTAGGAGTGGCGAAGGCAGCGACTGCGCTCATGCCACGGGCCATGACGGCCAAGGGTCTCTGGGGCCGCCTCTTTCGTTCACGCAAGTGGTAAATCGGTTCTGGAGTGCTAGTTATAGTGACAAGGTGGGTTCCGGAGGTTCCATGTAAAGCGAGCACTCTATCATCTGCAAGCAGGTGGGCCGCGGCAAGGAGTGGCCTCTCGGTGGCAACTGTGTTACCTTCCTTGTCCAGCAGTACGTAGCGCGGGCCACATATGGGGCATGCCGTTGTCTGAGCATGGTACCGTCTATTCCCAGGGTCTGTATAACTGCTATGACATGTATTACACAATGGGAAGTCAGCCATGGTGGTGTTTGGTCTGTCGTATGGCAAATCCGTAATGGTGGAGTATCTTGGCCCGCAAGCAGCGCAGGACGTAAATGGATACTGATACCACCGAGAGTTTGGGTCGAAGATGTCGCGGACGCAGTCCTCACATGTTGCGATGTCAGGCGGAATCCGGGTCACATCTGCAGTAGCTGTGCTGCTGGACTTGGCAATTCTGAAATCGGGAAACTGTCCTGTGGCGTAAGACCAGCGAATTTCCATGTCGTCGATTCTTGCGATTGACGGTGGGTGATTCTTGATCTGTCTGATTGTGGCCTCTATGTTGTTCCGCTCGCCTTCAAGGACAACTCTAACACCTGCATCGCCGAGGTTCAGCACGTAACCCTTGAGTCTGTTTTGCGTGGCTACACGATACACGAAGGGCCTGAACCCCACACCCTGGACGATTCCTCTGATGTGAATTGTCGCCTGTTGTTTCACAGGGAGTCCCTAGCCGCTCTATTTCTTGTGCCGATATTAATACGATGAAGTGGCAAATCGTGCACTATATTCCACTGATAATATTCGTATTGGTCGTATTACTCACATGAGTACCAATACAACTTGTCACATTCCCGTGTCGCATGTACCAGTGGTGCTCTGTCGGTTCCTCTCTGATTGCATGACGATTCATGACATCATTGATGCGTTGGATAAGTCGTGCATTGTCATGCAGAGAGTTGTGGCGGCGGCGAATTTTGGGGTGTTTTTATTGCGGATGACCAAACTATCCTTCTGATGGTGATGACATCCGTCAATTCTGGAGGGACTGGTGCAGTAGACCTAGCCGCGACCCCATCTGTGCTTGCCGGGATTCCTGCTTGCCTTAGACGCATGCTTGAGTCTGCTGTTGCTGGTCGGTCAACGAGGGTGATGCATCCAATCCTCATATCTAGCAACTCCCTCGCGAACCGGTTCATCCTCGAACGTTGGGGGATCCGCCCGTCGCAGCGCCGCCGGTATCGCAATCTGTTCATCGCGGTACGTCGCTATTGTCGGGCGTTTTTCAGACGTCAAGTTGCGCTCAGATATGTTTCGTGGCATCGGGATGATGAGTCAATAACGTTTGCAGTCTATGAGTTTGACCAGGTTCGTGGCAATCTCGTCCTTGCATTTACATTTGTTCCTCCTGAGGAGTCTTGGTGGGTGCCAACACGGCCATAATTGAATCGAGTGTAATACGCCTATCACGCCTCATACACAGATATGGCTTTAAGCTCTGCCGTATACAGAATTGTATCCACCCGGACCCCCGGTGGACATGGATTTGCAGACGGCCTTATAGCGACGATTCGCGTGAATTGGCCAATATGAGCGCCGTTTCATCAGTGGCGGAGCGTGAGCTGTTGAACGAAGAAAGAAAAGATGACGGGTCGTTGACGGAGATGGTATCACAAGTGCGCCTTGTGCTACGGGAGCCAATCTTGCGCATTCTTCTTGAACGCTCCAGTCTGACCAGCACGCAGCTCGAAACACTGTTGATTGATCTCCTCACAGATGATGCATCAGAGGGCCGCGTTTCATACGAACAGAAGGCGTCACTTAGGGGTAGAGGGCCGCGCGGTGGAAAGGGGGTTTCGCGCGGCGCCTTCAACAGAACTCTGAAGCAAGCGCGGCGAAATGTCATGCGTTCCATCTATACCCTGCTCGTCCTGGCGTATCTGGGCCTCTTTGAGCTCAGTATTTTCAGGCCCTTCGAGGAGGTAGCGACTAGGGTTGGTGCATACCGCAGCATCCGCGAAGCACTCGCAGCAAGGCACTCTCTCTCCCCAGAGGACGTTGAAGCGTACAGGGCTGCTGAACGCGTGGTTCTTGACGCACTGGACTTGTTGCAGTCTCCGCTTGCGCTACGTCTGGACTAGCTAGAACTGCCTGGCCTGTAGTGAGTGTAGACCGGGCTCGAGTGTGTCGTACCTCTTGCAGACCTGAGTGTCCTTCTGACACCGTACCCAAATCTGGAGGTCTGTTCCGAGGAGATAGAGATGCTGGACGGTGCAGTTGGACTGGATTGCTCGTGGTCTATATGCTTCTGTCTGGTACGACACACTCACTATATTCTTGACAACAGGAATACATAGTTCTAATCTTAGAACAGCAGCGGGTGCTGAATCTTCCTGGTTCACCATGCTGTAGATGTGGATTGGCCGTATTGCTGTATCACTAGTATTACGAGTATTAACGAATGCAGGCGGCTTGCACGCGGGTTTCGCCTATGGATGGAGCCCCACGTACTGCGTAGTTACCGCCCTATGTCGTGTGTCCAAAGGTGACCGGCATGTCGGCTACTTGTGGTTCCTTGTAGTGATAGTGATCCACGTTGTGATGTCGGATTGACGTACGGCCTCGGTTGTAGTGTTATACGGTTCCAGTGCCTCGTAGAACCCCGGTGGCCCGGGTTTCTTGCTACAGAGTTTGGTGTTCTGTCTGCTGCCAGCTACCACTTCCTGCTCCATTTCAATTGGCGAGCGTGGACGTTTCGCCAAAGAGGAGCATCTACGTGACGTATCACGCGTATTACCTGTTATATGAACAATACCGCTTGGGTGCAGAGTGTATTCTACAGTTCCGCTACACATGAGTGTGCTGCGTGACTCGGCACTGACTGCCTTGTTGTTGCTGGGTGGCTTGGAATACTTGACGTACGCAGATCCGTTGAGATAACACGTAGTGGGTACTCTTGCCCCCTTGCTGCACGATTTGCATTGAAATATCTCTGCAGCTTCTGTGCCGCAAACTGCCGCCTGAGTCCACTAGCCCTTGAAGCTGCAACACACATGATTGTCCTCATGACAAGTCTGCGGGGTATCGAATAGGCCATCTGTCTGGCTCAATCTGCACCGCTTCTAGCAGATGTGGAGTTACATTGGCGTTCTACTTTGCTCTAATGTTGAATGTCAGTTGTTTCTCGCTCGCGTCCAAAGCTCATCCATGGTCGTAATACACGCAATACGACCCATACACTATACAGCACTATTACAGAGCGGCGCTGCCCTCCCCTCTTAGGCCGGACACCGTGCGTACGTTGCAGACATCCCATGACACTTTTGTACCCAACCCCCGAAATGGTCTACAAGTACTTCCGTACTGAATTTCACTAGTTACACATAAATCAGGTGTGTTGTCGCCCTTGCCTATGTCATACGGCGAATATGACGCCTACAATGATTTGGATCCTTTCTTCAATCCACGCAGAGTCGCTCTAGTTGGGGCGTCAGCCGACTATCGGAAGCTAGGCAACTCGATTCTCATGAATCTCCTTGCGTCCGAGGTTGAGGTGTTCCCTGTAACGCGGAGTCGCGAGCGTGTGTTGGGCGTACGTGCATACCCCAGCCTCCGCCAACTACCGGTGCCAGTCGACCTAGTAATCATTGCAGTAGCGGCGAAGTACTGTCCTGCACTCATGTACGAGGTTCGGGCCGCCGGAGCACGCCATGCTGTTGTAATTTCTGGTGGCTTCAGCGAAACCGGCCCCGAAGGGAAGCAGCTGGAAAACCAGCTCGTGCATGCAGCTCGGGAAGCAGGTGTGCGCATCATAGGCCCCAACTGTGTCGGAGTTTCGAACAGCCGTCTCTTCAACGGGACTTTCACTATGATGCCAGAACGTGGGAACATAGCCCTTCTCTCACAGAGTGGTGCTCTTGGTGGAATGACCATATACAATACACGTGCGAAGAGGATTGGGGTCAGCAAGTTTGCGAGTTTGGGGAACGCGGCTGATGTCAGTTTCTCAGAGGTGCTTAGGTATTTCACAGAAGATGATAGGACCCACGTCATAGCAATCTATGTGGAAGGCGTAGACAAAGGCCGTCCTTTCTTCGAGTCTCTCAGACAGGCCGCAATGGCAAAGCCCGTGGTAGTGCTAAAGGGCGGGCTCAGTAAGGCCGGCGGTCGTGCCACACAGTCACACACAGGCTCACTGGCCGGCTCAGCAAAAATATTCGAAGGTATGGTTCGCCAAGCCGGGGCCGTCATGATTCCTACCCTCGACTCACTGCTTGAGGTGTGCAAACTCTTTGACTACCAACCTTCGCCGTGTGGCCGTAATATTGGTATCATCAGTAATACCGGCGGTGCAGGTGTTCTTGCGGCCGACGCCGCATCGTACTTTGGATTGAACGTACCTGAGCTGTCCAAGGAAACGCGCCGTGAGCTCCGCCAGATTCTTTCCCCGATGGCCGCCACTCGCAACCCCGTAGACGTGGTGGCAAGCGGCGGACGCCGTGAGTACCGTGTTGCTACTGAGCTACTACTCAGTGATGAAAATATCGATACTCTATTGGTAATATGTGGCGTGCCGACCTTCGCAGGAATGACACAGACAGAACATGCGGCCGGTACTCTGGAGGGGGCACGGCTTGCGGGTGCAGACAAGCCCGTGGTGGGTGTTTGGCTTGCTGGTGATGTAGGAAAGCCAGGCAAGGATCTCCTTGAGATGAACCGTATCCCCTGCTATGATGACCCTCATACGGCGTGCCTTGCCATCGCGAAGGTTGTTGAGTACTCGGAGCTGAAAGGACGACGCACCATGTGACTTTCTGCGGTCACCTACTACCTTGTCTGCCTCGACTACTGTTTCAATCCCGGGAACCCACCCAGATTGCTACCATGGAGAGGAATCCAGGGCTGTCTGGCTGTATTACTCCTAATACCAGTAGGACTGGGTTTTCCAGCGTTAGGCGTAGGACGTGATTTCTTTGGGTATTGAGTGGCCGGTGGGGACAAGTGGACTTGACATATGCGGGTCGCACTATGCATCACTACGGAGATGAGCCTGTGCAATCTCTGGGAACTCTCTGATTACAGCCTCCCTAAGTGTGCGTTCAACCCACATGCTCAGATTGATTGCCTTCTCCATCCTGACGGCCTGCAGACAGGCACGCAGGTCAGAGGCCACAGAGAAGCTCATTATCGGGCTTTTCCGCTCCTTGTTGGGAACTGAAGAGGCCGTAGACCGGCGTCTTACCACGCGTGTACTGCTAGTGGCAGCAGGTGTTCTTTTCGGCTCCTCTTCGCCTCTCTCTTTCTCCTCACGCCTGTACTTTCCCAGAAGGCTCACAGTCACTGCACCTCCTTCAAAAGTGCGGAATATGCATCGACAACGAGTGTTGCTATCTCAACTGTAATTGATGGGTCCCCAGTTTCCTTGAGCCGCTCAGCAGCCACCTGTTGGCAACCTCTTGCGAGCATCCTTATGTCCCGCGGGTTCCCCCTAGCTGCAGCATTTATTATCTCGATAGCCTCTTCCTCAAAGGGATAGATGTCAAAGTCATTAGGGTCGAAGCTGTCAATCTCACCGCGTGCGTATGCCAGTCGTCGTCCTATGAACTCCTTTGCCTTCGCGTCATCAAATGGTGGCACATCAAGGGGTTCTGTCCTATCGGCTATCTGCGGCAAGAAGCTCAACATGGCATTCCAATACATCATGGTGCCACTCATAATCAAAGTCACTACTGGCTCGTCTAGGGCCCCCCCATATTCTTCTTTCATCTCCTCTGTTGGGAGATCCGCTAGATAACGGAGCTTGTGGAATGCAGCTTCCTGATTGTCAGCCACATCCTCTATGAACAACGCCGTACGACAGTGCTCCTCAACGTACCGCCTGACGCACTCTCTCGCCACAGCCTCAATGATTTGACTCGATTCCCATGACCGGCGGTACTTGACACGCAACGAGTCTGCTATTGCGGCCGCCATCTGTTTCTCATAGAGCCCTGTCATCCCTACGTATCCTGTAATGAACTTGTTACCACGGCGGTCTGCCAAAGTCGGCAAGTCTCTCAGCGCCAGCAACATCAGCGTGCTTTTGCCAGAGCCGACAGGTCCCCGGAGGAATATGTGCCGTTCGTTGGTTATTATCAGGTCCACTATGCTGTCCAGAAAATCTGGATGTTCACAGTACAAGCGACTGTCTGGCATCTTGAACCCACGAAACGGTGAGAAGCGGGCACCAATGCGTTCCTCCCACGCACGTAAGGTCTCTCTGCGAGTGTTGAAGTGTCGTATTAGTGCACTTTCATGGACTGCAATAGTCATTGTCTGCACAGCCTACCTAGCCGTATCACGAGTAGTTTGTGTAATACAGCGGGCCGGATATAAGTGGTGTGGTTTCAGTATTGTTGTCCCTGAATCATATGAAGTGCCTGCACATGGGACTAGTTGGCTGAGGGCCTGCGCTGCCACTAGTGAGCTCGTTGGTTGTGGCGTTTTGTACACTCCACTTCGTACCCCTAGTCGAGGGTATCGAAACTGAGCTCAGTACTACACTACCCTCCGAATTCGGTGTCCCGTCAAAGTTGGCAGCACCACGGTACCGCAGTGCCAGTAGGGGTCGTTTCCATCATCAACTTCGTTACCCGGCTCCGTTCTGCACAGTCCGTTGGAACACATGTCAAAACCTTTTTCAACTGACAACGTCGGAATCCACTCACCCTGCGTGTGACCGACAAGGGAGTATACTGAAATGGATACAGAGAGAGTCCAGCATGTCCTTCTATCTGTTATGATTCTTAGTTTCTTGGTCTTTGGTGCACTTGCAGCCATTATCCTCGCTACAAAGACACCCCTCACGAGCAAGTCTGCCTCACTGCCATTTGCATTCTTGTTCATCTCCTTGATGACACTACTTACGACCGGCATGATTGACGAGCATCCGCAGCAGGGTGCCCATCACCTCCTCAACTGGAGCCTCTCGTGCACGCTGGTTGTTGTCGTTGCATCACTGGCCGTGATTTTCGCCTAGGCTTGGCGGCAGATGATTTCATACCTGGCTTGCAGAACCACTGACCTCAGGAGTGGCCCCATATGAGCAAGATTATCCCGGGGACAAAGGCAACACGGATGGAATTGCTGCGTTTCAAGAGTCGAATGCGGCTGGCTGAGAGAGGACATGACCTGCTAAAGGAGAAGTGCGACTCGCTTACGATGGAGTTCTTCAATGCCATTGCCGAGATTCGTAGTGTCCGTGCTGCTGTCGAGTCCCTGCTCAGTGAAGCCTTTACTGCACTGACACAAGCAAAGATGGTAATGGGGCCTGCGAGAGTGTTTGAGTTTGCAGAGGCAAGTGGAACTGATGCCGAACTAATGATATCTCCCAGGTCACTGATGGGCGTCCGCGTACCTGTGATTTCCCTCGAACAGCATACTCCTGAAGTCCCCTACTCGATGATTGACTCCACTGCTCAGTTCGACGAAATGGCCGCGACGTTCAAGAAAGCCCTCACTGCCATCATCCGCCTTGCAGAGGTGGAGTCAACGGTCAAACGTCTTGCGCTTGAAATTGAACGCACGAAACGACGTGTTTCCGCACTGGAAAACACGGTCCTCCCTCGCCTCGAAGCAACAGTTCACTTTGTGAAACTAGCACTTGAAGAGCGGGAGCGGGAGGACTTCTTTCGAATCAGAATGATTCGTGAGCGTCTTGAAGGCTACTAGACTTCACGAGTGCTTCAGTTTCAGGATTGCTGCTGCTAGGTCACCATCAGTTTCAAGCAAGGCCTGTCTGGCCGCCTCCGGATCCACACCTGCTTGGCTTGCGACAAGCATGACGTCCTCCATCGGTATCTCTACTTTTGGCCTTTCCACTTCAGCCTCTCTCTGTTCGTCGGGTGCTCTCTCCGTCCTCTTGCCCGAGATTTGGAACGACTCGCTACCTGCCTGCTTTATCAGGAGGACCTGCGGGCTCTCAATTACCCACTCCTTGTCTGCAAACAGGATTCTGACCGACTTGACACCCTCGACCTCTTTCTGCTCGATTCCCATCTTCTTCATTAGCCGGGCAATCTGACGTGGTGACATTCCCCTGAAGCCCATCTCAGATCTCTCGCTCCTTGTCGTTTTCCATCAGTATTATGAACGATAAAACGCTTGTGCTTGGCCCATGCAGACCGTCCTGACAGAGTAACTGTGACTGAGCCGGAACGCGTCCGACTAGACGGTTCCCCGAAACACGTACTCCTTGCTCCTCTTTCGCCGCACAGGTGGACTGACATCACGAGTATATGATACACCCTCCTCGATGTTCCCTGAAGGTTTCGTAACGAAGAGCGCAAACTTGTCACGCAGCAGATGCAACGATGTCAAAGACAAAGTGATCCACTCCCGGGGCATACTTCTTGACCTGTCTTACTTCAATATCCGACCTATAGCCATGCTCTTCGCACAGCCGTGTCATTGCACCCACCGTCTGATCCATGTGCCTATGTGGGAGTGTCGAATGCATGTGGACTGTACCTCCCTCACGCCTCAAAGTTTCAAGAGCCGCTGGCAGGTACCTGATGGTTCCGTGCAGATATCCCATTATGATGCGGTTCGCCCAGTCTATCGGATGTGCGTTTCGACAGTCGCCCATGACTGCTGAAACATTGTGGAACCCATTGAGCCGGATGTTCCTTCTCAAGTAGCGGCAAGCTTCCGGGTTGATTTCGATTGCAATAACCCTTGTCCTTGGGTGCGCTGCTACCTGCAGCGAGAACTGCCCCACACAAGCAAACATGTCTACTATGCATTCAGCTCCCCTGACTTGCTTCGCCAGTCTAATCCGTTCATGCTTGTTGCCCCCACAGAATGTCAGTCTGAGTGGATTGACCGCATATCTGATTCCGTTCTCAATGTGAACAGTTTCGCATTGCGGTGTACCTGCCACTACAACGTAGGATGGTTCCCTGTACATTCCCCGAGTTGGGCCACTGCGGATTGCCACGGTTCTCACTCGAGGGTCGAAGCCAAGTATGGCTTCTCCGATGTGCATCGCGTACTCGATTGCTTCGTCGTGGAGGCTCAGTAGCGCAACGTGACCGACAACATGATACCCTGTAGGTAACCTTACCTCTGGTGGCACCTGCGGGGTCAATTTGCGTTGGAGGTATTCACGAAGACGCATTATGTTTCCCAGCAACCGTTGAAACTGAGCAGCCGATGGAACACCTAACAATACAGCCCGGTCGGGATTGAGGTCCCAGTGCCCCTGTCCTGTAGCTTCTCAATGGCTCTGTGAAAGTCCTCCTGCGTCACTCGTGTACGATTACTGCGGATGGCAACCATTCCAGCCTCCGTGCATATGGCCTTGATATCTGCGCCAGTCCTACCTAATGTGAGCTGTACCAGTCTTGAAAAGTCTATGTCCTCGTCGATATTCATTCCCCTTGTGTGGATCTTGAAGATTTCAAGGCGTTCCACTTCATCTGGGAGGGGAAAATTGATTATCCGGTCAAACCTACCAGGCCTGAGCAGTGCCGAATCCAGTATGTCCGGTCGGTTCGTCGCCCCCATAACAGCAACCTGTCCCCTGGCCTCAAATCCATCGAGTTCGCTAAGGAGTTGCATCAATGTCCTCTGTACTTCGCGGTCTCCAGAGGTAGCTATATCCAGTCGATGCGCCCCAACAGCATCTAGTTCGTCCACGAAGACTATTGTGGGGGCCTTCTCCTTCGCAAGCATGAATATCTCTCTAACGAGTCTTGCCCCCTCTCCAATGAACTTCTGGACAAGCTCGGATCCTATCACCCGTATGAACGTCGCGTTCGTTTCGTGTGCCACTGCTCTAGCGCACAATGTCTTACCAGTACCTGGTGGTCCAGTCAGCAGAACGCCCCGCGGTGGCTCAATCCCAACCTCCTCGAACAGTTCCGGTCTGACAAGCGGCAGCTCTACCGTTTCCCGGATTTCGCGCAGTTGTTCTTTGAGGCCCCCAATATCCGCGTATGAAACATCAGGCGCGTCCTCGATTTCCATCGCCCGAATCATAGGGTCTTTGGGTGGTGGGAGCTCCTGTGTTACTGCAAACGACCTCTGATTGAGTGCGACTCGCATTCCCGGCTGGAGTCTGTCCCTTGGAATTGATGAGGCAACATGGACAACAAAGTTTGGGCCCGTCGAGCTCTTGACAATGGCCCGGCCATCATCAAGCATCTCAATTATTGTCGCGGTAATCAGCGGTGCCTGCCTGAGCTTCTCCAGTTCAGTACGCAAAGACTGCGTCTCTCGTTCAAGACGTGTCCGTTCCGCATGAAGGATTTGCTTCTCGGTTTCAAGTGCTCTGAGTCTGCGTTCAAGATGCCTTGTGTAGCTCTGGGAATATGATGCCTCACCAACGCTACTCTCTTTTCTGGCATCAGCAGATCCCGGCATTCATGAAACACCCGCTTCGGACAATCAGTTAGTACGGTTTTAAGGATTGCTTTGAGATAGCCACAGTATGAGTCGTATTACACATCGGTTTGACAATCTTTATGTGTGACCTGTCGGTGTAGTCAATGGAGGCACACCTATGTCAAGTTGTGAGCTCTGCGGACGCAGCATGCGTGGCAAGGGCCGACAGGTACGCATTGAGGGTGCCTTGATGCTCCTTTGTCCCACATGTGCTGCACGCTTCGGTCGCGTAAGTACACACTCTACAGCTCCACCGGCACAAGTGCCGCACTCTCCATCCTGGACTGAGAGCCCACGTACGGCTACACACCACAGCACGCGTCCAGTACATGTTGCGCGAAGAGTCCCTCGAAGGCCGGTTTCTCGGAAGCACCAGACAACCCTAGACGACATGATTCTCGTCGAAGACTATGCTGACATAATCCGCAGGGCTCGGCAAAAGGCCGGTATGAGTCAGGAGGAGCTCGCACAACGCATCGGCGAGCGGATTTCGACGCTGCAGGCAATCGAGTCTGGGCGGCTCAAACCAACGGGCAAGACAATCAGAGGCCTTGAACGGGAGCTTGGGATTTCTCTCCTTGAGCCCATTGACCCTGTTCCAATCCGGGCGAGCCACGGTACGAGGACTTCTGCGGTGACTCTTGGTGACCGTGTCATCGTGAAGCGGCGGAAACCTCAGAAGAAACGTCAGTCCAGCAACTAGGAGTTCCACTGTCCGGGAGCTAACTACCCTCTGGATATCGGTATTCCTGCTCCGGCTCCGACCAGTCAGAGGACGCTCTGTACGGACAGGTCAGAGTCCTTAAATAGCCTCTGGGATAACTATACTTTGGATTGCAACTATATGCCTTCTCGCGTGTCCCGAGCTTCCAAGAGCATGAGCTAATCGCCTGGGTGAACATCTAGATGACACAGTCGAGCTTTAATGATGACCTGTTCCGCCTTGTCGTAGAAGAAATCGCAGGCAAGGAGGGTGTAGATGTAGCAACCGTTCTTGTGAATACCGATGAAACCACGGACGAGGAGATTGCTACGAAGACTGATTTGAAGCTGAACACGGTGCGCAGAATCCTGTACAAGCTCCATGACAACCACCTAGCATCCTACCGACGCGTGCGAGACACCAGTACAGGCTGGTTTCTCTATTATTGGCATATAGATCCAAGAAGAGCGCAGGCACTTGTGAACCGCAAGAAGCGGATGGTTCTTAGCCGCCTCGAACAGCGTCTTGAGCACGAGACCAACAACGACCTGTATGTCTGTGTGAACCGTGATTCTTCACCAGTTCCATTTGAACGGGCCATGACTCTCTCATTTAGGTGTCCCGTCTGCAACGGGCGGCTTGAGTATGTCGACAATAGCCAGGCAATCCGGTTTCTTAGGAAGCAGGTTGAAGAACTACGTGCAGATTTGGAGGCTACCTCAAGTATCTAGTTACCAGTTGGTTGCCCCTTTGCCTGTCCGTCCTATTCCTCCATCTAGCCTCGCTGCTCACTCGGCTCGGATATGGTGAGTTCACTTGGAACAGCTCACGCTGCTCGTCCGTGCATACGGCCCTCGAAAGAAAGCCCTATTGTTCCATATACGGCGACACATTGACCATCTGTTGAGCCAGCTTGATGCACGCGTCTTGTCTGTGAAAACAACATCTCATGACCATGTGTCAGTCGCTCTCTCCGGTTCCGATAGCGAGTTTGCCAGAAACTTCATTGCACGCGAGTTGGGGGCAGCACCCTCCTTGTCGGTTCTGAAGCTCGGCGGCCAGTACCAAGGTTTTCTCACCGACGTTGGACGTGTGGGCTACGGACTCTATGTGAATCTCGGCGTAATGACTGTAAGGTGCGATGCTCTTGTCCCGCTTCACACACTACGAGCGCAGTTCCACATGAACGACGCATCGGTGAGGTCAATCGCAAGGGCCTATGTACTCGTTGACAACCTGCCAGCAAGTGTTGTGCTTACTAACATCAATGTCCCCCAGCATCGCATTGAGGCACGGTTGTCAGATGTCTTCCTCAATCGAATATTCGGCTGGCTCTCAGAGCCCCACGAGCGCTTGCTCGTATTCGGTGTCACAGCTGATATGATTCGTGCCGCCTTGGAACGGACAGGTCACACCCGTGATGTTGACAAGATTGAAGCACTTGGGCTCTTTGAGTTCTCTCTCCGCTGTAAGCAGAGTTCTCGTGCAAGCGGCATTGTTGCTGCAATTGGGCCATATCTCCGCAGAATCCCAATACACCTGTTCATTCCTCATGAGGCCAGAACACTACTTGGGGTTGAAAGCGGTGACACGGCTTGACGTCTGGCTTGTTGCGCAGCGCTTGTTCTCATCGAGACAGTCCGCAAAGCGGGCAATCCGGAGCGGCCTTGTGATTGTCAATGGCCGTGTGGCCAAACCCTCGACACAGGTATCCGGCAATGAACATATTGTTGTCCTCTCTCCGCATGCCGACCGCCCGCGGGGCTACGAAAAGCTCAGATGTCTTCTGAATCTAGTCGGAATTGTTCCATCACGGCAGGCGTACGCCATTGACATCGGCAGCTCAGCCGGAGGCTTCCTCAAGTTCTTGGGTGAGGCCGGTGTACGCGTCATTGGAATTGAGGTTTCCCCGAGGTTTCTTAGAGAACTCTCCCTCGTTTCAGCAGCACACTCCTCTGTGTCGGTTGTACTTGCGGATGCTTTCAGACTGCCCACAGAGGCCCTTCGAGTTAGTGTGGACTTGCTACTCGTTGACGTGACGACCACCCCTAGTGGCACAATCAAGCTGATTGAACGCTACGCGCACCTTGTCCGTCCAGATGGGCACGTAATCGCCGCAATCAAAGCGCGGCCCACACCTCAGACAGTCAATCATTTCCGGATGGGGACTGCTAGTTCCCGCTTCTGCAGTTTCCGTGCAGTTGTGCTGGACACCAATACCCAAGAGTTCCATGTTGTCGTTCGCGTGTCCGCCCCTTGATAGTGGCAATGTGCTTCTCGCCCGTCGACAGGGGCAACGAGTTGTTGCAACACAAACGTGGCAATATGGTGGGGCGAGCCGGATTTGAACCAGCGACCTTCTCGGTGTAAACGAGACATCATAGCCGGGCTAGACCATCGCCCCACGGCTAAGACTCCCCATTGTTTGAACTAAAAGCTTCCGACTCAACCGTCTTGGCCTGACCAAAGAGTTGAAGTACACTGTGTCCTCCAGCAGCTCTGCGGAGAGGCCCTTCGGGTAACTGAACGGGGTCAGGCCGCTACGAAGCGGGAGTTGCTAAGCTTGGCCAAAAGCGGCAGACTTAAGATCTGCTCCCGAAGGGGTTCGCGGGTTCAAACCACCATCCGGTTGGCGCATGGTGTGAAAATCCCGCCTCCCGCACCACTAGCTCAATAGCACACGATTTGGGCCAACACGAGGAGCGAATATGTGCGGCGCTAGTTTTCTATATGCATTTGCGGCGGTTGCTCTCACCGAAATCGGTGACAAGACGATGCTGGGAACAGTCTGTTTCAGTGCCCAGACACATCGCCCATTCGCAGTCCTGATAGTGTCTATGTTAGCGCTCTGCCTAGCTACCGCGCTCACAATCGCTGTGGGATATTTCTTCGGTCTTCTATTACCGCTTGATGTCCTTTCTTGGATTGCTGGAGTCGCATTTGTAGTCCTCGGAGCGTACATTGTCCTGCACGTAGAGACTCACGCCGACGAGTCATGTGCCCCATCCCATACTCTTCCGGGGATGTTTGTAACTGTTCTGCTCTCCGAACTCGGCGATAAGAGCCAGCTTGCCATATTTGCTCTATCTGCGACTGAGCAGTTTCCCCTCGCCGTCTTTGCAGGTGCCACTCTTGGCTTCTTGGTGGTCAATCTAGTCGGTGCACTGTTCGGGAATCGGCTTACAACTGTTGTAGAATCCGGCACAGTCCACTACCTCACAGGACTCCTGTTCATTGCAATTGGTTTGCTGTCGTTACTTGGCGTCATCTGAAGAGAGGCATTGTCATGTCAACGAGTCGAAGCCTTTATCACCAGCTCAACAATCACCTCAACCGCCGTACTGACCACAGCAGGTATGTTTGCCATTGGTGCCATGCCCACTGCATGCGTCTCAAAGCCTACACAGCGGCAGTACCCTGCAAGGAGCAATCTCCATCATTTCACTGATGATGCCCACAGGCACTACGTTTCATGTTTCAATAGGTGTGCGCTCATGAGCTTGAAGGAGTCTGGCTATCGGGGACTGGTACTGGCAAGACTGACTTCTACTGGTGTCAAGGTCGGTGACATAGTCCGTCTGACCTGTCATGACACAGAGTACGAAGGGGTTCTGATGCCCCGCAGCCAGGTGGGCAGCAATCCCAGTCA
Source organism: Promethearchaeota archaeon (assembly GCA_027031765.1). GTDB lineage: Archaea > Asgardarchaeota > Thorarchaeia > Thorarchaeales > Thorarchaeaceae > JALVPN01. Next base: position 114,962 of record JALVPN010000040.1, on the reverse strand, counting down.
CATAGTAATCAAGCTGGCGAACGGTTACAACATTGGTGTGAACCTCAGTCGAGTCAAGTCTATCAAACGAGTGAAACGCGTCAGGCGTGCTCCCCGTCCCGGACGCGCAGCAGCTCATCCAGCCCCATCACTGCCAACGGTTTCAATCCTTAGCACTGGCGGTACGATTGCCAGTAGAGTGGACTATTTTACGGGGGCAGTCAGCCCTGCCCTGACAGCTGAAGACCTCTACTTGGCAGTCCCAGAGCTTGAAACCTTCGCAAGTATCAACGCCAGAGTCCTGATGAGTCGTCTTTCAGAAAACATCCACCCATCAGACTGGGGTCGCATTGCACGTGCTGTTGCGACTGAAGTGCGCAAAGGCGTTGATGGTATTGTTGTTGCGCATGGTACAGACACACTTGGGTTCACAGCCGCTGCCCTTTCTTTCGCACTTGAGGGCTTGCCTGTACCAGTTGTACTCGTCGGCTCCCAACGGTCATCTGATCGGCCATCATCTGACGCAGCCATGAACTTAGTCGCATCTGTTCTTGTCGCAGGGCATGCGGATGCTGCGGAGGTCATGGTTGTGATGCATGGCACGACAGATGACCGTACAGCAATAGCTCATCGGGGCACCCGGGTCCGAAAGTTACATACGAGCCGCAGAGACGCGTTCCAATCTGTAAATGCACATCCCTTGTACCGCGTACGTGGAACCGAAATCTTCGAAATCGCCAGTCCTCTCAGGCGTCGGGACACGACACGGAAAGTGCGAGTCCGGCCCCGTTTTGAGGATAGGGTTGTCCTCCTAAGGATGTATCCTGGAATCCCCCAGATGATGATTGACACACTGCTTCAGAACGGAGTGCGCGGTATCGTATTGGAGGGGACCGGACTCGGTCATGCCCCCGTTCACTTGCATGCGTCACTCAAGGAGGCAATAGACTCTGGCGTCATTGTCGCCATGACAAGCCAATGCATTCACGGTCGTGTCAACATGAATGTATATCGTCCTGGTGTTGAACTGCAAGAGATGGGCGTCATACCTTGTGGCGACATGCTCCCAGAAACAGCCCTTACCAAACTGATGTGGCTGCTTGCAAATGTGAAGCAGCCTGATAAGGTCTGTGCACTCATGCGCAGACCACTTGTTGGCGAGATGTCTGACCGTAGTGAGTACACATTCTATACGTCCCCCGGAGGTGCAGACTGAGGTGCCAGACTACAAGGACATCGGTCTCAAAGTGGGTCTGGAACTCCACCAACAACTGGATACTCGGCGAAAACTGTTCTGTCACTGTCCTCCGGTCATCCGTGATGATGCACCCGATGGCACCTTTGTACGCCGGTTGCGTCCGACTCAGAGTGAAATGGGTGAGGTGGATCCTGCGGCACTCTTTGAGTTCAAGAAGAAGAAGCTATTCTGTTACGAGTATTACAGTGACACCACATGTCTGGTCGAGGCTGATGAGGAGCCCCCGCATGAGATGTGTGAGGATGCCATCGACATCTGTCTGACAATGGCAACTTTTCTTGATGCAAAACCCGTTGATGAAATTCATCCCATGCGAAAGATAGTCATTGATGGCAGCAACACATCCGGGTTCCAGAGAACCGCCGTGATTGCCATGGATGGCCATATGGTTGTGAATACTACACGGATTGGAATTCAGACAATCTGCTTGGAAGAGGATGCGGCCCGGAAGATGTCCGAGGATGACCGCCAGAACATGAGGGTATACAGATTGGATCGTCTCGGTATCCCTCTGATTGAGATTGCTACCGCACCCGACATAACCTCTCCCGAGGCGGCACAGCAAGTCGCCTTCCAGATTGGCTATCTCCTGAGGTCTACTGGACGGGTGAAACGAGGACTTGGCACAATCCGCCAGGACATCAATGTTTCTATACGCAACGGTGCAGTGACTGAAATCAAGGGCCTCCAGGAGCTCGGGATGCTCGCTCGTGTTGTAGAGCTTGAGGCTCTACGGCAATTGCGTCTGCTTGAAATCCGCGACGAGCTCCAGCGTCGGGATGTGACTGCATCAAGCTTGACTGAAGACATTCACGACGTAACAGATGTGTTCGTTAACAGCAAATCGAAGGTAATTCGTAGGACTACCGCTGCTGGTGGGGTCGTTCTTGCACTTCGACTTCCCGGCTTTGCGGGTCTGGTCGGAAGAGAACTGCAGCCCGGACGACGTTTTGGAACGGAACTCGCAGACTATGCCCGGTTCTGGGGTGGTGTTTCAGGGCTGTTTCATACAGACGAGTTGCCCAAATATGGTATATCTGAGGATGAGGTGCTACAGCTACGTGAGGCAGTACGCGCCAGTCCTGATGATGCTGTGATAATTGTCGCCGCACCATATGAGCGTGCCAAGGCCGCACTGAAGGCGGTTGCAGATCGTGCTCGTGTTGCACTGTGTGGTGTTCCGGCCGAAACCCGTACTCCACTCCCTGATGGTGGATCCAAATATGCACGCCCACGGCCTGGAGCAGAACGCATGTATCCTGAAACAGATGTCCGGCCCGTTGTGGTGACTGCCGAGCGTCTTGAACGGATTCGGCGTATGATGCCGGAAACACTTGAGGCCAAACAGGCACGTTTCGTGCGCGACTACGGGCTCAGCGAAGAGCTTGCATCAAAACTTGTACGGTCTGTGCACTGGGATGAGTTCGAAGAGATTGTCAGTAAAACGGGGGCCTCTCCAACACTAGTTGCGTCGACCTTGCTTGACACACTGGTCAGTCTCCACCGCGACAATGTGCCAACAGAACGATTGGCTCAAGATCACTTGGTCGACTTGTTCATTGCCATATCACGTGGTACTGTAGACCCCAAGGCCATTGTACCAATCCTGAGTCACTTGGCCGAGAACCCGACAGGAACGGTCGATGATGCAGTGAACGAGCTCGGGTTACGCCGTATTGACATGAGCGAAGTATCTGCACGGGTTGCAGAGATTGTCCGTGAACGTGTTGCCTTCGTACTAGAACATAGAGAACATGCGCTTAGCGGCCTCATGGGCGTGGCTATGAAGGAGCTGCGGGGTCGTGTTGACGGGAAAGTCGTGAGGGATCTGATTGCCCGGGAGATTGAAACGATACTCTCGGACGAGGGCCCAGTTTCTGAATAGGCCTGTCAGTCGCTCCTCGCGTTCTGCATCCTGCTGCTCCCGTCCGGCTGTACTGGCACTGCCATCATAACCTTAATTAGTCGTACACATCTCATCAGCACCGTCGTCGAGAGGTATCTCCGCCCAACGAGATGTGCCGCAGTGGCCTAGCCTGGTAGGGCGCGAGACTCATAATCTGACCGGTGTTCCGGTTGCCCGTGGGGTCATATTAATGGCTGGCCGGAGATGAGAAATCTCGAAGTCGAGGGATCGAATGCTGCTCCCCGAGTCTTGAGGAGTGGCCGAGTCGCCCTCCTGCGGCACCACCCTCTCGACCTCTTCTATCCCGGCACGACGGAAACCGCTGCGGAGACTGAGAAGTTGCGCTTACCATTCAAGACACTCGACGATGTCGAGGTTGCCGGCAAAAGGGTTCTTGTGCGCGCAGACCTCAACTCCTCACTAAATCCTGACACTCATGAAATCCTCGATGACAGCCGCATTAGGGCTGTCTGTCCTACACTTGAGGAACTATCCGAGAGCGCCGTTGTCCTAATGGCACACCAGGGGCGTCCCGAATCCAGTGACTTTGTGTCTTTGGAGTCGCACGTCCGTCTTCTACGAGAGATGGGGTTCAATGCGTCCTTTGTTGACGACATTTTCGGCGAGAGCGCAAAACGGGCCATTCAAAGAGTTGAGGTTGGCCAAATAGTCGTCCTAGAGAATGTCCGCTTCTTTCCGGGAGAGCTGAAGCGGGAACCCCCTGAGGTGGTCGCTCAGGAACCGATAGTACAGGAACTGTACCATTTCTTTGACCTGTTCGTCAATGATGCATTCGGCGCTGCGCACCGATCCCAGCCCTCTATTGTTGGTTTCACGGTTGTGTTACCATCCGTGGCTGGTCGGCTCCTTGAAAAGGAGATACGCATCCTAACGGAGGTGACAGCAACCACGAAACACCCCTGGACTCTCGTACTCGGCGGGAGCAAAGTCCAAGACAAGGTCAAGACACTGGAGAAACTCCTGCGCTCTGAACGGGTCGACCATGCACTGCTTGGCGGCCTTGTCGCAACTCTCTTCCTCGCAGCCAACGGACAAGTCCCACCCAGGTATGTATCTGCAATCAGCGGTTCTGACTCGGTTCTTGATGTTGCATGTCGTTTGCTATCCGAATTCTCCGATATCATCGTGCTCCCTCAAGATGGAGCGATTGAACAGGACGGCAGACGGGTCGATTGCTCTCTTGATGCTCTTCAGGGGCGTCCAGTCCTTGATGTTGGGCCCAAGACACTTGAGGCATTTGAGGAAATCATTGGACGTTCAGCCGTCGTCTTCGCCAATGGCCCCCTCGGCTGTTTTGAACGGGAGGCATTCGCACATGGCTCTATCAGAGTGCTGGAGGCAATCGCCAGCTGCGGCGGCGTTACAGTCGTAGGTGGCGGCCATCTTGGGGTTCTTGCACGGAGGGTGGGGCTTGAGTCTTCCATAACCCACATTAGCACCGGGGGCGGTGCCTGCATAAGCTTCCTTACGGGGGAGCAGCTCCCCCTCGTAAGTGCTCTTGAAGCAGCGGCCCGAAGGATGGATGACTGACATGGCATTGTCTAGTCCCTTGGTCTGGGTTCTTGTTTCCTATTTGCTTGCTGTCAATCTCTCGGCCCTAGTTGTCATGGCATGGGACAAGTGGCGTGCAAGGCGGGGTGAGTGGCGGGTTCCGGAAACCACATTGATTCTCCTAGGCTTAATTGGTGGGGGTCTTGGACTTGTTGGTGCTATGTTCTCGTTGCACCACAAGACCCGGAAGTTTCCGTTCAAGATTGGAGCTGCTATCGCTCTGGTGTCCACAGTCACCATCCTTCTCTTCGTCGTACAGTTGGTAGTTGGATAGGGCATATACTTCCCACTTCCCTATGTGACTGGCATGGAATCAGCCCCGGCTTCAGATGTATGCATGGTCACAGGTATGAGCAACGTGTAGAAATGTGGAGCCCCAGGTGGGATTTGAACCCACGATCTCCTGATTTCTTGACGAGCAGGTCTCACTACAACCTTACAAGTCAGGTGCAGTAGACCACTTTGCTACTGGGGCACATGTCTGCGAGTTGCGTATCGATATAAAAGGCTACTCTTGGGGCATCCTCACATTCCACCCTGTCACAGTACATCTCCATGTCATTTGTGCCAGTGTAGGCTATGGACACGGCACCTATCTGGCACACGAAGAGATGGCCGCAGGAAGGACTGGGTTAGTTTGCCCTTGAGTCCTCTCAGACCGGGCCCCATATTCGTCGTCCTTCAAATGTAGGGTACAGTAATACAGGACACTCTCAGCTATCTCGTCTAATCCATCTGTACTCCACAACGAACATCTTTATGAGTGATTGTGTACTAACCATTGTTGGCCCGTAGTATGTGCACCCGTCGCTGTGACACTAGGTGATACAAGGGATCAAGACCCACAAGAAAGCTCAAATACAGCAGACGAGATGCAAATCTTGTATGAAGCGCAGATGGTGAGTGCAGTTGTTGGATATTTATGGAGATATCACATCCGCCATAATGAGCGTGTTCAGCCATATTGAGAGTGTCATGCGCCCTCTTGGTTTTCCATTCGGAGCGTACGCATGGCTGATGATTATATACTCTATTCCTGTATGGCTTACTATTCTGTACCTCATTCACCGCATCAGACAGACCCGTGGCAGTGGTGTTTTGGACGGGATTCGGGCCATAATTGCATCGACCGGTGATGTTTCAGCTGGCATCTCGGGAACAAGAAGGGTGTCCTTCATCAAAGATCCCAACGAGGCACTCGTCTTCCTAAAGATTGAGGAGAATGCGCTTCAGCAGGCACTGGTTGCAGTCGACTACTATGCGGACAAAGGCGAAATTGACGATAGTCTAAGAGAGCTCCTCACCACCCTCTATCGAGATCGACTCGAGGTCGTACGACAGGCAATTGCAAGAGATGAGGAGTTGAAAGAGATACTTGCCACTGCAACAGCTGCCGACCAAGCACGACGCGATTATCTGCAGAAACTCACGCTGATGGCTGGGACTTCTGTCGAATCCGAAGAGGTTGAAGCAGGACCACCAAGTGTAGGCGTGCCTGGGTCAGCGGCACCTGCCACTTCTGTTACACTAACTCCCGGTGGTGGTCCTCCTGGTGGTGGTCCTCCTGGTGGTGGTGCCCCTGGTGGTGGTCCTCCTGGTGGTGGTGCCCCTGGTGGTGGTCCTCCTGGTGGTGGTGCCCCTGGTGGTGGTCCTCCTGGTGGTGGTCCTCCTGGTGGTGGTCCTCCTGGTGGTGGTCCTCCTGGTGGTGGTCCTCCTGGTGGTGGTGCCCCTGGTGGTGGTCCTCCTGGTGGTGGTGCCCCTGGTGGTGGTCCTCCTGGTGGTGGTGCCCCTGGTGGTGGTCCTCCTGGTGGTGGTCCTCCCGGTGGTGGTCCTCCTGGTGGTGGTCCTCCTGGTGGTGGTCCTCCTGGTGGTGGTCCTCCTGGTGGTGGTCCTCCTGGTGGTGGTGCCCCTGGTGGTGGTGCCCCTGGTGGTGGTCCTCCTGGTGGTGGTCCTCCTGGTGGTGGTCCTCCCGGTGGTGGTGTTTCCACGGCACCTACAGTTCCTACCGCGCAGACGAGCACAGCCGGCAGTACCAAGACTACACTGCAGTCGGAAATGCTTGCAGAAATGGAACGACTGAGAGCTCTGATGAGTGGCGAGTAGCAATTTCTGCTGCTCGCCCTCTATGTTGACAAATATGGGTCACGGTGACCTCTCTTTGCCTGCTAAGCCTCCGAGGAAGCAAGCTCGGCATTCTCGTGACATCCGTCGGCTACTTGCCCTCCTCGGACAGGACTCGACTAGCACAAGAAATACTCTTATCCGCATTGCTAACGAATCGCCTGCCCCATTCTTGGAATTCGTCGAGGCCGTTTTCGGAAGTGATGATGCGCACTACCACCAACATCGACTACGGCTACTGCGCTTGGTAGATTTTCTTGACTCGAAATCTGGCCACAAGATTGTGTTGCATGCCCTGCAAGATTCCAGCTCCGAAATTCGTGTCCGCGGACTACAGGCGGCCTACAGAATCCACGACAACAGTCCTGATTTACATGTGGCTGACCTGCTGCTTAGCGATGAGGAACCATTCAATGTGAGGAAGTGGGCAGTTCATCTCCTCTCCCTGTCCAGCTCTAGTGAGGCACAGCGCATACTTCGTTTCATGGCACGCGACCAGTCCGTCCCGCTCGAACTCCGGGTTGAGGCTATATACGCTATGACCAACTCTGTTGATGACCGGGCCATAGGTACGCTCTGCACCCTACTGGGCGACTCGCATCCTGAGGTCAGGCAATCCAGCGCGTGGGCGCTTGCAAAAATAAGCGCCCCATCCTCAATCATGTGTCTGCTGGCGGCGTTGGAAGATTCCTCTGATTCGGTACGCGAGTGGGCAGCCCGCGCTCTGTTGGGCATGCACAGTGCACATGCACTACAGTGTCTGGTCGATGCGTTGCACCAGGCCGAGCCAAACGAACAGATCCGACTGATTCGCATTCTTGTTGCTGACAGGTCTGACTTTGTCCTCCGCGCCATAGCACAACTATTGTGCTCCGATGATGTGCGTGTCCGACGACATGCTGCTTGGGCGATGGGCGTAGCACGGTTCGCCCCGTCAGCACCTCTCCTGCAGGAACTCATTGATGACGAGGACGACCAAGTCCGGAGATATGCCGTGGTCGCGCTCCGCCGGATGTTTGCGTAGTACACCTACGTCATGCCTCGATATATTCCCCCATCAATCAACACTACTGCCCCATGGACATAGCTGGCCAGTGGGCTCATGAGGAATGAACATATGCGGCCAAACTCGATGGGCTCGCCCATCCTGCCGAGTGGGATGGCCTGAATGATTTCTTGTGCCATCTTTTGGTTGTCGCCTATCAGCTCCTGAACACGTCGTGTCGAGAAATACCCTGGACAGACTGCATTGATTCTGATTCCAATTGTTCCCAGCTCCCGTGCTAGTGTCCGCATGAGTCCTATGACACTCAGTCTTAGGGAGTTCGAGAGCACTAGACCGTCAATAGGCTGCTTGACCGAGATTGAAGTGCTATATAGGATACTTGGGGTTTCAGACTTTCGCAACAGGGGTACAATGCTCTTCGTCAAGCGAACCGCGCTCATCACCGTAAGCTGGAATGCGTCAGCCCAGTCGCTGTCCAAGACATCGTCGAACCTACCTGGGCGCGGCCCTCCCGCATTCACAAATAGTCCGTCCAACTCCTCGAAATGCCCGTTCACCTCTTCGGCCAGCCTTGCTATATCCTCACGTTTTGACAGGTCGGCCACCACATAATGGGCAGTCCCACCAAGCGCATCCGTTGCGGCCTCAAGAGCGTCCTGATTCCGACCGCAGATTATGACCCTCGCCCCCTCGTCAACTAGAACGCTGGCAACGCTGTACCCAAGTCCGCGCGACGCAGCTGTGACCAAGAACCGTCTGTCCGTCAGTTCCAAGTCCAGTTGTGACGCCTCCGTCTGCTTCCTGTTTCAACGTGCATTGTCATCTGGGACGGGGGTATCGGCACCTAGCGTAACCTCAAGGTGAAGAAATGCAGCGCTCAGTCTCTGGAACTCCCTTGGCACATTGAAACGTCCAAGACCACTTGAGTTCAGAATCCGTTCGATTCTGCTTGTTGTGAGCCTGCGGTTTTTGTTGGCACCAAATGCTAGGAGTATCTTCTTGGCATCTGGATCTGGCATCGCATACACGGTATGGCAATCTATCCCATCCTGTCGTAGTACGCTTCTTACTCTTTCCTCAATGGGCTTCATGACAACATACCCGAGCTATCCGTTAGGGCTAGGTCTATCTTTAAACCCGGTGTCATCTGCATATTACCCGCTCGGCCCATGCAACCGCTGTGCAGTAGCTCCACGAGACGCATTGGTGGCTATCTCATGTCCTCCCAGTGTCACTAGGACGGAAACCCCCAGTCCCTGCAATGGTGCCCCACTTCACTTTGATTCGTCCGTATATCGGTCACGTGTTTGCAGTACATAACAGCAAACTAGATAATCTGACTGTGTGAACTTCGAATCGCGTGAGTGGCCATGAGCGAAAAGTGTCCAAAGTGTGGCTTCAAGGATGTAGCGCTCGTCAAGAAAGAGCTTCTACCGACAGGGGGCTATCGTCGTCTGATGCGTTGCCCACGGTGTCAACACAACTGGGAGGTCCGCGACTGACCAGCATCATCCAGGTCATGTGTCGTGGCAAACCTGTCACCAATTTCTGGATCTAGTAATTCAAACACGACGCATATGCCCCGTCTTATGATGGTTCAAGGATTTATACTCTCATTTGGTATGTTCCCTTTCAGCAACGAGTTCCGAAAAGGAAGCACGCACGGATTCTGAATGAGTGCGTAAGTGATGTCAACTCCACAGTTTGATGGCCATTGCACTGTACTTGGCACGGCAGCTCCTTAGAGTGCGAGGCTGACAAGGGATTTGCATGTGGCCCACGAATGCCATTGAGTCGTATCAGTGATGGTTCAGATGCTGGGATGTCGCCCCGTTTGCCTGCCCCCACCAGCTCTAGGCCAGTGGCTCAAGTTTGACATGTGTGACCTTGCGATATTGCTCCCCCCCACTGGCTGCCCTCCATCGTACTAGCCAAAGGATTATAACAGCCCAGGCTGCAACTCTTCTCCAACAAGCGGAGGTTGCCAAGCCTGGTCAAAGGCGCTGGGCTTAGGACCCGGATGTTGTTCCAGTGAAAAATCGGGCAACGGGGTACTCCCGTAGGGGTTCGCGAGTTCAAATCTCGCCCTCCGCACCATTTGGTTCGCCACTTTCCACCTATAATACGGGTGCCCGATTCGAGTGACAGTACATTGTGTCAATCCTCATATCAACGAAAGGGTTGGATGGCGCCGGGGGAGGGATTCGAACCCACGCGGGGATTGCCCCAACGGTTCACTCGACGATGCGTTTCGAGACCGTCTCCGTAGCCACTTGGATACCCCGGCACTGTGGTCTTCTATCATGTTCATCAACATTTAATGTTATCCACTGGGCAGCAAGTCCTTCCCTATCGGGCTTGTTTCTCAGATGTGGGATAGCTGGAAGAGCACCGTCTGGGACGTTGACATCATGGCCCACATGCGGACTAGGTTCAGCCGACCTGTTGCCACACGAGTCTATGACTCATTGGTCGCCGCCGTGAAGATGGCGTCACGCGTTCTAAGTGTGACATCCACTGCCTCAAGTATGTCGTCTATCGTATTGCGTAGTGTGCCCGCCCCCTTGTCACACTCCACGACCACCGTGAGGATTGGGCCACATTCTCCCATCCTAATTCTAAGACCATCGGGCACTCCTCTGTTGTCGGGTAGCAGTGCCTGTCCCACTTGCGACGCAACTACTTCAGACGCAAATGACAGTACTATGGTGGCCCGCATTCGTCTTTCCCTCCAAGGAGGTTCTCTGCCATGCTGTGGAACCGTTGGAATGGTTCTGCCCCCGCCCTGAGCGAGACCGAGTTGTCTGATGTCGAACGCATGGCAATCCCCTGCACCATGCCTGCCTTGAGAACCTTCTGTAGCGTCAGCACGCTTGGGCGCCACACAAATGCCACCGGTTGCTCCAGTCCCTGATTGGTGCGCAGCAACAGTCCTGGTGATGTTACTGTGTTTGTTTCTAAGGCAATCCGTCCCAAATCTGAGAGGATTACCGTGTCTATGCCATTAATCTCGATTTCTGTGATTGTTGTGCCCTCAGTCAGTGTCCCGGTGGCCTCGAGGGCGGATTGTATCATATCGACATGTGCAATAACGTCCTTGCAGTGGCGCACATGAAGATTCCGGAGTTCCTGCTGTGCGGACTTCAAGTCGCCAATGAGGACTGCAAGACCGAGTCCAAGCCTCCTCCTCGTCCATGCGGTTCTCAAGAGAGCATAGATGTCTGACACCTGTATGACCTCGCCCTCACTGCCCATGAACCGTGCAAGATAGTCAGTCCCAAGCAGTTGCGATAATTTCTCAGAGTCGAGGTGTTGGACAAGCCCCATCGTGACCTTTTGTTTCTCTTCGCGAGAAAGCTGGAGTATCGGGAGAGTCCGTCGCACAAACGGAAGATTCGCATCCGCAATGATGGCCTCGCACTGTTCTCTCTTGCCAGAGATGCCCGGCAGCCACGGCGAGATACAGTGGTACAGTGCATCGACCACAGATAGGGTACCAGTTCCATAGAGCCTGAACCCTTTCAGCAGTTCCAGTTCCCCTTGGGCAAGGGCCGAGCTGACAATTTCCGCGTCAACCCCGTGGGTCGGAGGAGCATGCGTGTGCTCTATCACAATGCCCATGGCGGCCAACCCAATGTCGCCTTTTCCAGTCCCGAAGCACTCATGTGCAATGACATACGTAGCCGCCGCTGCAGATATCGAGTCGGTCTGTGGAGCTGCCGAGCCCATCCCTGTTCCAGCACCAATGACTATACACTCGCCTTGCAGTGTGAATTTCCCATCAGGTTTCACACCAATCATGACAGTATCATGGTCCTTGAAGTCTGCGAGTAGTGTTTCCAATTCGTGTGTTCCCACAACCGGCTCAAGGAATGTTGTATGGACAAGTACTCTCTTTCTCACTGCTGCACGACAGAGTATTGCAGCCGCAACAAGTGACTGCGGCTGCGGGCCGACCACTATCAACAGACGTTTCTCTCCAAGTCTGTGGTCGGCCATCACTCGGCGGAGCTCCGCGGGGCCCACGGTGTCTTCTGCAGTGCCACTGGGCATATCCGTCCTCCTCGATTTGCAGTAATAAAAGCTCACCTGCAAGGCTGCATGCCACACATGTGCTGATGAATGCATCCACAGGCCCACAATGCCGGATCCGTGTGCAAGATTATCATACAGCCATCAACTAATCGTGCCTATGACCTGTATGCCCTACTCCCTACCTGTCTATGCCCGCGCTTGATGAGGTGTTCCGTTTCTGCACTTCAGTAATCTCATTGAGAATTGTTTCGGCTCTTGCCTGTGCCCGTGCTGCCATCCCTGCTGTTATGAATCCCCGTTGAACAGCTCGCCTCAGTAAGTGCTGGTCTATTATTCTTGGCTCATCGTTCAAGGGTGCAACAACATCAATCTCTAGGTCAATATACCTGACACGACATGGGGTGGTTCCATTGCCGGGGTAGACTTCCACACCTGTGTTTATGTTGAAGTATGTGCCTTTTAGATGTCCATCACGAGAGTAGTAATGCGTGACAAGTGTTGACGAACCCGGGACAACACGCGTAACCGCATAGTCGCCCTCGTCGCGTGGAACATCCACTCTATCAAGGCAGTCCGGTTCAATCTTCAGCTTTCTGCTCGTGTATCTAAACTGTCTCCTTATGAGAAGACCGCGTGTGTTGATGTCCACGACCCTACCTCTTGACAGGACGATGTTTCGCCCATCAAGCTTGACATGTTCTATGTTGACCGGGTCGTTCTTCTTTGGCATGTCCCGTTGGATTACTTTCTCCAGCTTTGCTGTGATGTATGCACGTTCACTGGGCCTGTCCTCTATCACCGACTCGGCAAGCTCGACTAATGGCGCATACCCTGCACTCTTGTAGAAGTGGTGTCGCGTGATTGTGGGTCTTATCTTTGCACGCGTCTTGTCTAGGGCATCTTTCACCTCAGCTGGAAACTCTATGTCCGCATTGCTGGTGCCCTCGAAAAGCAGGCCGACATCGTCCATACCCTGAAAGTCCGAGTACACCTGCTGGGCAACATCTAGGAGGCTGTCGACTTCTTCGTACAACTCCTCTTCTGTCAACGACTCGGCAGCAGTCCGCCAGAGAATCCCCCAGTCGTCTGTATGTCCTTGCAACCGTCTACCAAGCCGCAAGAGTTCTCGTCGTCTTTCAGCATCTCTAATCTTTGTACTCAGTCGTACGACCGGCTCTGGAAGAAGAACTGCGGCTTTCCCAGGAATGGTTATGCTCGATGAGAGGATTGGGGCCTTGCGTCCGTAGTCGTGCGCGCGTACCTGCACCATGACATAATTCCCACGCTGATGACCTTGGTCTGGCAGCAGCCCCGTGATTGTCCCTAGGTCGACGCGCACATGTCCAGTCTTCTCGTCACGACCTATGACCCGCCCCCTATATATTGAGCTCTTGGCCACCCTCGGCGTCCTAGTTATCACCCATCCTAGACGCCTCCGGAGAACTTCTGCAAGACGCTCAAGAACAGACTCAAACGCAATTGCTACAATCCCCTGGAGGTCACTTCGGTCCCATATGTCCACATCGGGAATGTCACTCCTGAAGGGGAGCCCAAATCTGCGGGCGACTTCTGGAGTCGGCTGGACAATCTCAAAGTGGTTTTGGAGTAGAATCTGCGTCAGCGATTGCGAGTATATCCCTCTAATCCTTGCCCTGATCATGTCCAAACACTGGCCCAAGAACATATGTCAGCCTCAGGGAGAACCTACGAGGCTGACTGGTCAACTGAATGTCCGACCAACAGCTGCGTTACTCGTCCCAACTGGGCTCTAGTCACGGATTGGCTCCAGTAGACTCGAAACATGCCATATTTTTGTTCGCGCATGGTTCGGGCAATTGGGATCCTGGCTCGGCTCGTCCAGAATGGAGATTGCATTCTGAGCCCTGACCGCTGGCGAGTCGTCCTCGTTCTCAAGAACTGCAATCGCCTCATTTGCAGCGCGTCTGATATTGCGGGGGACTGATGTGTCCTCTGATATCTGCCTCAGCAGCAGCTTTGATTGTTCAATACTTCTCTCCGTCTCGGGGTCCATCATTGGACTCACCTCTAGGGAATTGTCTATGCGCACAAACCGAGTGCGAACAACATGAACAACCACCTGACTTAGCCATATCAAAGTTTCTCTACGCACCAACGAGCTCGCTCATAATCGTACAATCGCTTATATCGTTTCACACGGCTCTGTTGGGTGATGCCGATGCCAGAAAACAGCGATGCGGCAATCAAGAGGATGGCCGAACTACTGCGTCGTGGGGCAACGATGCTTGCGGAGTCCTGTCCTAACTGTGGAGCCCCTCTGTTCAAAGTGAAGGACAAAGTGTACTGTGCCTCGTGTGACCGAAGGTTTGGGCCGGAGCCCACACCAACTGACGGGACGGCTGATGAGGGTATGCCTGCTACTGTGGTCAGCAGTGTCCGCACAGTCGTTTCGTCCAAGATTGAAGCCCTGTTGTCACTGTTCGAGAAGGAGTCTAACCTTGATGCTCTTGCAAAGACTGCAGAGTTGCTCTCGGTCTTACTAGACATCCTCGTCAAGGTCGGCTCTAAGCAACAGTAGGCACAACCGTACTTCCAAAGGGCGGTCGTACCAACATCAAGCTGTTCTCTGCTGAAACTAGCGTAGGTATATTGCAGCCTGATCTGGGCTGTACTTCCAGTCACTCGGTAGGACTCCCTTCCGCCGATAGTACTTTGAGAGTCGGTGAATCTTACTCTCAACCAGCTGCAGGCTCCTCTTCGAAACAAAGTCTTTCTTGTTATCTTCAAGATGCCTTCGTATCCGTGCAGCTCTCGCAATCATGTTCCGCAAATCTTCAGGGATTGTCCTTGCGAGTCCATGTTCAAGTAGAATTGTCACTATTCTCTTTCCCGTTATAACCTTGACCAGAGGTATACCAAACTGGTCTCTCATTATCATTCCTATCATCGAAGGAGAGTTGCCAGCCTTTGCGAGTTCAACCACCTTGGACTCGACCCATTCGGGTGTCTTCTCCTCATCGAGCCACTCAGGGGCACGTAGGGCCGATGGGCGCTTGCTGCCAGACCGTCCCTTTCGCCTCGTGTGCATTCTTGCCATGTGAATACCTCTGTCTATACGGGATTCAGAGAAGGGAAGCCCTGCTGTGGCCCCACTGGTGCCGATATAAAGGTTGCTTTGCGTTCCAAGCCCAACACCATTCTATGACCCTACCCGTGACAGAATGTACCACCAGAACGTGTTGGCGGCCATGGTGTCGAGTAGGGCCTGGGTTCACGGTCGCCTAGTGATAACGCCCACGCTGACGGATTTCCTCCATCCGCCTTGTGATTTCGTCTGCACCGTCGCCCACGATGCTCTGATACCCGTCCAGTACAGCCTTCAGCATCTGCTCTTGGTGTTGCCAATGAGTGGTTTCAAGTGCGCGTCTGACTAGGTGGAGGTCGACCCCCTTCATCTCCACCGTTGCGTTGACATCAGCGAGCCCAAAATCAACAATCCACATCCTCCCACTCGGCTCTACGAGGACATTGCTGGTGGTCGGGTCACCATGGACCACATCACCACGATGGAGTCCTGCAATCATTTCACCAAACCTCTTGCAGAGTCTTACTAACTGCTCGGGTGAAACGTGGCCCACCAACTCCTTGAGCTGCACCCCGTCAACATAGTCCATGACAATTGAACACTCTGCCAAGTCCACTGCATAGACTGCTGGCGTCGGTATCCCAAGCCCACGGGCATACGCAAGCATCTTGCACTCACGTACTGTCCTATATCTCCTAAGATATGCATCAATCTTGTCATGCAAGTACGGCTTTGCGGGTCTACGTTTCACCACAAGCTCCCGGCTCCAGAGTCGAGTCCTCAGTATTTCTGATTCCGCCCCAACTGCAATCACCGTATACTCTACCATCACATCGCCCTCCATCTTATCTCCTGTTCGTCGGTTCTCCACCGCGGTAGTACCTGTGACTCCGCGACATCAACAGTGTTTCCAGCAAGATACTGCAGGATACCTGTCCAAGCAATCATTGCCCCCTGATCTCCGGCGAGCGATGGCGAAACCCTGTGGAACCGTACATCATGGCGCACCGCCACGCCACTGAGTATCTCTGTCAGGCGGCTGTTCCGTGCCACTCCTCCTGTGAGCAAGAGTTCACGTTTCTTGGTGTGCGCAATCGCCCTCTCAGCAATCTCGGCCAACATTCCAAATGCGGTTTCCTGAATGCTGAAACACACATCGGGCAGGGGGACTCCTCCTGAGAGCAACCGTCTGGCCGCTGTCAGCATCCCTGAGTAACTCAAGTCCATCCCCTTTACCGAGTATGGGAGGGCATGATACTCTCGGCCGAGTTGTGCCTCACGTTCGATTTCTGGTCCAGCAGGGAAACGCATTCCCGCACTCCTCCCAAACACATCCAGCATGTTTCCAATCGCAATGTCTAGGGTTTCGCCAAAGGTTCTGAAGCGGCCTCCTGCAAAGGCGATGACCTGCGTATTCCCGCCTGAAACGTACACGGTTACCGGGTCTTGAAACCCTGACTCCAGGCAGCCAATTTCGATGTGTGCAACACAGTGGTTGACCCCTACAAGTGGGACTGATAGGTGCAATGCCAGCACGCGGGCCATCGTTGCAGTCGTCCTGAGGCAGGGCCCCAAACCAGGTCCCCTTGAGAATGCGACAAGTTGTATATCCTGTGCCGTCACTCCTGCCTCTTCAAGCGCATGTCGGATGATTGTGGGTCCCTTCTCGGAATGGTGTCGGGCTGCCTCTCGGGGATGGATGCCCCCCTTTTGAGGGCGAATCATGTCCCAGACATTCGACATGACTTTCCCGTCGCTGGACACTACACCCGCTCCGAACGAGTGGGCGGTTCCCTCAAGGCCCAAGCATATCGTCACCAATATACTTCCTCCGGCTTCTATGCCGCATATCCGGCTACTGCCCGATGTATGTGCAGAGGTCGTCAGTGTATATAATAATGTGGACAGGACATCATGACCTTCTGGTCACGCAGGCCACCGGCCCCTATGGCGAATGCAATCTGTTCGGAGGAATCCACGGTGCCTCCATGGGAGGTGTTTCATTGTCTGCAAGTCCCAGATGTATGTTCTCATCATTCCCCCTCATAGTCGTTCCTATTTTGATTGTTGTCCTGAACATTCCACAACCGGCGTTCGTGCACGACCATGTGGCGGTGCAGGTACATTCGGGGCTTGGGATGTCATATTAACACATGTTCCTTATATCGGGGGCTCCCGCCAGTGATGAGGCGGCCCCTCAGATAATGGTCACATTGTCAAGGTCAAAATGACGTTTTGCAAGAATCCTGGCCCGGGCCACATTGCGACCGTCACGTCCGATTGCAATCCCCCTGTCCTCGTGCCTCACGGTTACTACTGCAACACGGTTGCCATCCCTGTGTTCGATAATCCTGACGTTTTCCACACGCGCCGGCGCCAGTGCGTTCTTGATGAACTCCTCCACGGTTTCCGCGAATTGTACGATATCGACGGCCATACCAAACGCATCTGCTGCCGCACGTACGTTGCCTCCTCCCCTTCCAATCGCCTTGGCCAGCTGGTCTGGTCTGACGACAAGGATTATGCGGTCCCCCTCGTCGTCCCGCACAACATCCACAGCCGACGCACCGGTAATCCGTTCGAACTGGGCAATGAGTGCCATGTCTTCCATTGAGAGCTTGACGCGGGCCAATGGACTCGCCTCAGACAATACTAAGGATTTGTGAGTCACCCGGCTCAATGACTGCAATAGCCGAAACCATGAATGGTTTTCCTGCAATCTCGCCCAAATCCCATGAAGTCCCCCCAAACTCGTAGACCTTTACCGACCCGAGTGCTGCATAGTGCATGATGTCCTCGTACTGGTTCTTGGGACAGTTGGCCGCCACAACCACAAGTCTTGCTTCACCATTCCTGATGGCATCAAGTACTGCTCTTGCGCCAATCTTGCACTTTCCGGTACTGACTGCACTGGCAATTGACTGGTTCAAACTCAACTACTACAACCTCTTCTCTTGTCGTTTCCAACTGGTTTCAATGCCAGGCCCTCATCACTGATGTTCGGTTTTAATGTTATCGACATATGAGCGACTCATCGTAGCCCGCTCTTACTATGCAGTCTCAGTGCCGTCATCTGATGGGACTGAGGACTGAGGGTTCATCAACAGGTCGATTGAGCCTGTGCCCAGTGGGATGAGCTGGCCAAGGATTACGTTCTCAGTGATACCTCGCAAGGGATCTCGCGCTCCCGTGATCCCTGCCCCCAAGAGATGATTGATTGTCACTTCAAATGCAGCACGCGCCAGTGCACTGTGCTTCAATCCGGAGATGCCATGTCGTCCAATCTGTCGGATGGTGCCGTCAACGGTCATCATGTCTGCAACGAGGATGATATGTCGGACATCGACATCCATCCCCTGTTCGTCGAGCACCTTCAGTGCCTCCTCGATTATTGCATTGCGGGTCGCCTCAATGCCCAGCACCTCGAATATTTCGCGCAGATTGTTCGTGTAGATTTTGTCTGGATTGACACCTTCGACCTCAAGGGCGTCGCGAAGGTTCGACCCCTCGGTGAGGAGGATATACTCTCCTCCCTCCTTTCTGATTACAACGTGGCTCACCCCATCAATTCCCTTGACACGGATGTCACGTATCTTTTCGCCGAGTCGCTGGAACTCCGTCAACGTGTCGGCTGCAGTGGGATATACAAAGATGACGTTGTCACCGACTTCAACGTCTCCTCGTCCCCGAATCTTTGCACTAATTGCATCCGATATGTCCTCCATCGTCAGCCCCTTGTCTTCCATCAGCTCGGAATCCAGACGAATATCGATAGCCTGTCGGACGAGGTCTATTGAAATGTTGCTCGCTACGCTCTCGACCCGCACCATCTCTATGCGTCGTGCTATCTCCCGTGCCTTGCTCGCATCAGTCGCGAACTCATCGGCAAGGTGTATCCTCATGGTGGGGGTGCTTGGGTTGTTGCGTGCATCTACTATCTCGATGAGACGGGGCAGGCCTTGGGTCACGCTAAGCTCTGCCACTCCTGCATAGTGGAATGTCCTTAGCGTCATCTGTGTCCCGGGCTCACCAATGCTCTGTGCCGCAACTGTTCCGACCGCCTCGCCTGGCTCGACAAGGGCATGTTCATATGATCCGACGACTTCATCACAAATCGCATCGAACTCGCGACGGGTGAGGTCTTCTACGCTCTTGAGCTTGGTTTCAAGCTCCTCAATTACTTTAGGTGAGAGCCGTTTCTCAGCCCGCATCTTTTCGAAGCGCTTCTCCATGTACTCCGCGAGTGACTTTGGCAAACCTACCAACACCTCTACTGAAGTCTGTCCTTCCCGAGCACTTTCTCGATGACCATGTCCACATTCACCGCTCGGCCGTGATCCGACCTGCTGGGGTCGACACCGTCATCACCGAACGTGAACTGGACAATCCTGCCAGGTGCCGTACGCACTGTACCGTCCGTTTCTACCTTCAAGTCTTGTAGTGCGGTCATGAGACGTCTCTGCATGTATCCTGATGTGGATGTTCTCACTGCCGTGTCCACTAGGCCTTCGCGACCACCGGCGGCATGGAACCAGTACTCTATCGGGTCCAGTCCCCTCTTGTAGCTCGATGTCACAAATCCACGGGCCCGTGCACCAAGGTCACCCGGTTCAAAGTGGGGCAGGGTGCGTCCTCTATACCCACGCTTTATGCGTTCACCGCGAACAGCCTGCTGGCCGACCACTGCGGCCATCTGTGACAGGTTCAACCGGGAGCCACGCGCTCCGGTCTGAGCCATGATGACTGCAGAATTCTCAAGTCCAAGGTGCTCACCTGCAATTTCTCCGGCCGAGTCACGGGCCTCCGCAAGAGCAGCCATTATCCTCTGCTCAAGCGTTTCAAGGAGTGTCTGTCCGGGGTTTGCGTCAAGCTCGCCGCGCTTGTAGGTCTCAATCAACTCGTTGACCTTCTTCTCGGCCTCTTCAAGAATCTTTTCGATTCTGCGTGATGCCTCATCCGGGAGGGTCACATCATCCAGTCCCATTGAGAAGCCACGGTCCGTAATCAGTCGTATGAGGAGCCTCCCTACAGAGTCCATGAATACCCTTGCAGTAGTCGGCCCCTTCTCCTTGATTATCCGGTGGAAGAGAGAGTCTGGTTCCCCGGCACCGAATGCCTTCTCATCTACCACTCCGAACATAAGCTCGCCATTTCGGACAACAACGTACGCATCATACTCGCAGTCTTCATGTGCACAGACCTTGCACTTCCTACAGATGTTTGCTTTGAAGGATATGTTAATCCCATCCGGGATGAACATACTGAAAATTTGCTTTCCCGTCCACAATGGCACCGGGCCCTGAATTGCGGGATCCGGCACTCGTCCCTCAAACTTCGCACTGGCCAGTAGCTGGTTCACCTGGTTGAGCGTATAGAGACTCGATTTTCGTGTCAGGAGAAATGCTGCCGAGATGTAGTCTTGGAGGGCCCCAATGATTGGCCCTCCATATCTGGGAGAGAGTATCTGTTCTTGAACACGCATCAATACCCGGGCCTCGGCACGTGCCTCCTCCGACTGGGGGACATGAAGGTTCATCTCGTCACCGTCGAAGTCGGCGTTGTACGGTGGGCACACGTATAGGCTCAGTCTGAACGTCCTATACGGCATCACGCGTACCTCATGGGCCATGATGGACATGCGGTGAAGCGAGGGCTGCCTATTGAAGAGGACTATGTCCCCTGTGTCGAGGTGTCTCTCGACAATGAACCCTGGTTCTATTGTGTCCGCAATTATCGTACGGTCTTTCACAAACCTGAGGTCGATGCGGCGGCCATCAGTCCTAATCAGATAGTTGGCGCCCGGATGACGTTCGGGCCCCCGAACTACGAGCTCCTTCATTTCTTGGATGTTCCACTCGGTGACGCGCTGTGGAATTGTGAGAATCCTAGCAATCTGTTCGGGGACGCCGACCTCATTCATACTGAGGTTGGGATCTGGTGAGATTACGGTACGGGCTGAGAAGTCCACACGCTTTCCCGAAAGGTTCGACCTGAAGCGTCCTTCTTTACCCTTCAGACGTTGTGCCAGAGTGCGAAGGGCACGACCAGAGCGGTGTCGGGCAGGTGGAATACCACTCAGCCCATTGTCAAAGTAGGTGCTGATATGATACTGCAGGAGTTCATGCAGGTCTTCAACAATGAGCTGTGGGGCACCCGCATCTAGGTTCTCACGTAGACGCTGGTTGATACGGATTATGTCAATCAGTTTGTGAGACAGGTCATCTTCAGAGCGGACACCAGACTCTAGGGTGATTGAGGGGCGCACCGTAACCGGTGGCACTGGCAGAACAGTCAGTACAGCCCATTCCAGTCTTGCGCAGTCGGGGTTGATGCCTAGCAGACGGTAGTCTTCGTCAGATATCTCTTCGAGTCGGGCACGGATGTCAATTGGAGTCAGTCTGACGGAGCCAAGTTCGCTAATCTCGTAGATTGATGTGGGTTTTTCGAGTTTTATCTTCAACTGTTCGGCCCCACAATGAGGGCAGACCCTCACCTTTGCGGCCTTCTTGAGTATCTCCTTCGATAGGTTTGCAGTCTTTTGTCCTGTGGCCGGACACCTCTTGAAACGCTGGTGGTACTCCTCAATCTCCTCTTCAGTGAGAAGAATTCGTTGGCACTCGCGACACACCGCCCTGAGAACCTTGTGGATTACCTTTGCATAGCCTGCATGTATTACTGGTCGGGACAGCTCGATGTGTCCAAAGTGACCGGGGCAATTGCCAACACGGTTGCCGCAGGTCTTACACCGCTGGCCGGGATCAATGACTCCAAGTCTTGGGTCCATAATCCCGCTCTCGATTGGGAAGCCGTCCTCGTCGTAAGTGTCGGCCACCACTATCTGCGCAACCGACATTTTCCTGATGTCATCAGGGCTCAGAAGGCCAAACTCTATTGCGTCGACCTTCTTTGTGGTAATACCTGTGAACATTCCTAGATCATCTCCTTGAGGCGCAGGCGACATGCAAGGCCAAGGGACATCATTTCTTGGAGCAAGAGCTTGAACGCATAAGACACAACCACACTGCTGATTCTCGCGCTTGGGCCACAGATTGGGCAATAGTACTGATCCTTGTTACGGTCGTACACGCCTATCAGGCCACACTCTTCACAGACAAGCATCGTACTCTTGTCGGACTCGTCAAGTAAGCGTCCCTTCAGCAAGATTGCAGCACCGTGACCGATGAGCACGTCGCGTTCCATCTCACCAAAACGCAGGCCGCCCTCGCGGGCCCGCCCCTCAGTTGGCTGGCGCGTCAAGATTTGGACTGGTCCACGGGCCCTCGCATGGATCTTGTCCGCCACCATGTGGTGTAGCTTCATGTAGTATACACAGCCAATGAACACATCGGTCTTCAGCTTCTCACCTGTAACGCCCGAATACATAGTTTCGCGACCAGTGTGCTGAAAGCCGTGCTTCTTGAGGAGACCAAACAGCTCCTCTTCCGTCACACCACAGAAGGGAGTTGCATCCTGTTGTTTGCCCTCCATTGCAGCTGCCTTTCCGGCTATCATCTCAAGGATTTGACCGATTGTCATCCGGCTTGGTATAGCATGTGGGTTCAGTACAAGGTCTGGTACGACACCGTCCTCGGTGAAGGGGAGATCCTCCTGTGGTGCGAGGTATCCGATTACCCCTTTCTGTCCGTGCCGTGATGCATACTTGTCCCCGAGTTCTGGGATGCGGAGGTCTCGCACCTTGACTTTTACAAGGCGGTTGCCATCAATTGTTTCCGTTAGGATTACACTGTCCACAACACCGGACTCTCCGTGACGTACTGCCACTGATGTTTCTCGGCGGTTTGGTGACGTGATTTCAAACTCGGAGTACTCTTCTAGGAAACGTGGGGGTGAAGTCCGCCCTATCAGGACATCGCCTCCTTGCACTTCGACCTCCGTTTCAATAATGCCGTCCTCCCCGAGGTTGCGGTATGACTCTGATGCACGATAGCCCCGGACACTACGGTCAGGTATCTCGAACCGATCCTCTTGACCTCCCGGATATTTGCGCTCCTCACTCTCGTACACCCGGCAGAATGTACTGCGTCCCAGACCCCGGTCAATTGAGGCCTTGTTCAGAATCAGAGCATCTTCAATGTTGTACCCTTCGAATGATAGGATTGCAACAATAAAGTTCTGCCCGGCGGGTCGTTCCTCGTATCCTATGGAGTCCATAGCCCGCGTCTTGACCAGTGGGACTTGCGGGTAGTGGAAAAAGTGGGAACGTGTATCTGCCCTGAACTTGAAATTGGAAGCGGGCACCCCGACAGACTGCTTGGCCATTCCTGCCATGTAGACGTTCCGGGGCGACTGGTTATGCTCTGGGAAGGGGATGAGAGCTGCGGAGATGCCAAGTATGGTGGAGGGTACGATTTCTAGGTGGGTCGTGTTGGGACGTATGTCCTCCGGATACATTGCAATCAGTGTGTTCTCCTCCTCCTCTGCATCTAGGAATTCCATAATCCCGTTGCGCAGCAGGTCGTTGAATGTCCATTCGCCTTCCTCAATCATCCTCAGGTGTTCATCGGTCAGCCGGCTCTGTCCATTTTCCACTATGATGAGGGGGCGCCGGACGCGTCCAGCATCGCAGTTCACCTGGACCTCATTGGTGTCCTCATAGTATGCTATGTTTACCTCCTGGTCAATCTCGCCGGCACGACGCCTCTGACGGATTGCCCTGACAAGCAGCTTGGGCGCCGCATGTACGCCTACAAGCCGACCATTGAGGAACACATCAGCCCACTTGGCACCACGCCGGCCCTGCCGGGCCTCGATGGCCTCGACATCGGCCTGCATGAGTGCCTGTTCGACGGCGTCCTCATTTGTGCCAACCGAGATGTATGCCATCATGGCGATGTTCTTCACAAGACCGCAATTTGGCCCCTCCGGGGTTTCATTGGGACAGACCTTTCCCCAATGGGTGGAGTGGAGATCTCTCGCCTCGAAATGTGGTTGCGACCTTGACAAGGGCGATACGACGCGGCGGAGATGCGACAGTGAGGAGATGTAGTTGGTTCTGTCGAGGAGTTGTGATACTCCTGCCTTACCACCAACCCAGTTGCCAGTAGCAAGTGCGTGCTTGAGCCGCTGTGTAATCACATCTGCACGGACAGCTGTCCGGATGTTAGGCTTCCGTCCCCTGACGGCCGTCCGCTCAAGCTGATACTTGATATCTCGTGTCAACGAGTACAGCGCTACTCTGAAGAGGGAAACAAGCAGGTCACCTGAGAGTTTCAGACGCTTGTTCGCATAGTGGTCCTTGTCATCGGGCTGACGTTTCCCCAGCACGAGTTCGAGGAGGCGCTCGACCATCTGTCCTAGGTAGTATGCTTTCTGGAGGCGGTCCTCTGGCTCAGTCCCAATGTGTGGCAATAGATATCGGTCAAGGACCTTTTCGGCGCGCGCAAGTCGGTATTCTCTTGTCTGTCCAACAGCCACACGCTTCCCTATGAAATCAAGGGCATTCTCGACTGTCGACCCTCCAGAGCCGTCACGTGGGGCGTTTATCGGGGCCGACTGCTCAATTGTGACTATCAGCTCATTTCGGATTTCCTCGTCGTCTGATATTACATCTGCAATGTCCTTGTCCGATTCGAGTCCTAGGGCCTTCATCAAGATGGCCAGTGGGATTTTCCCTGGTACTGAGGGAAACGACACACGCAACTCACCAGTCCGTTTTCGTTCGATAGTGACTGGTGCACGGAACCCCCTAGAAGTCGAGAACACCTTGGCTATGTGTGTGTAGCTTGAACTCTTACTCGCCTCCTCAATCAGAATCCTGTTCGGAGCGAGGTCTTCCTGTGTTACTAGGACACGTTCCGAACCGTTGATTATGAAGTAACCCCCGGGGTCTTTTGGGTCCTCACCATGTTTGATGAGCTCCTCCTCAGTCATGCCGTGTAGAAGACATGTTTCACTCCTCAGCATGATTGGCAGGTCGCCTATGTAGATTCTTACAGTTTCAAGTCGCGTGGTCGTTGACCCATCACGACGGATTGGAGTGCACTCTAGCAATAGTTTACTGGCGTAGGTCAGATTACGGATTCGTGCCTCGTTGGGGTAAAGTGGGTGCTCACTGCCATCCGCCTCGCGGATTGACGGGGGGTGCACTTCTATCTTGCCCAGAGCTACGGTGTAGCCCTCAATCTTCGGCTTAATCTCGCTGACACTGTCTACGACCTGCTGGAGCTCCTCTCGGATAAAACGGTTGAACGAGTCTAGGTGCTGTCCAACAAGCCCATACTCCTTGAAGAAGCTCTCAATTACCGGCCAGTATTTGTCACGCCTCTCGCCGACCATGTTCTGACACCCGGGGGGCAGGACGGGGTACTACTGCGGACTCAGATGCTTCCCGATGCATGAACCCCATAGAACGGAGTACACACATCCCGCAATAGTCGCCCCGTTGTATTACTCGGCAGATTGCGTCTTCCTTGTGAAGGGGCATGGCGGGCTCGGCGGGATACCCCAACCGCGAGGAACTCTCGCGCTTCTTTGAACCCGCGGCCATCAGGTTAAAAGCCTGCTGCGCTACCTGGCTGCGCCACGAGCCCCTACGTACACACCGACATGCAGGGTCACATCCCGGCCCGATGTTTGAGATTGTACACTTCCCTGATATCTGACAGATGGTACGCGGCCATGCATGTCGGGAAGCAATCCTGCCTGAGCACACATCGGAGCGCTATGTGGGAATAAAAGCATTTCCATGTGGCCTGACAACTAGCATATCATCTGTCCTGACCGTCGCTATGGACACCTTGTTGTATGGTATGATTACATAAAAAGAGTTGCGTTTCGTTGCCATCGTCCTCCATGGAACAAGTGTTCCAGATACGACAGCCTAGTAGATTTTGAACGCTCCTGCATGGGGCATTCTGAACCCCTTTGTCGATGGGGCGAACCTAGATGTTGTTTGGTACGCTGCTAGCTGGAGCGCGATTACTAGTGGGATTACCCGCGAGAAGAGGGAGTGGAGATTGAGTGATGCGGGCGGGGAAACAGTAGTGCCCCGCATTCCGAGATGCGTACGTAGAACCTCGACGTACCGCATGTCCGTGTCATTGGCCTCTTCTCCGACAATCAGCAGTGCGTTGTCACCAGCTCCCACTGACAGGGCCCAGTGATGTCGGAACTCTTCTCGCACGGCCGCCACTCCCCGTGTGACTGAATACTCGTTGAATTTCATCATCCCAATCTGAGCTGCCACATGACACGGCCCCTCTGATATGAGATAGATTGGGTGCGTGACATCCAGCCATGAGGCAGTTTCAAGTCCAACACTCTGCGCCAGACGGACAGTTTCCGGGGCGGTCTTCACGAGGAGTGGGAGGTCGTGTCTGATGCCCATTGAAACTGGCGTGTCAAGGAATGCGGCCAGCCCTAGGAGGAATGCCATTGCACATGTGGTCGGTGATGCAGGGCTGATGTCATAACTTGGTGCATTGGAACGGGTGAGCCATACTGTTTCTGCATGTTTGACTGCCGGACCATTGGGGTTGTCCGTAAGCACTACAGTCTGTGCCCCCTCACGGCTCGCATGGTCTAGTGCGTCAACGGTTGCCAAGCTCCGCCCAGAGGCTGTAATTCCCACAACTAGTGAGTCCTCATCAAGTGGCAACACTGGTAGTGCTGGCGGTGTGATGTAGGTGGCGTTCAGCCCACATGCCAAGAACAACCATCTCGCATAGTCCGCCACGGCAAACGAGTCTCCGCAACCGGTAAAGACCAGCCTCCTGACTGATGTCAGAGCGTCTGATTGGAGCGGATCAACCGACTTGAGTGTGGCCGGAATCCCCTCCACTTGTGCCATGATGCCCGCACGGCAGTCCTCAAGGAACCTCGTCAATGCCTTTCACCACTCGGTGCATGATGCCATCCATGACCGGGCTGGGTGGAGGAGGCTGCATTGGGGCGTCAAATATGTTTTCGCGTGCCGTGACACGTCGGCACCAGTCCAGATTGCTGCGCATGTCCATACCACTGCTGACCGGTCGTATCCTTGCTCTGCACCGGCACCAGTCCTCGTTGGGCCGTCATGGGGGCTGCATGGGGCACTTTGCCGTAAGGGTTTTGTAACTGGCCGTGCCTTACGCCCGTGGTGTCCCCATGAGTACCACTCCAAAGTTCAGGGCCGCGCAGAGTGCCATTCGGGAACTGCCTCCACATGGAGTCGTTGGTCTTGGCAGCGGATCCACAGTTGCCGAGTTCATCCGGATACTGGGAGAGCACACAGTGCGCGAAGATTTGGATTTCCTTGCAGTACCAACCTCATACCAGTCATACCGTCTTGCAATCAAACACGGAATCCCCCTCACAGACCTAAGTCGGAACCCGTCAATAGACATTGCAGTGGACGGGGCTGACGAGGTCGACCAGCAGTTGAACCTTACAAAGGGTGGCGGTGGGGCGCTACTACAGGAAAAGATTGTTGCCTCTGCAGCCAAGCGTTTCATCATCATTGTGGATGAGTCCAAACTTGTCGATAGGCTTGCGACCCACTTCTTTGTCCCAGTTGAAGTCATTCCTTTCGCCTGCGACATTGTTATGAGGAAAATTGCAGACATGGGGGTTGTGCCTCATCTTCGCCAAGCTGAAAGAAAAGTCGGGCCAGTGGTGACTGACAACGGCAACTTCATCCTGGATCTGGAATTCCCGGAGCCGATTGAAAACCCTGCTGAAGTAGAGGTGGCATTGAAGATGGTTCCCGGAGTTGTAGAAACTGGCCTGTTCGTGGGGATGGCTGACGAAGTACATGTTGGGACAGCCTCAGGGGTCTTTGTGCTGCGGCAGTAGCGCGCTGGGTGTTTGGCTTAGAACTAGTGTTGCTTGACAGAAGTCCTTAAGAGCCTAGTAACACCCTCCCGAATGGGCGCATGGTCTAGTCTGGATAGGGCGCTTGGCTTCGGACCAAGACGTCCCAGGTTCAAATCCTGGTGCGCCCGCCAAGTACTCACAGGCAGCGCTGCTGACATGGCCTGTCACTTGTCAGCATCACGTAGCGCATCAAGGAGGTTCTCAGATGAGTCTGGAGGCTCAAACATCCGCCTCCGGATTTTCACAAAGGTGGGATGTGATACTGCTTCGCCAACGAACAATGCCTCACCCACCTCAAGCGTCGTGATTGCATCGAGCGACGCACGGTCGATACCCTCACTGCTCTTTCCAATGTGGTCAAGGTCGTACGGATTTGTTGTCCTGAAGATTGCCTGGTTGCTGCACTGGCTTAGGATTGTCGTAGAGAGTTTGACGGGCCGCTGTGAAACCAGACATAACAGGGCATAGAACTTGCGCCCCTCGCGAGCAATTGTTTCTAACCGGGCCCGCGGAAGTGCCAACTCCTGACGGCTCTCTGGACAGAACTGGTGTGCCTCCTCCAACACGAGTAGAAAGGGGGGGATGCGCTGTCGACGACGCATTGTTAGGAGCTCATTCGCTATGTGGGCCACTACAATCTGCTTCTTCTTCAGGCTGATGAAGTCACTGAGGTCAATCAGGGTGAGCTTTCCTGGGCGTACAACCCTCTGGAGGTCAGGTACCGGCTCCAGCCCGAAGAGTCGGGTTTCGTCAAGGTCTACGAGCCAGCTGACTAGGGCGTCACGGGTATTCCGACTGATTTGCTCATCCGCACGTACTCGTTCTATCAGGACTGTGAGTGTGTATTCCTTTGTTTCCTTCCGGATGTCAGCAAGCACTCGCCGTAGGTCACGCTTCTGGACTGCGCTCATGCCAGCAACAAGTGCACCCATTGCGTCTGCACTGAGGCGGGGCACTGACACTTGGATGTGTGGGCCCCGGATGTGCTCGACCTCAATCTCAGTGCCCGGGCGCCCCTGTTCTCCAACGTCGATGTCCTGTAGATACGTGTACTCACCGTGGACGTCGATGACAACAACTGCAATGCGTCCATACTCGCGTGGTCTCAGTAACAGCTCTTCTAGGAGCACCGAAATGAAATACGACTTGCCGGCCCCGCTCATCGCTAGGACTGCAAGGTGTTTCGAGAGTAGACGCTCTAGGGACGGTGTGAATTGGAGGTCGTGATGGCTAATCCGGCCTAGGTTGAGTCCGCGCTCTGGGTCTAGCCTTAGAAATGCTGCAAGAACCCTCTCATCTACTCGTCGGACAGTGGCACCAGGTGATACTGCTGAGAACGGTCGGACTGGTCGGTCATTCATCCAGAAGCCCAATACTCCTGCCTCGGCGACCGTGTACTGCCAACGGTCGGTGGGGAAAATCGACCTGAGCGGAGTGCCGCGAGACTGATACTCCCGCACAGCCTCAGCGTGCTCAAAGTAGCGGTTCAGCCGTATGATGTCCTGGATCCGTGCAATCACAGTTGCTGAGTCCAGATGTACACCTACAAACTCACCGCGTTTTACTGTGTTCGAAGGTTCCTCAGCCTCAACTACGAATGAGAACCGTGTCACACTGGGCCCACTGTCAGTGCATATTACGGTTCCCAACCGTTCCGTCAATGTGTTCATTCTCATGTTCATCATCCACTGAATGGATTCCGTGACCGCCGCCTCTCAAGCATCACATACGTGAGCCCTGACATTGCCATCAGACGGTCGACAATCAGCTGGCTCTCGTTGCTGGTAATCCGTGCACGGGCATCGGCCTCAAGGATGGGCGCAGGCACGCCGTATTCGGGGTGTTGCGACGAGAGTGGCAGTATTGCAGAGAGTGCTCTATCAAGCTGACCCAATGGGTCGTCAGGACTGGTCAGCACCTCTATGCGTATGGGCAGGTCATCGCGGGCGGCCTTGAGATAGGTCACAATGATGGATGATGCCCACGCAAGCAGGTCATCAGGAGCATTCACACTGGAGTTGATTTCCGAAGAGTACCTGAAAGCAAAGGTGCGCTCACCCACATCCATGAAAGTGTCAAGGACATCGCAGTCCCGTGACATCTTGAGTAACCACCTGTAGTCCACATCCTGCATGGTCTCGAAAATGGCGGGGTCGCGCACAATATGGGGGAGGATATCACCCAAGACACTTGTCACACGGGTCGAACGTCCATCCTTGACCACTCCCACCAGCGTTGTATTCCGTTCCATTGCAAGTCCATACATGCGCCGATATAGTGCCAGCACCTCTTGGAACTTCTCAAAGACTGGTGACCCTCTCTGGGGCCTGTCGCGGGGATGATAGAATAGGCTCCCGTCAAGCAATATCAAGTTTGAACGGAAGCGTTCAAGCACTCCTAACGCGACACGGAGCTCTGTGGAAACACGTTCAAGCGAAGCCATCTGATCAAGCTCGGTAGGTGACAGAATCGGGAGGACAGGGGTAACTCTCGGTTCCGGGAACGGTTCGGGATAGAACTCCACATGTGGCCCCTCTTCAGGCCCAAAGCTGAACACTACTGCAACACCACGTGTGAGCAACAGGTTCATTGACTGGAATTGTTTCCGCACCAGTCCACCATCTATGCCCGCAATACGTAGCCCCGAGAGAGAGGTTTCACTTACTCGGGCAATAAGTGTCGGTTCCAGCGTAGTCTCCGCTATGGCACGGAAACGTGAGAAATCAATCGAGTCCTTGATTGTTCTCATTGCGTCACCGAACTTGCGTTTTGTAGTTTCTACCCGCTCTATCTCGCGTACCAGTTTGAGCAAGTCGTGTTCCCATGAATGCATCTAGTCCACACGCCACTGTAGCGTCAAATGCATAATAAAGGCTCACAAAACCGGCCCCCAGATTGTCAGCTTGCCCCTCCTCCCCTCTTCTGGTGTTGAATTGCAGCCTTTACGAATCCCAAGTACAATGGGTGTGGGTGACCAGGACGCGAGCGGAATTCTGGATGATACTGGACACCTATCCAGAAGGGGTGGTCTGTGACCTCCACGGCGTTTACCATTCGACCCGTGCTATCGTATGCAGATACTACCATGCCTTTCTCCCGCATCTTGTCGACATAGTCATTGATTAGATGGTACCTGTGACGAAAGCGTTCACGAGTGCACTTCTCCCCGTACAGCTCGTGGAGGCGTGTCCCCTCGACTATGCGTATCTCCTGCCCCCCAAGACGCATGGTCCCCCCCTTATCCTGAGTCCGTCGTTGTTCTTCCAACAGGTCTACAACTGGGTGTGAGGTGTGAGGGTTCACCTCTGTGGTGTGGGCATCTTTCCAGCCCATCATCTTGCGGGCGAAAGCGACGGTGCCGAGCTGTGCCCCGTAGCAGATGCCTAGAAACGGGATGCCGTGGTCGAGGGATATTGTCGCGGCGTTTATCATTCCCTCGACACCGCGTGCCCCAAAACCTGGTGTCAACAGTATCCCATGAATCCCTTCCATGGGGGCTAGGAGTGAGGCGACATCCGGGTCATCATCAGTGTCAATCCACCTCACATCGACCCGGACACCGCATGCAGCACCAGCGTGACGCAAGGCCTCATTGATGCTCTTGTACGAGTCGCTCAGCGAAGTATACTTCCCTGGCATTGCTATGGCAATGCTCCCCGTACATGATTGGAAGGTGCTGACAACTCGCTCCCACAATCCCGTGTCTGGCTTCCGATGTTCCATTTGAAAGTGTTCAACTAGTATCTTGCCCAGTCCCTGCCGCTCAAAGGAGAGCGGGAGCTCGTAGGTCACAGGGATGTCCGGGTTGGAGATGACCCGGCTCTCTGGCACATTGCAGAAAAGGGCAATCTTTGCGCGCGCAGCATCGCCAAGTTCCTTGTCCGCGCGGCATACGATTATGTCAGGCTGCAAGCCGAGCCCCTGAAGTGTCCGTACACTGTGTTGAGTCGGCTTTGTCTTGAACTCGCCAACGGATTTCATGTATGGCACGAGTGTCACATGTACAAGGGCAACACGGCTCCGCCCCACTTCAAGGACCAGCTGACGCACAGCCTCAAGGAACGGCATTGCCTCGATGTCACCGACTGTCCCCCCTATCTCAACAAGCACCACATCGGGGCATGGCGGTGTATCGACTATCTCCCATATCCTCTTCTTGATTGCATCAGTGACATGTGGAATTATCTGCACTGTGCGCCCAAGAAATGAGCCCCTGCGCTCACCCAAGATTACCGATATGTAGATTTGACCGGATGTTATGTTCTGAGAAGGTGATACCTCAATCCCGGTGAAACGCTCATATGTTCCAAAGTCCTGGTCAATCTCTGATATCAAGAACTCAAAACCGGGCACAGGGACGAAGACCCAGGTCTTGTCGGTAACGAAGACCTCCCCATGTTCAATAGGGTTCAGGGTACCGGGGTCGATGTTCAGGTACGGGTCAATCTTGATAATCCTGACCGTGTAACCCCGGAACTGGAACAGTTTGGCCAGTGAAGCGGTGGTGACGCCTTTTCCTATCCCCGATAGCACGCCACCAGTCACAAAGACAAATCGTGTTTCCGGTTCTGCCGAGTTCAACCAAGACCCCCACGTTGCCTGTTGTTGAGCAAGAGTTGCACTGTGAGCTCCCATGACCAGGCTCGCAACAACACTTGTCGGGACATGAAACACAGTCCTGATAACATTTCTGGCATGGTACAGCTGACTGCAAGTCTTGGGCCTGTCGACAGGCCGTGGCACTTTGAGGGCCTGTGGTTCTCAATCTGTGAGCCGCCCCGCGGCTACAATGTGTACTTGCCCCATCTGACCACTGGCGGCTGCGTGGTCTCACGGATGGCCAGCCCGTGAGCGGGAGCGTTGATCTATATCTCCATTGGCGGCGTTGTTGCAAGCAAGCTGGACTGCATCGCAAGGCGGAAGAGGTATTCGAAAGCCTCTAGGATGTTGACACCGTCCTTTGCAACGCTCCTGAAGACTGCGACACACTTTGGCAATGAAAGGTATTCCCTGAACTTGGACTCGTCTATGGAGTCCGGCAAATCCTGCTTGTTCAGACACACGACCACTGGGAATGTGCTGTCGCCTCCTTCCAGCATCCTTGTGAGCTCGCGCCAGCTAGCAATGTTCTCATTCAATAGTATCGCCTGCGAGTCTGCAACAAAGACAACGCCATCCGTGCCGACCAACACAACTTCTCGTGTGGATCTGTAGAAATCTTGGCCTGTGGCTGACCACACATGTGCGTCAATTCGCCACCCACCACCAAGGTCAAACGACAGTGTTCCAAAGTCACAGAACATTGTCCGTCCAACGGTGTTCTCAATTGATACGAGTCGGTCAGCACATCCAAAGGCATTGAAGAGCCAGCGGATTGCAGTCGTCTTCCCGCTCATGGCCGGACCAAAGAAGACAATCTTGAGCGAAACCGTGCGATTGCCATAGTCAATTATCATTCTAACCACCCCACATACTGTCCACCCATGCTCCGAGGTCGGACAGGGTGCTACCCTTGACACAGTCCGAGAAGTCCTCATGCCACTCGGCACGCATGAACTGCAGCAAGTCTGTCAGTGCGCCACCGTCCCAACCGATGGCC
The DNA here is from genome assembly GCA_027031765.1 of Promethearchaeota archaeon. GTDB lineage: Archaea > Asgardarchaeota > Thorarchaeia > Thorarchaeales > Thorarchaeaceae > JALVPN01. The sequence continues at coordinate 81,609 of JALVPN010000040.1, read as the reverse complement.
TCGCAGAGGTTCCGCTCTGTGAGCTCGGCCGGGACATCAAACTCTCTTGCAAGTCGTATCCTTGAGAGCAGCGTTACAGCACGGCGGGCCGCATGTACATAGATGCCAATCTCCTCGTCAAAGACGTCGCGCGTTATCTTCTCCGACTCGTCGTCAAGTTGCAGGACTACACTGAGGAGGCTGTTTGATTGCGGGACTCCCCGTAGTGACTTCTTGAGGAGTCGTCGGATACGCTCAAGTGACTGGTGCTTCCTCTTCAGGATTTTGGATACTATGCGCCGCTCGACAGCAAGGGTGCTTGTCCTCTGGCGGGCCAGCGAGAAGGCCATTACCGAAGGTGACTCAACGCGTAGGACTCCGCAGTTTCCATTGGGACCTGAAACCCGGTCGACCACATCTGATAACGAGTCCTCGGTCACACGTAGTCCGAGTATTGATATCTCCAGCGGTACCGACATTATCCACCCCATGAACTGTGATATCCTGTCAAGAGCAAGTCTGAGATTTGACGCCAGCCCAATGACCACAGTGCGGCTCACTTCATAGTCGTGTTTCTCCTCGTCCCAGACGGTCTGTATCTCCTCTTCGGTTGTGAAGTCCCGCCAGAACAGCAGCTTGCGCCGATGTGGGCACAGGAGAGCAAGGCTCTCCGTAAGGTCATCCACAAGTTCAACGTCCTTGCCAACGACCAGAACCGGAACCCTGGTCAGGACTGTGTTGAGGAGTTCGGAGAACTGGTCACCCATGACCTCAATCAGCCGGAGAACCGAGTACGTCATTGTTCTCGCCTCGTCATCAGTATTGACTCTTCGGAAATCCCTGACAGCAGCAGTTCCCTCAGGTCTGCCGGGATGGATGGTCTGACAACCGATGCCGATGCCAGGACTCGCCGCATCTCCGTGATGAAATGTTTCAGGAGCAGTCGCATCAAGCCAAGCTTCTGACTCGACTTCTCCACCCAGAGGCTGAAGACGCCGTTTGGAACTGAGTATGTAAAGTGTCTCACCGAGTCGGTTTCACAGAGAACAGTCGCCAGAGAACTGTTGCGGAGGGTACGGATTACTCTCTCCGATGCATCGTGCAGCGCAAATGACATGGCCGCAAGGCGGTCATCAGTGAACCCGTCCAGCGAAATCCGGACGCCTCCGGTGAGTGATAGGAATACCGAACTCACACGTGGGATGCTGTCGCTGATCTGTCGGAGCAGTGACCGGAGAGCAACAGCATGACTGCGGTCAAGTGAAACAACTGTGCGTGAGAGCACATACGATGTCCCGTCACCTTCTGAAACGGCAAACCCCCGGAGCACCCTCTGGGTCTCGTCGAGGCTATACGATCTGAGAGGTGGTGCGCGGCCTTCAGCCTGTTGTCGTAGGAGAAAGGACAGGTGGGAGAGGTTTCTGCGCATTTCAATGAACAGTGCAGCAAGGTTCACACGTGGGGCCGTCGTGATTGTCAGGAAGTAGTCGGGGTCATTGGGCAGCGCTGCCAAGAACACCTTTGACGTGTCCGATTCCATCAGGAGGTATTTGAAGTCGTTGTGGATCAGACGGGCGACCCCAAAGATTGCAGAAGCGGACGATGCAACGGCAAAGACCTCTTCCTTGCTAAACCATACCCCGGCACTTGCGACAGGCACCCCGTCCTTCTGCACCAGGACCACATTCTCAACTCCTGTAATCATCTTGATGTTCTGTAGCGTGTCACTCAGGTCGTTCAATACATCATCTCCCACATCTCGTTCGTGTGGCCCTGTGCCACTCGTGCACACAGTGCGCCCGGACTGCACTGCCAGCCCTAGGTCTGCCTTTAGACATTCCAATCGGAATGGAGTCGTGAAGGGGCTATTTAAACGCCACAAGCCGAGAGCCCAGTCCTACCACTGTGCGTCGTGAGGTGCATGCTCCATGCGTGGCACGCCATTGCAACAGTGTTTCCGTAGGCAGTGTTGCAGGTTGCATCAGCAGACACGACCTGCTGTTGTCCGTAAATGAGAGTGGTGGCGCTTGGTTCTGCTCCTCCTCCAACACCAACGCCCCTCCCTCCCCCTTGGGCTCCTCCTTCTACTCTTTGGCAAGCTTTATTTTGGGTGCGTCCGTCCTTAGACTAGGCCCCATGAAAGCATGGGCTGCCACCGTGCAAGGTAGATGGGTCGGTAGTCTAGCTTGGTATGATGCTTGCTTGGGGTGGCTGGGGCAAAGGCCCTCCAGCAACAGAATGCAAGAGATCGGGAGTTCAAACGTCGTTGGGGCTCCCCCGACGGGACAAGTCTCCCCCGGCCCACCACCTACCTCGCACGTATTTCCCACAGTGTCTTGTATATCGGGCCCGATGGTGTCAGTGTACTCTGTTTCATGGTGATTGCGTCGACAGTCATAGTGCCTACGGTAACATCCCTCAGTGCTCCAATGTTCTCGCCAAGGGCACGACTGTCATGAATGCGTCGAATTCTTGCGATTGTTGCATGTGGGACGAACCGTTTCTCCGGCGGGATGCCGAGTCGGGCGAGCAGACTGTCCGTCTGTTGTTTGAGCCTGACCATCATGTCGTTGTTGTGTTTCACCCCCACCCAGACCACCCGGGGGCGTGAGGGGCTTGGGAATGCAGACACTCCCCCCACTTCTATCGTGAACGCTGAGAATACAAGATTTTGAAGCGTCTGGCGCATCTGGTCAATCTTCGTGATGGCTGTCTCTCCAAAAAACCTCCATGTAAAGTGCAGGTTCTCCGGCTCGACCAGTTTCATGCTTGCTGAGGTGGTGTCCAGCTGTTGCTGGATGTGTGTTATATGCACCACGAGCGGCCTGTCCTTTATGTCGACGCTGAGAAATGCCCTGACCGTCTTCAACTTGCGTCCACCATCTCACTTCCTCCGAATAAATGATGTGTTCCAATGGGGTGCGTCCCACGCTGCCGTTTCCGAGGGGATTCGAAACATAATAATCCGACCGGGGTGCTGGCCCTGCCACACAACTCGAAGACCAATGTTCCCACAGGGAGTTGGGTGCAGTCAGACCGCAAAACACAAAGAACATCAGCTATCAACGCTCAGGAGAACCACTCACCGGGGCGATTTCGTGAAGCTTGTGATTGTTTCAGGCATGCCTGGCGCCGGAAAGACAGAACTCGCAACCGTGTTTGGCAATCATGGTGTGCCCATTGTTGTCATGGGCGATGTGATACGACGGGAGGCCACCCGTCGCGGGCTCAGCCCCAATCCTGCAAACACACGCAAGATAATGCTTGAGCTCAGAGATGAGCATGGGCCTGGAGCAGTTGCAGAACAGTGTATCAAGGAGCTCAAGAAGGCGGATGCGCCCCTTGTCGTGATTGAGGGCTGTCGCAGCATCGTCGAGGTTGAGGTGTTTGACAGATACGCAGACGCGGTCACAACTGTGAGTGTGCACTCTTCACCCAGGACACGTTTTGCACGGCTGGTGGCCCGGGGACGAGAGGATGCTCCACGGAGTTGGGACGAGTTCCGTGAGCGCGACCTACGTGAGATCTCCGTAGGGCTGGGTGGTGTAATTGCAATGAGTGACATAATGATTGTCAATGAAGGATCCGTTGAGGAGCTCCGTCAGGTGGCAGAAGAGATTGCGAGGAGGTTCATTGCAGATGCGGGTGGAAATCCGGTGCCCCGTGAGACCCACTGAAGACCCTGCCCGTGTGCGCGAAGCAGTGCTGAATATTTTTCCCAATATAGACCCCGCAACAACGCAAGAAGAGATTAGTGCAGAGTCCAGTGGTCGCTCTCCAGTATCGTGGCTCCGGCAAATGATACACGACTCACGTACAATTGATGCAACAAGAGTTGTGCTTGAGTCTGGCTGGGATGGAGTATCGGCTACTCTGGTTCTTGACAAACAGGCTGCCTATATGGGGAAACTCAGGCTGGTACACGATGATGTCCACCCCCCACTGGGGGCAATCACTGTCACGCTATACTTCGATGGGACAGGTGAGTTCCAAGAGTTCATCAGGTGGTTCACGCCCCCGACAAGAGATGGTCGCATTGTTGGGCAGTTCTAATGTCAGTGCGACATACCCGCCACTGGCAATGGTGTCCCACTATGCGCATGTTGCAACAACAAGTATGCGTGTGAGCTGCTTGTGTACCGGTACTTCAACAACTCGACAAATGTGCAGCCCGGCTCTCTCCACGAGGGTGGGAAGCCCCATCGGCTTGTTCCCACAGATGCAAATGGTGCCGTGGTCAGAGAGGATGTCCTGCGTCTGACTGAGCATTGCCCATACAAGGTTTCTGGATTTAGACCCCCGTGTTGAGCTCACCTTGCCATATGGGGGGTCAGTGACAACCGCATCACAGGCGCCCAGAGTCAATGGGATATGCTGTGCATCCCCTTTTATCAGGAGCCCTGTGCTGCCTATGTCTGCAAGGTTTGCCTGGGCGCCTCTGAGTAGCCTCCAGTTGAGGTCAATGCCAATGGGCACTGCTCCAATAGATGCGGCCTCACAGAGTATTCCACCAGCCCCACAGAACGGGTCAAGAACACGCACACCCGGACGGATGCGGGCAAGGTTGCACATCACACGTGCAAGAACTGAGTTCATCATCGACGGGTGAAAGAACTTCCTGCGCCTGGGTGTCTTAACCATGAGAACATGTCGCAGGTCTGACCGCTTCGAGCGGCACAGCAAGACTTGAGACTCGTGGAATACGAGCAGCAACCTTGTGCTCTCATAGTCAAATGAGACCTCCGCCCCGGACACGTGTTGCACCATCCTCCCAAGTTGCCTGATGAGCACCTGTGGCTCGTACGGACATGTGGATGTCGGCAGATGGAGGGTGCGGATGTGGAACTTGCTGTCACTACGGATCCATGAGCATAGTATGTCATCTGAAATGTCAAGGCCGTTGTCCTGATCCGTGTATCCCCGGTGGACAATCGTGCCCGCCTCTTTCAGCAACGCTGCCCTTCCAAGTAGATAATCTGAAGGGTCTCTTGCTGCCCGGATTACAGCGAGTCTACCTGACCATTGCACGGTACAGTCGTCCCATAGCTTGAGGAGCGACTCGATTTCTGCCTTGGCAAGGTCTACGTGTTCGCCTGAAACATAGGCAAAATAGTCCCGCAGTCTACGCCCTCCTACTATTCGTATGTTAGGTAGTCTTCGCCACCTGCAAAGACGCGCTGCATGAATGCATAGAGTGTGTCTATTCCCGTCATGTGCTTTGCAGAAACGGGGATTACCTCTGTTGCCCCACCGAGTTCCTCAAGCATTATCAGTATGGATCTGGAATACTCTCGGACTAGCCCCTCCGATGACGCCTCAAGGGCCTCCTGTAGCGTATATGGGTCGGAAGACCATGTGAGGATACTCTCACGTTCTCTTTCCATGAGGATATCTGGCTTGCTCAGTACGTTCAATTGGGCCAGGCCAAACCGGATGTTGATTGAGACCCCGAGTAGAAGAGACGAAAGGTATCCGGCTGGCGTCCTTGCAATATTGGAGTCCACTAGATACAGCGACAGTGCGTTGTCAGTCCCCCTCAGCCCAGATACCATGAGCGGGCCCGAGTTCCGATAGGCAAAGAGTTCCATCTGGCCCGGGCAGTCGACCAGTACGTAGTCCCGACCTGTTTCAAGAACCTCCTCACGAATCTGCTCGATGTGTCCCAGCGCCAAGTCCAGTGACGCGACCAGTGCCCCATTAGGCCCAAGACCGAGCTTCTTCATTATCTCTCCATAGTCAACGTACTCCCGGATGTCAACATCACTGGTATATGGGGGGTCTTCCACGCCCGGGTCGAGGTTCACAACCGTGACGCTCAGGTCAGCTGCTACAAGCCACTTCTCAAGGGCAGCCGTGAGGTGTGACTTTCCAGAACCCGCAGTTCCCACCAAGAACGCAAAGAACATGGCCTGTCCTCTCTTCCAGAGTACCGGTGGACATCTTTGAGTCCTTCGATTCATCCATGTGGTGATAATGGATGTTGCCCGGTGACCTGTCCGGGCTGTCCGAGAGGTTCTTTGCCCCATCTATGTGGTCATGATTGGCCACACGTCCCCCTCTGCGGCGCAGGTGCCGAGGGGGAGAACAACAGTCCTCACCGCCAAGTGTTGTCATACGCGGGACTGTTGGACTGGTGGGCTGGCACGCAAGTGTTCATCGTCTGCCCGTTTCTCCACTGTGCTACACAACTCTTATCAGCCCTGTGACTACTGTTGTGCTCATGAGCCGTCGGGAGTCACTGCAACGGCTTGCCGAAACGATTGCTGGCGAGATATGTCTCGCTGAGAACGATCCGGGCTCAGTCATGCGTCAGTGGCGCGAACGCTTCCAAGTGTCACAGAAAGCACTTGCAGACTATCTGGGTGTGTCCCCGTCCGTCATAAGTGACTATGAGAGCGGACGCAGGAAGTCCCCTCGTGTTGACACAATCAAGAGGTTTGTTGATGGTCTGCTTGAAATGGATGCCGCAAACGGTGGGCGTATTGCACTGGCCCTTGAGAAACTAATCTCGCCTGAGATTGCATCAGATGCCATCCTTGACAGCCGTGAGTTTGGGGTGCCAGTCCCGGCCCGCCAGCTGGTACAGTTCCTAGACTGCAAAGTGCTCACACATGGTGCGCTGCTGGGACGTGACGTATACGGATATACTGCACTGGACAGCGTAAGTGCAATTGTGAGCCTCACACCCCACCAGCTGCTCAGGCTCTACGGTGGCACTACCCAGAGAGCTGCAGTCCTCACCAACGTTTCAACGGGGCGTTCTCCAATGGTGGCAATAAAAGCAAGTCAAATTGGCACCTCGCCGGCGGTGAAGCCTGCTGTTGTCATTCTACAGGGGGTCAAAGAACTGGATCCGCTGGCCGTTCGCATCGCGGATGGCATGCACCTCCCGCTGTGTATATCACAGGTTCCAACGGTCGAGGAGCTTGTGAAAAGGCTCCGACTGTTTGAACCCGACGTATGATTGCCGAGGCTAAGACGTTGACATTCGAGATGGAGGTCAATGACCCGATACATGGGTTCATCAGGTTGTCGAAGACCGAGCAGAAGATAATTGACACTCACGCCTTTCAACGACTGCGCCGAATCAAACAGCTCTCTGGTGGGCACTTCGTATATCCTACTGCAGAGCATACACGGTTTGGCCACTCGCTCGGCACCATGTTCATTGCAAGTTTGTTGGGTCGAAGAATACTGGAACAGTTGGATCTAGACTCTGACCGCCTCGACGAGCTGCGGCTTGCTGCTCTTCTACATGACATAGGGCACGGACCGTTCAGCCATGTGTTCGAAGAGGTTCTGCTGGAACACCGTGGGATGAACCATGAGGACGTCACGGAGTGGGTTATAAAGAAGAGTCGGATTGGGGATATACTCGACGACAATGGGTATTCAAAAGAACGCATTGCCCGCCTGGTGCGTGGGACATTGAAAGATCGTGTAGACCTCGTACTCGGGAGCTTGGTTGCTGGACAGGTCGATGCAGACAAACTGGACTACCTCATTAGGGACTCTTTCTATTGCGGCGTAAGTTATGGTCTTGTTGACTTCCATCGCCTGATTGACAGCTTGGAGGTGTCCGACGAACTCGTCCTAGAGTTTGCCTTGGCTGCGAGAGGCGCACTTGAGGCGTTCCTTGTGGCAAGATACGAGATGTTCATGAACGTCTATTTCCACAAGACCGTCCGCAGTGTTGAGGTCATGCTGGTCCAGCTGATGTCAGCAGCGGATGAGCCGCTCGGGCTGACACGCTTCTCCTCACCGGACGAGTTTCTCGCCCTTGATGATGTGTCTATGATTTCACAGATTCGGCGTCTTGACCCTCAAGATTCGGAGGACACAAGGGAGGCATCGCGTCTCATGAAGATGCTCGACTGTCGTGTCCTCTACAAGTCGGCATTTGAGAAAATCCTCCACACGCCTGACCGTTTCGTTTCCAAACTCTTGACCAAGAAAAAGGTGTGCGAGAGCATACAGGAAGAGATTGCAACACGGGCTGATGTACCGGTTGAAGCAGTAATTGTCGATGTGCCATCACTACCATCTGTCCCATATAACCCCCTCCAAGAGAAACCCATGGAAGTCAATATCTTCGAGATGATTGAGGGGCAGAAGGTTTCGCACTACCTCTCCGAGTTCTCAAAGATTGGCGATGTGATGCGTGGGTACTTTGATGTGATTCGGGTATATACGACCCCGCAGTACCGACTACAGGTCGGCCGTGCGGCAAGAAGCATCTTCAGGGAAGTCCCAGAGTCTGCACTGATACATATGTGATGCACTGCCAGTCAATTGTTTCTGGCACTTGTCATCCCCATAACCCTGAGCCCTTGAAGAGAGGAGGACTTCCTGCTGTAGGAAACTGGATGAGATGGCGCCCCCGCCGGGATTTGAACCCGGGTCTCGAGAGTGGCCCTCCGGGACTGCCATCCACGAAGTGTGACAGTCTCGAATGCTAGGCCGGGCTACACTACAGGGGCCTGTCCGATATCCGCAATCGGTATTCTATTAAAGTTGTCGCTAGACCGCGTACTGCCAATCTACACGAAGGGCAGAGCTAGCCGTTCCATACCTCTGCACCCATGACGAGCTCAAAAGTCATATTTGGATTGGCCCCGCAAGGTATGACACAGTCAGGAATGGGGGCTCCCGTGTGCCCACAAAGGACTATGACAGACTCAGCAGACTCATCGGCGAGATTCAGGCCACACTAGTCGAGCTGTTCGATCAGCTCAGAGAACTCCGCTACCTGCTAGGCCAAGCCGACTGTTCAACTGAGCACAGCAGTGATAACCCGCACCCCTCAGGACAGACAACCCCCGTTTCTCCATTCACTCCAGTGTCCGATGCAGTAGTGGCATCCACTACCACTGCCCCTGGCCAGACCCGAGAAGTGCCAGCAGACCAAGGTGCACATGTGTCTTCTTCTCGGGGGTCGGCGTCGCGCACGCAACCAGTACAGGGGGCTCCCCAGTCAGTGACAGTGGGGTCGCATGAGACTGCCCCCTCTCCGAGTGCACGCGTGGCACGTGTCCTTGACCCAATTGCACACGAGATACGGACTGGTGAAGCACCCGCAAGTCTGCTTGCAGAATACCTGCAGACCGCCAAGGAATACCTCATCACTACGGAGTATCCCAACGAACGAGTGGCGCGGGACATGGATCTTGTGCTCAGGTTCCTCCGTGCTAGGGGGCTGAAGGCAATCCGACCGGAAGAGCGGACGAACATCCTAAAGCGCATTCAGCGGTGGAAAGTGCTGCTCTCAGCCACAGGGTAGGTGTACCACATAATGAGGGCTAGGGACTTGTACCGTTGCATGGTGTTGTGTGCAACACTACTTGAGATTGGAGTGGTGTGCGGTCGTCTAGTCCTCACAGCTCTATTATGATGCGCCTGACCTTCGTGCGTGAGAGCTTCTTGAGCCCGTGTTGTCCTGGTTCGTATCGGCACTCAACCAGTCCAGATTCTTGAAGTATCTTGATCTGAGCGCTGGCATTGGCTTCGGTCCCACCTAGGTGCTTGGCCACCCGGGTCACATCCTTCTCGCCCTGTAGGAGGAGTCTGAGGATTCTCAGTCGTGTGCCAGAAGACAAGGCGCGTCCAATGCGCAGAATTGCTTCATCACTGCTAATCTCTAGTGTGTCTGACAGTGGTCACACCTCACATTATCTGCGCTCGGTCACTCAAGTGTTGCTTTATTATACTTGTTGTCTAACAAGCCTCCTTGCGCACTGTTTCGATGTGGGTGTGGTCACAGTCTATGTTGGTGCACCAATGTGATTGCGAGCCCCAGTATATAGCGGCTGGCTGGGGCATGTGAGCGGGTCTTGAGCATTCGGTAGGGGTCTGTCCCTCCAACCGGTTAGCGCCCATGTTTTACCCGGGCCATATCCGCCGCGTAGGGTGCCATCAGTGACGATGGGCATGTGTGGGGGCCGATACCAGTCCGACATGCCCCGCACTGCGGGGATCATTGGGCAAAGGCCCGTATAGACAAACATCAACTCTTATAGCGATAACAACAAAGACCCAATGAGTGCTGGCACATGACTGATGATGACGAACTCGTCATAGGCTTTGACATACTCCCATTCCATAGTCCACGTGCTAGAGCTCGTCCGAAGTATGCCTGCGCAGTAGTCCGTAAGGGGATGGTTCTTGCAGAGCACTCGGCAATCACACGGGCCGCCCTGTTACGCCTCGTGAATGAGATACAACCGCACTATCTTGCAACTGACAACATCTTTGAAATTGCACCAAGTGCAAAGACATTGTTCAGGTTGGTCGAGAGGCTCCCTGTTGAAACAAAGGTCGTACAGGTCACTGGTGTCCCACCACATCAGACGTCTCTGAAGCGGCTGGCAAAGAAGTACGGCCTTCCACTTCGCGGAAAGCCGAGTCCACTGGAAACTGCAAGAGCTGTTGCCCTGCTCGCATCAATGGGTGTTGGGTATGTGCTTGAGTGTTTCGGCGAGCACACCGAAATCAAGATAACGCGTGGGCGCAAGCCTGGTCGTGGTGGGCAGAGTGCCAACAGGTACCGGCGGAATGTCCAGTCAAAAATCCAGCAGATGACGAGACTGATTGAAGAGCAGCTGACTACTGCTGGCATCGAATATGAGATTGACATACGCACCTCGGACTTCGGGTACTCCAGTGCACGGATAACCGCCTATGCGTCGTATCTTGTAGTCCGTGGGCTCATAGACTCAAGGAGAGGCGGCGACTTCAACGTGCTCGTTGCGCCTGTCCGGAAAAGGGTTGAGTTCCTGCCACTGCAACCAGTACCGGGGCCGTTCGTTGTCCATCCAAAGTACTTCATCCTTGGCGTCGACCCCGGCACAACCGCAGCGCTATGCCTACTGTCACTTGAGGGACAGGTGCACCTGCTGGTGAGTGGAAAGGGTTTCACTCGTGCTCAAATCATCCGCACGGTCTACGAACACGGCGTACCTGTCCTCGTTGCGACAGACGTACATAAGAAGCCACACTTCGTCAAGAAGATTGCAAGCGTCATCAATGCAGACCTCTTCATCCCGAGCAGACCCGTTTCGATAGCGGAGAAGAACGAGATTGCACGTACCTGCTCTGGAGGGGTGCGGGTGTCGAATGCACACGAACGTGATGCTCTAGCTGCCGCGGTATTGGCGTACAGGAGCATCCGCCCCAAGCTTGAGCAAGTAGACCAGCGCGTGCGTGCTGAACACCTGACCGTTGACCGGGGACTGTTGAAGGCCCTCGTCATCCGGGGCACCCCCATTGCGGAGGCCATTGCAAGTCTTACTGTTTCGGAGGCTGCACCTGCAGACATGCCGTCTGAAACGCCACCTACCGAAGAGGCCATCACGCCCGAACGCTACAAGACCCTTCAGACGAAGTACGCCGAGTTGTTGGAAGAGAACAGAGCCCTGACAAGCAGGGTCGAAGACCTTGAGCACCTCATTGAGTTCCTCAGGTTCCGTGAGAGCGAGTTGATGCACAGCTTGGAGATTGTTTCTCGTGAGAACTACTGGCACGTGAAACGTGACCGTGAGGTGGTGAAGAAGGAAGCAGAGATACGCGCCCTCCGTCGGGAGATGAAAAGGCAGAAGATGATTGCACGGGAACTGGAGGCGCGGCTCGAACAGCTCCGTGGTGTCAAGCGTCGTGAGATGCGGGGTGACACCCTCGCAATACGCGTCATCCCAAAGTTCACGCAGGAGAGCATCCAAGAGTACGCCCAACAGTACGGCCTGAAACGGGCAGACATTGTATTGTTTGACGATGCCAGTGGTGGGGGGTTCCAGACAGCCCGCCTGCTCTTCGAGTACGGGATCCGTGCAGTGATTGCCGATACACCACTGTCGCACTTGGCCGAGGAAGAACTTGTCAGGTCAGGGATTCCTGTGATTGATGCCAATGAGGTGGAACTAGAGCGGGTGGACGAGTTCGCATTCATCAGTCGGAAAAAATTCGAGCAGCGGTTCCAAGTCTTTCTGTCAAGAATACGTGAGGCCGCCCTAGAGAAGGGCGAAGAGGAACTAATAGCGCTAATTGAGGAGTACAGACATGACGCCGGTCGCTAACAGTTGTAAGGCCACAGCCAACAATGCGCCGCTAGTCTGGGATTTGAATCCAGAGAATATTGTTCCCTCTAATCAATACAGAGCCATACTTGGCCCTGACCCTGTCCTCCTCAAGCTCCTCCGCACTTGAGAGTGTGAGGTTCATGTACATATCGCAACTTGTCAGTCGCCCGCGAAATACACGCTGATCCTTGAGCTTTATTGACACGATATCGTCAAGCGCAGTTTCAAGTGCCTTGATTGGTAGTTTCTCGGGCACAGTCGGTTCCTCGTCTTGAGCGACCGGCTGCGTGATTTAAACCCTTTGCTGTCTGTTGCTGGGGCACCGGTGGTCGCCGCTCTGGTCGCCCCCATGGTCTGAATGTCTACGTAGTGATTCGCATGTGGTATCACGTCCCCTTCTGACCTGACTGCTCCGGACTATCAACCCGTATCCATTGACGGGGCGCCCCCGCTCTGATGTCGCGTCATAAGCCTTTTAAGTCCACACAAAGGCGTTGCGATGGCCATTGGCAGAGAATATACTCAACAGTATGCTTGCTGTTAAAAGGTGAGTCTGAAACTTGACAGGTTCAAAGAGCCCCCTCGGCGAGTTCGCTGCGCGTCCCCTCAGGACGAAGCGCAAGAGGTTTCGGTGGAAGAAAGGGAGCTATAAGCGCCGCATGCTCCAGTTGAAGCGCAAGACGGATCCTCTTGAGGGCGCACCCCAAGCGCGTGGGATTGTCCTTGAGAAGGTCGGTATTGAGTCCAAGCAGCCGAACTCTGCCATTCGGAAGGCCGTTAGGGTACAGTTGTCCAAGAACGGCAAGCAGATTACTGCGTTTGTGCCGGGGGATGGTGGGCTCAAGTACATTGACGAGCACGACCAGGTCATTGTTGAGGGAATTGGTGGTGCCATGGGTGGTGCAATGGGTGACCTGCCTGGTGTTCGATGGCGCGTCTTCAAAGTGAACGGTGTGGCCCTTGAGTCCCTAATATACGGAAAGAAGGAGAAGCCAATCCGGTAGGTGGTTGTGGTGTCCGAAGACAGCCCATCTGTCCAGCCATCAGACACTGAAGTCGAGTCACATGGTGGCCCGCCATTCTTGCTCTTCGGCAAGTGGGATGTTTCCGAAGTCCAGGTTTCGGATGTCGGCCTTGCACGCTACATCTCTCTCAAGCCTGTCTTAATCCCGCACACCTCTGGACGGCATGCTGGGAAGCGTTTTCACAAGTCGCACGCTCCCATAGTTGAACGTTTTGTCAACAAGCTGATGAATGCCGGGAACCGCAAGGAGAAGCGGACTCGGACTGGTCGTGGTGCTGGCAAGAAGGCGCGTGCAATAGGCGTGTTGCGTCGCGTCTTTGAGATGATTGACTTCCGGACGGGACTGAACCCGATTCAGGTGCTTGTGACTGCCATCGAGAACGCCGCCCCGGCTGAAGAGACAACGCGGATTTCATACGGTGGAATGGCATATCCCCGTTCTGTTGATGTTTCCCCCCAGCGGAGAATTGACCTTGCACTGAGATACTTGGCAGTTGGTGCGGTTCGGGCCGCTCACAAGAGCGCCAAGTCGTTTGAGGAGTGCATAGTCGACGAGCTGCTGCTTGCATACAAGAATGATCCCGCCAGCTTTGCGATTGCAAAGAAGGAAGAGCGGGAACGTGTGGCACGTTCGGCAAGGTAGCCCTCTGCTCCACTGTTGCGCAGTCGCCATGTCAGTCCCATGATAGTTGACTATATCCGTCCCGAATGTCGGGACTACCCAAGGTTCCGCGCCCAAAGTGTTATCAAGGTATTTTGTTTCCCCCATCTGGGGCAGGTGACCTACGTTTGATGACCGCTCCAGTTGATGAGCGATGACATCAGATATTGCTTGCGAGGGCAAATACGATGAGCGCACGGTTCCTGCTGAATACAGGACCGATGTTGACCATGTGCAAGTACTACGCACAGCTCCCGGCAGCTATCTTGTGCGTGAACGGGTTCGTGAAATCAACACAACATCTGGACGCTACTCACAGTGGACTGAATGGCGCGTGAAACTGACTGGGGGCTCGCTTCTCGAGTCGATGTGGATGTTTGCAAGACTGGTTCTGCAGAAGTCTTCTGTGGACGAATACCGGTGGGGTGCAGCAGCTAGGAGCATCTACCGTGACTTTACCTCGACCTGACATCGCCGCCGTCCATGAACTCGGTCAGTGTTGTCTGGCTCGATACAAACAACGAACCGATGACGTTCTTGATGAGTTGTAACCTTTGCTCCAAGTACCTGTCAAGGCCATACTTCTGGATGATTGCCTCAGCCACACCGAGGTATTTGGAAACACTCTTCTGGCTCACGGTCAGGATAAGGTCAGACCCACATACGCACTTCCCTGACAATGGCATCCGTCTCATTACCCTGCGGCACTTGGGGCATTGGAACCTCTGTGTCGAAAACGCCCTCAAGTTCCCTCTTATGTCCCTGAAGAAGTGATGTGAGACCACTCGTTGTGCGACATCCAGTGTGTCTACTGCATCGACCAGTTCGGCTACGTGGAGCTGGGCCCCCAGTTTCTCCTGCATCGACCCCAGCACCTTGTACTTGGTTTCCCGCGGCCCCATGTCTATCCTCGTCGTCCCATGGGTGAATGCAAAACCCTCATACTGAGCTTCCGTACCTAGGCGTGCCGACACACTGTCTATGACATCCTCTATCTCTCTGGGAGGCAGGGCTCTTGTTGCTGCACTATACACTTCAGCCGGATATTTCGCACAGACCTCTATGTTGTGGCTCTCGTCGTCCACTTCCTGCGGGTTTAGGATTACCGATAGGACTAGTGGCGCATCCATGAACCCGCCCCTCCCGGCCGGCAGGTACGACCGCGAAAAGTTGAGGAGTGCATCCAGGACGAGGATTATCGCGTCCTCGTCCCCATCACAGTTCCTCCTCTTCGCCGCATGCCAGAACGGATGTGCATAACAAACCTTGGCGCGGGTGAACCCTACAATCCTACCGATGATGCCCGCAGACGTATGTGGTGCCAGACCAACTACCAGTTGTCCAATCAAGTCCTCCCTCGTTTCGAACTTGTAGAAGGCCTCTTGTTTGTATATGCTACGGAGGCAGTCGTCTACAAATCTGCCCACTCGCAGGAGGTACTCTGCACCATTCTCTGGTATCACGATGTCCTGCACCTTGAGCTCCACTATCTGTTCTTCAGAAACTAGTGGCCGTCCCTTGTAGTCGCTATGATATCCAAGGGCGTGGAGTCTCTCAACACTCACGCCCACCTCACATGGCCTGAAGTGGGTGAGTGGTGCATCTGTCACATCGAACCTAGCAGTACCATCACGGTAACAATAGACCGCATGCTTCGCCCTGAGTATCCCCTTTCCCAAGTACTCTGGTATCTTGTGAACACTCGTCAGACCAAGCACTCCCTTCACACCATATGCTTGGGGCTCGTCAATCTCTTGTTTGACCCGGTCTAGGAGGGCACCCATGTCCACCGAGTACTCTCTTGTGGTTCTGACTAGGTTTATGTCGTGTCCCTGCCTGCACATTCCACTGTCTGGGTCTACTGGTGCGCCACAGCCCTCTTGTGAACACCAAGGCTGAATCTCAGTGTGGACGTTCCTGCAATTGGGGCACTTGGACTCAAAAGTGACTGCCCCACACTTTGGGCAGACCCTAGAAACCATCTCAAGCTTGGCTGTCGAGTCAGTCAGAACATTCCCATCTTCTAGTGTGGCCACGGCCAGTCTCGACCCTGCTACTCTCTCCAACCTCCGTTCGTTCGACATCTTCCGCCCAACAGGGAACAGGACATGCACCGGTGGCCGCATCTTTCGTGCCTCAGCTTTTTCGGGTCGTCCCATTCGTGCCCCTATTGTGGTCCCTATGCGGTCACGCAGTACAACCTCACTTACGGAGTTCAGCGCCTCAAGTGCCGTGTCCCCTCTTGGCTCGGCGTCTGGTGATCCCAGCTGTGCAAGGACTGTGGTCGCATCATCGGTGAGCAAAATCTCGCTGCCCCGCTCCTGCACTGTATGTGGGACTCCAGCCCGTTCCAACAGTCGTTTGAAGTCTTTGTCATAGGGGAGTACAACTCTTCTCTGGCCATTGGCCTCCTCCAGCCTCCCATGTTCTAGAATCCATGTCCTCAGACTGCAGGCCTCGTCTCTCCCGAGGGCTGTCCATCTATAGAGGTAGCGCGGATGGAGTGGTATTCCAAGAACGGTGCTGAGTCCAACGGCCTCCTCTGGTGTTGGCAAAACAGAGAGCGGGTGCCGTATCAGTTCGTGTAGCCTGTCTGGTGCGACGCCCGCTTCCGTCACAAGCTCGTGCATTTTCTCGTCGGACAGTCGGACGAGTGCCACCTCCAAGTCATGGGCCCACCACTCCTCGCAGTATCCGGCTGGCACAAGAGGGTGGTTGTTCTCACGGAACTCGCCCACTGCGACCAGTATGTCACCTAGGTACAGTATCCGCTCCACCCGTCCCGCAATCCTTCGCGCCTCGTCCAGAGTATCCACTCTGACCACGCTGCCACCTCGGAGGAGCACGACCGGTCCCTCTATGGTGTCCACCGGGGCGACGATAGACCCCTTTCCGGGGCGTTCTGTGCGTATGTGCGTCCCGGTCGCAAGGAACTCGTCGAGCAGGTGCATCGTGGCCGGATGTATGCCAACACCAGCTAGCCCTGTGTTTCTTGCCCTTCCATACCTTAAGCGGAAGCCCTCTCTTCTAGACGGGTGTGCGAACACAGGTCTCCCTGCTATGACATCTGCGAGGTACCCCTCCTTAGGTGCTGTCTTGTCCTCAGCTCGACCGCTAGCCTCCTTCGCTTTGCCCAACCTCCTAGCAATCTCGTTGAGCCAGTCCCACCCCTCTATTCCGAGCTTGTCGACAATCCGTGCGAGTTTTGCGGCCCTGCCGACCACGCCATCATTGAGGACTAGTACCATCCCCCCACGGACGCGGTTCGTTTCAATCCTGTCCAGGTCGCGCCCTCCTGACACCTCGTACTCCTCAGTTGGCTCTCCAGTAAGCATTATTGGGAGGTGTTTGGCTGCAAACTTGATGAGTTCGGAGGGGACATCGCTGTACTGTAGGTGTGCATTCCGCCTGTACAGTTCCACCTCCTCCGCAACGCGGTCAATCTCTTCTTGGGTGGACTCGAGTGCGGGGAGTCCAAGTGCCTGACGAACATGGTCTGCAACAAGAACTGTGACTGCGCTCTCAGTCCCACCAGCTGCACGAATTGGCCCGGCGAGGTATAGTGCTAGGTATTTGGCCAATCCAGAGCCCCGGATGCGTACTCTTGCTATCCCTTCAAGTGGGGCTGCCGTTATGCTCTCCGTCAGTATTGCCAGCGCAACCCTGACCGCCTTGTCTGCCGCTTTCTCCGGGTCTTCCATCCCCCCGAGCTCTCCCCGGGCTATCTCTTCTGCGACCTTGAAGGCTACTCCCTCTCGAGACATTGTGGCCTGCAGTTCACGGATTCGACTGGCCACTCCCACAGGCCCCTCAAGTGTTGCCTCAACACGGGCGGCCACATCGTGTGCATGTGGTATCTCTACCCGTTCTACCGGATCCAACCCTTCCGCTCTAGCCTTCTCTGCAATTGCATATATCTCCCGGACCCGTTCAGTGAGTTCAGTGAAATACCGCCCATACTGGCTACTGTGCGCTGGCAACTTGAACTCGGGACTCATCGTGTTGACACACTTGCACTCCATGCCGGCATGGTATTCTGTCTTTCGCAAGAGCATCTCTTTTCTGTGCCAATAACAGTCCAATACGTCCCCAGTCAGACACCAGTCCACCTCCACAGCCCGCGAAACAGCATGCTATCACGAGTCCTATATGTGACACTGTACCAAACATGCTTGGTCTGGCTACCCAGTCCGCAGGCTTACCTCCCAGTCACGAGAGCCACGCTTCAAGCGTCGCCGGATGCTGTCCGTAGTAATGCAGACGTCACCGCTGTTCAGCTCGCCGCACATGAGCATAGGGGTTTAAAGCACAGGGCCGCCATCTCATGACAAGTTTGCATACCGACTGAGTTGAGGCAACCATGCTCACGCTGGAGGAAGCTATTGAAACAATCCTCAAACAACGGCCCGAGCTTGACCGGGGCGACGTCCTACAGATGATCCATGATAAACGGGAGCAGCTTGGTCCCGAGATTGTCAATGACGAGTCGGCCGCCCTCATCATCGCGCGGGAGTTGGGGATTGACCTGCAACACATGTCGACACGCGCGCGTCTCAAGATATCCGAGATCACGGAGTCGTCCCGCAGCATTGCACTGACTGCAAAGGTTGTGAGTGTCGGCACGGTTCGCAGCTTTGTACGCAAAGATGGTAGCCAAGGTATGGTTGCGAGTATTGTTGTGGCAGATGACACCGGCCGCATCCGTGTTGCCCTCTGGGACGACATGACCCGTGCTGTTTCGGAGGAGATTGTCACCATTGGTAGCATAGTCCAGATACGGGGTGCGTATGTCCGCCGGGGCCTCGGTGGTGCCCTTGAGTTGAACCTTGGTCGTCAGGGTGCCATCCGCGTCTTGGAGGACTATGAGCTGGAAGGACTCGACTTCGAACCCGCAGAATCACAGACGCTGAAAGTGTCTGATATCACTGACCGGATGTTCGATATATCACTGCGCGTGAAAGTCGGCGCAGTGTTCCCACTACGTGAGTTCACCCGGAGGACTGACGGCTCACCTGGAAAAGTGGCAAGCGTACTTGCATCAGACGAGACTGGGAGCATCCGTATTGTGTTCTGGGACGAGCGCGCAGAAGAGATACAGGACTTGGATATAGGCGAGGTCATCTCGGTGAGTGGTGCTTACTCGCGTGTGGGTCGGACTGGTGATGTAGAAGTCCATGTGGGGCGTTCGTCATCAATCTCGCGGCACCTTGACGACATAGACGCTGTCCCAATAGAGGGCGTGCCCATGGTGGCCGAGCCCCTTGGTTTCCGCCGGCTGTCTGAGCTCACACCCCAGATGAAGGATGTCGACATCGAAGGCAGGGTCATGCGTATCTTTCCTCCTACTACCTTTGAGCGTGATGGACGTACTGGCCGTGTACAGAATGTGATTGTTGCTGATGACTCGGGCACAATCCGTGTGACCTTCTGGAACGATGATATTGACACCATTGCTGGCCTCAAGGAGGGCGACATCCTTCGCATCCGTCATGGTTACGTGAAGGAGGGCTTTCGCGGTGGCGTGGACTTCCAAGTCGGCAGGCGGGCTCAGATTGAGATTAACCCTGACGATTCCGCTCTTGCTGACATTGATATGTCTGAACTCTCACAACAGCCAGTCGGGCCAGCCGGCCGCGTGATGATTGAAGAGATTGACGCGACGATGGTGAATCACGTGGTGGAAGTGTGTGGGATAGTCGTTGGTCTCTCGCAGGCACGCCCCGTGTATCTCGCGTGTCCCAACTGTAAGCGCAAAGTCCAGCGGGAAGAAGGGCGGTTTGTCTGTGCCAACTGCGGAGAGTCCACTGAAAGCCCCGAGCCCAGAATGCTGTACAAGATTACGGTGGACGACGGGTCAGGCACAATCCGTGCGACACTATTCGGCACAACCGGCGAAGAACTGCTCCAGATGAGCGCTGCTGAAGCACTCCAACTTATTGAAGAGAGTGGTAATGATACTGCCCCTCTCCAAGCTGCAACAGGACGGGTTCTGGGGAGCTATGTGGTTGTGGCAGGCCGGGTGACAAAGTTCCGGGACTCTCTCGACATTTCCGCAATGCAACTGCGCCTTGCAGACCCCGTTGAGGAAATCCGACGTATGAAAGAGAGGGTCGAAGGGCTGCTGCACTGAACCGGGTTCCTCTTGCCCCAATAGTCCTCATGAACTCATCTCAATGAGCGCGCGAACCCCTTGGGCAAACGTACTCAGATCATCTATGTTGTTGTATATGTAGAAACTAGCTCGTGCTGAGCCCTTTGTAGGGTCAATCCCCAGTTGATAGTGGAACGGACCTACACAGTGCCACCCACTTCGTATCATCACGCCATATTCCTCACTGAGGAAGGTCGCAATGTCATGGGCCGCCCCAATTGTGTCGATTGTGAATGTCACGAGTCCTGTCTTAATGTTGGTGTCATCCGTACCAACAATGTGTATGTGATCCATGTCGCTAAGTTCCTTCAGGGCTCTTTCCAAGAGGCCTCTCTCGTGCTTCTCTATCTCGTCCATGCCTAGCGACTGTAGATAGTCCGCTGCTGCGCCGGCACCAATTATCCCGGCATAGTTCTGGAGGCCTGCCTCGTACTTCTCTGGTGGTGGCAGGTACTCGGGAAGTATTCTCCCCTCTTCATAGCGCACATCACTGACCGTGTCCCCGCCATAGAGGAACATCCGCATCGACTTCAAGTGTTCAATCTTCCCGTACAGGACTCCCATCCCTGTCGGCCCACACATCTTGTGTACTGAGATTGCGGAGAAGTCCACATCGAGCGCCTGTACGTCCAAGGGGTGATGTGGGGCAAACTGCGCATCATCGGATATGACCAGTGCACCACGGTCATGTGCAATCTCGACAATCTCCTTCAGTGGTGCGATGGTTCCTGTGACGTTTGAAGAGTGTACCACTGATACCATTCTGGTCGAGCTGTCAATTGCACTCTTCCAGTCTTCGATATCAAATGTGCCGTCAGGTCTTGCCTCTACCACCTCTATCTTCAGCCCGTCGCGCCTTGCCCTCTCCACAAATGGCAACGAACCACTGTGGTGTTCCAGTGATGTCGTGACGATTTTGGAGCCGGCAGACAGATCCGTGCACGCTGCAACAATATTCAACGACTCGGTCGCATTGCGTGTCCAGATGCACTCGCTACTCTCTGCAGCATTGATGAACCTGGCAAACCGCTCCCTTGCACTAGCGCATGCATTAGAGACCTCCTCTCCTAGTCGGTGGATGCTCCTGCCTCCACAGGCCGGGAATACCTCATAGTATTCCCTCATCGCATTGACCACCTGCTTTGGTTTTAGGGACATGCATGCACTGTCAAGGTATACTAGTGGATGCCCGTTTATCCTCCTCTTCAGGACAGGGAAGTCCTCTCTCACATCCAACATTATGCATCACTCCCGGACGAGTTCCCACCGGTAGCCCCCACGACCGAACCTGCGCCTAATCAGTCCTCTCTCGACCAGCTGGTTCGCTGCAGCAATGAACGTGTCGCCACCTGCACAGTCGGTACAGATGTCTGCAAACTCCTTACTCCGCGCGAGTTCGAGAATCTCACTGGTCGTAAGTGAGTCGGCGGTTTCAAGAATCCTGAGGACGCACTGTGCGTTCTTTGATAGCTCTGACATTGTTGGTTCCGCACAACGAGCCGAGATATTAACTCTCTGTTATGTGTATGTATACCCTTGCACTCGACAGAGCTGTCAGTCTGCATGACCACTCCCCGACCTGCTCATGAAGGACAACGGCACTGACCCGCACTGGTTCTAACCCATCATAATGTTTAAAACATCCCACACGAGTTCCAGCCTGCTCTGCTTCTTGGGCATCCAGCTCCACGGTGTGGAACATAGACAGAGGCGAACAACATGGGACGAAGAAGAAGGCAGAAGATTCGTCGACGGCCACCAAAGCGGATTCCCGATGTATACCCCTGCCCTGACTGTGGTAACACCGCAATCAAGATAGAGCTGCACAAGGAGGCTGGCTGGGCTACTGTGAAGTGCGGGGCATGTGGCTTGGAGATGCTGATTGATGAAGTGACATCACTGACCGAGCCGGTCGACGTCTACGGGTCTTTCATTGACAAGTTCTACGAGTCCAGTAGTACGGAGGCAGAATAGCACCCGCCGGCCTATACCCTGCTTGACTACCAACCACTGTCGCATCTGTACGATGCATACTGGTTTCGGGTGACCTGTAGTCCTCACGGGCCATACGGAGCACCATGGTCGTTGCCGGTTTTCTATGGGCGTTGCCACTGGTTACCCGGCCCCCTGATGGGGGAATGGCGATAAGCCGTGTCCCGTCTTGACCACTATGAGTTCTTGGAGCCGGCGTGGCCCCACCACCATAATCACGACAATATGTTCCGTCGTGACTTTGCTGCCGCAGTGGCCATGATGACCTCCCCCTGCACCATGATTACGACAATATGTTTCGTCGTAACCATTATAAGTTCCTAGAGTCCGCTCCCACAAGATTGTCATGCAAGCCGACCTGACCCCCATTCTTGGGATTGTCCTCAATGCAATGGGCTTCTTTGCTCTCCTCCTCATCCTTGCGTATACTGTCTATGGCGAGGAGGAAGAGGAGTAGCGCAACACACGGGATTGACCAGTACTCAAGCTAAACGTAAAACTGCTCATACCACTTGGGCCATGGCGGCCTGTCCAATGTGTCTAGACTGTCGGTTGGTGCCCCACACTTTCATCCTACACCTGTTCGTGGTGATACCTCTGATATGAAACCCGGTGAAGTCCTCCTTGTGGCATTTGAGAACGTGGCAGGTCACATACACAACCTGTCCTATGTCCGTGAGCTCGTCGGTGACATTGCTCGCGAAGCGGACTCTCTCCAGTCTGTTCGGGCTAGGCTGAAACAAGTCGTGGCGGGTGCTGACATAACGCTCCGAACCGATGTACGTATCCTCTTGGACGAAATGGAACATGTGCTTCGTAGACTTGGTGTCACATGCTCTACCGACTAGTCTGGGCGTCAATCGCGCCCTTGAGGTGGCAACCTGTGGGAGCATTTAATCTGCTTGCGCCACCAATCCGCGAGTTCTTGGAGCGGAATGGGATTACACAACCAACACCCATCCAGGAACTGGCAATCCCAGCTGTTAGCCGCGGTGAAGACGTACTGCTCCTGTCCCCAACGGGTTCCGGCAAGACTGAGGCGGCACTACTACCTCTCCTGACCCGTATGCTCACAGTAGTTTCACGGCGGCAATCTCATGGCATCCTTGTACTGTATGTGACCCCACTCCGTGCTCTTAACCGTGACGTACTGAAACGGGTCGTGCAGCTCTGTGAGGAGTTGGGGGTAGTCGCCCAGACGCGGCACGGTGATACCTCACAGTACATGCGACGGAAGCAGGCCATATCTCCCCCTCAGCTACTGATTACAACCCCTGAAACACTGCAGGCAATACTGCCGGGAAAGCGTATGCGCACTCACTTGCACAGTGTGTTCGCTGTTGTTGTTGATGAAGTGCACGAGCTCGCGGGCAGCAAGCGCGGCACACAACTTGCAGTGGCACTGGAACGGCTTGAGCGTGTCACAGGTGCTCCTGTCCAACGGATTGGACTGTCGGCAACCGTCGGCAACCCCCGTGATGTTGCACAGCTGCTGGGTGGGCGGCGCCATCAAGTCCACATCCTCTGGGGGGGCTATAGCAAGAGGCGGACACGGCTACGTGTTGAGATGCCGGTTCCCACCGCAGAGGATTTTCGGGTCGCGCAGCAACTCCATTATCCCCCTCATTCTACAGCACGCCTCCGCCGGATTGTCGAACTGGTTGAGGGCCACAACTCCACGATTGTATTCACCAACACTCGTTCATTTGCCGAGACCCTCGGTGCAAAGATGCGTCTGCTCAGTCCGGACTTCAAGTTCGATGTGCACCACGGGTCTCTCTCTCGCGAGGCCCGGATGGCCGCTGAAGACCAGTTCAAGTCCCACCATTCCCGGGCTGTGATTGCGACATCCAGCCTTGAGCTTGGAATCGACATCGGCCATACCGACCTCGTAGTCCAGTACTCCAGCCCCCGGCAGGTTGGACGGGCTCTGCAGCGCATTGGGCGGGCCGGTCACAGAGTGGATGCTGTGGGAGAAGGCGTAGTTCTCGCCACCAACAACCTCGATGATGTGACCGAGGCTGCCGTGATCTTGAGACGGGCAAGAGCACATAAAGTCGAGCCCACAAAGATTCCGGTCCTTGCACTTGATGTATTGATGCACCAGCTCTCGGGGATTGTCCTTGAAACAATGGGTGCAAGAGTCGACCTCCTGCTGGACATAGTCCGTTCCGCATACCCTTTCTCATCGCTGAGCCGAACCGAACTGATCCGTGTTCTTGAGTATATGGCCCAGCAGAATGTTGTGCGTGTTGATGGGGACAACGTGTTGCCTGGCCCTTGGTGCAGGAAGTTCTACTATGAACACCTCAGTACAATCCCTGACATCAGGCGTGTGACTGCGTTAGACATGACGACCCGCACAAGTATTGGTGTACTGGACGAGGAGTATGTTGCAGAACACGTTGAACAGGGCTCCGTGTTCATAATCCGGGGACGGCCTTGGTGTGTTGTGAGTGTTGAACCCGAAGAGATACTATGTGTCCCAGTCAGCAATGTTGACACCCAAACGCCCCACTGGGTCGGGGAGATGATCCCGGTTCCGTATGAGGTCGCTGCAGAAGTTGCCCGGCTCTGGCACGTAGTGGGTGAGAAGGACGAGTCTACCGCACGGTTCTACCTGGACAGCCAGTATCGGATTGTTGGCAGCGCCCAGGACCTGGTCATTGAAACTGTTACCGAGGCGCTGCATGTCCTTGGACATCTACCGTCCCCGACTTGCCTGCTTGTTGAAGACTTTGGTGATGGCGTTGTTGTCCATGCGCCCCTTGGCTCACAGACGAATGAAGGGCTGGGTATTGTCCTTGCCGCGCTGTTGACAACGAGGTGTGGCCAGGACGTTGCTGTGGAATGCGACCCGTATCGCATTCTCCTTGCAGCAAGTGGGGGTGTCCCTGCGGATGCTGTTGTTGATGCTCTCCACGAGTACACGGGTGCTCAGGCGCTGGAGATACTCCGACTAGCCCTCCGACAGACGCAGACATTCGGGTCACGGTTCGTCCATGTTGCCCGTCGGATGGGTGCCGTCAGGAAGGATGTACCCCTCAGCGAGGTTCCAGTTTCACGGTTGATCCGTGCATTGGAGGGTACACCCGTGTTTGATGAGGCAACGCGTGAAGTGCTGGTTGAGAAGTTTGACACGGGTCGCATATCCGCAGTCTTTGACGCAGTCAGTGAGGGGTCGTGTTCCGTGATCGTAGTGCGCACCGGTCGCCCCTCGCCCTTGGCACGCCTGATTTTGGAAACAAAGACACGATTCGAGGTCATCTCCGATGTTGCGGATGAGGCCGAGGTGCTCAGCCTCCTCGAAGACAGACTGCTTGGAAAACAGTTCAGGCTGGTCTGTACGAACTGCGGGTGGAGTTCGTTACGTACGCTACGCACCCTTGAGGCTCATGTCCAGTGTCCGGCCTGTGGTTCCTCAATGATTGCCCCCCAGCCCCCTGACCACCCCAGAGTGGAACAGGTTCTCCGCAGACAGAGGTCGGGAGTCCGGCTCACACGTACCGAACAGCGAGAACTCAAGTCGGCTTCTCTTGCAGCGTCGCTTGTTGCCCAATACGGGAAGCGTGCGTTGTTGGTACTGGCGGGTCATGGGATTGGCCCGCACACTGCCGCACAGATTCTTAAGCCTCACATGACAGACCGTACCGAGCTGCTACGAGCTATTGCACGAGCGGAGGCCGAATATGCCCGAACAAGGCCGTTCTGGAGTTGAAGTGGAGAAGCCAATGGTCGTCTTCGCAGGCCGTAGCAATGTGGGTAAGAGCAGCATTCTCCGGGCTCTCACCGGCAGGAGAGTTGTGGTGGGCAAGAAGCCGGGGAGTACTCGCTGGGAGCGCATCATCGACCTCGGCCCACTCCTCCTCGTTGACACACCCGGCTTTGGTCACATGGCACGGATGAGTCGACGTGATATCGACCGTATGAAGACCCATGTTGTCCGGCAACTCGAGGCGTGGGGCGAGCGGATTGTACTGTCAGTCCTGATTGTTGACATATCACTGTTCAGACAACTCGTTGACCGTTGGGAGAGGCGTGGTGAGATACCGGTCGACATCGAGTTCTATAGCTTCCTGAGCGAAATCTCCCCAGATGTCATTGTGGTCGCCAACAAAATTGACAAGCTCAGGAAACACCAACGTGAGGTGGAGGTGTCATATCTCCGGAGCCGCCTCGTTGCGGCCGTACCTGACCGGCGGCTGACCCTGATTACAATGTCTGCCCGTCAGGGGCATGGCATAGACGACCTTGCCAATGCCATGTCCCTATCACTCAAGCGTCGCGGACTTCCTGTCCCCGACTGGTAGACTTGGGCTAGCGCCGTTTCTTCTGAGCGATGTAGTATACCACTCCGACAAGTATCATGCCTGCTGATAGCACAAGCATGTACGTTGTGGCTGTGGGTGTTTCAATGAACTCCTCTGACAGCCAGTCTAGGATGTTCATGAACAGGAACCGGTTGTCACCTTGATAGAACCACTTCTCATCAGACCTGGCATCGTCCTCTGGGAGGTCGAGCTCTCTTGCCGAGAACATGATGGTGGAGCCACTCATCACTATTCGGCTCCGGTTGATCTTGAATGCAGCAAGCCACGGTGGGAATGTGCCATTGATTGCCGAGTATGACAGTGGCCTCTCGGCAAACTCTGTGAGCGACATGTTTGGAAATGATATGTTCGCGAAGGTGTTGGGCCCCCTACGGTACTGAGCGAAGGAGGTGTCGTAGCCCTTTGCAATCGCACCTGTTGTGTTCATCGGCTTCAGTGTCGATGTCATTGTGATGATTTCGTTTATGTCCTTGAAAATCGGGTGTGTCGTGTCCCAGGTTGAGCTGTCCAGACGTATGATTGATGGTGACGAGGTGTTGAGTGCATGCTCGTAGTCAAACATCGTGTCGCCCCACCAGTACTCGTCATCACCAACAATTGTATGGTTGATACTGTACCTTGCGCCCGTGATGTTCAGCGCATCGAGGAGCCTGTTTATTGCGATGTTCTCACCAAGGTCTTGGAACTCAAAGTCGTTCCAGTACGTCGAGTTCTGATCGATGCTGGGGTCGCCTAGGACAAACAACGAGCTGCCATTGTGTAAGAGTTCCGCAATCCCACGCACTTCTACGTCGGTGAACTCGTTGCTCTTGTCGGGTGAAGCCAGAATGAGGACATCAACACCACTGAGGGTTGTGTCGTTGAGGGGGTCGTCATTGTTGACCTTCACAACGTACCTAGTCGAGACATTGACCATGTCAAGCATGAGTTTGAGCCCTTGATCAGCATCGTCAGGAGCGAACTGTTGTCTGTGAGACGCATCATACAATACAACAACCTGGTCAAGCGATTTCTGCGCCCTTACGGTACACTGGAATGAAGAGGAGAGCACAACTAGAATCAGTACGGATGCAACATGGATCTTTGAGATGCTCCTGGAGCACAACATGAGCTCAGTCCGTCCTCTCTGCTCAGTCTTGGTGCCACACCTTGGTCTTCGTTTTAAACCTACCGTGTCACTCGACCCCTTCAAGGCCATGTGCGTGGAGGGGTCTGCTACATTCCATCACACTCTTGTGGCGAGGTAGCGGACGGGTCAGCCTCCCGTCTGCCATGCCCATGACTCCACATATGTCACCCTGGCACATAGAACAACCGGGTCGCCCCACGATGGAGTGTCTGCCACTCTACTCACACCATGTCTACACTGAACCTTGCCCTCCACCTCGAAAGGATTTGGCGTCGCTCGCTGTCAGTTGCCTCTACAGTTTCGTACGTGCCACGTAGCTCCGCAATCTGCTGCGCCAGCATGTGATAGCACATCTTGCTCTCACGAGACATCACGACGGACTGGTAGAAGTCGCGTCCCGTGCAGAAAATGCCTGGGATTACCCTGTACTCGTCATCACTCCCACGGACTATCCAAACGGTGGTGTCACTAGGCATGAAGTGATAGCGGACGACGCGTCCCTCTTCTACTGCACGGAGCGCACGTATGAACCTCTTTCCATAGCGTTTCCGGAAGTACTGGTTCTCCCCCTGTGTCAGTTCGCCCCGCGCTAGGATTCTGGCCTCATGCTCTGGCAACATCTCTCCGCACATGAACACCTACATTGCGGTGGCATTAAAACAAGACGGCCTGTTCATGTCCTACATACCGATGTTTGTGTTTGATGCTGGTGCTGCTGTCATTGACAACTCCCATGGCCGTACAGTCGTCGTGGCGGACTTGCACCTCGGGTATGAGGCGGCCCTGATGGCACAATCTGGCATCTCTGTCCCACCACAACATACGGTCATTGCAGGACGAGTCCGCGCCCTCATCAACAAGTATCATGCTACACATCTTGTTCTACTTGGGGACGTGAAACATGCTCTCCACACAGATGCCTACTACAACTGGCACACAATTCCCACGTTCGTGGAGTCCATTGCGGAACTAGTCCCCATCACCATTGTCCCCGGGAATCATGATGG
>JALVPN010000040.1:0-53254 GCA_027031765.1 Promethearchaeota archaeon | reverse complement strand
GCCCAGATCCGTTCGTTTTGCCAGTGTCCGTGGTATGGTCATCCCCTCTTCTGGGTCAATGCCCTCTGTCGGACTTGTCCATGGCCATGCGTGGCCATCACCTGAAGTCCTTGACTGCGAGATTGTTGTCGGAGGTCATGTGCATCCAGCGGTACAACGGCACAGGATTGTCAGTGCGCCTGGGATTGGCCGGCCCAAGATGTCACGTAGGGCCGTCCCGTCCCCGGTCATACTGCTGTCCCCACTGGACACCGGTTGCGTCCGTCGCGTGCTCTCCATGTCCGACCGTTCTGTTGGGAGGTCCACGCTCGTGACTCTTCCCAGCATCAACCCGCTCATTCCTGGCACTCCTGTAAACCGGTCACCCCCATCTCGCCTCATAGGGCCACTGTTCAATAGCGGGTGTGTTGACATAGGTGCGACACGTGTCCTGAGTACAAATGGCACGCATATCGGCACAGTTTCCGAGTTACAGCAGGCGCAGCAACGAAATGATTAAATCCGCACTGTGGAGCAACTCATAGTGCAGTTCAAACGTGGGTCGGTGGTCTAGCTTGGTATTGAGGCCACAGTGTGCTTGGCCTCACCACACTGATCCTTGGTTCGGGACCAAGGGGTCGCGAGTTCAAATCTCGTCCGGCCCACCATTCCTCCCCTTTTCCTCCCAACAAACAGCAACCCAATGTTAGCACTGCCTGTCGATGGCAAGCCAACCCCCATACCCCTCTCTGACTGGACTTCCTTCCTGCACATGCCAGTCCTATGATGTCCTGTTTACAGCCTCCTCAGGACGCCATACAGGACGACGGCTGCTGTCCCTGCTGGCCCAATGTCCACCTCGGCCTCAAGACTCTTGCACTCTCCCAAGTCCATCTCGCGACGCGAGAACGAGCTCGTGCTGCCAGATAGGACTACTGCAACACGTTCTCCTGACTTTACCCTCTCTGCCAAGTCTTGCAGGTCCAGTCGCTCCTTTGTGAGCACGGGTGAGACCACAAGTATGGGTGTACTGACACCAAGCACCTCGAGGACATCAGGCAAGTCTGGTAGTACCATGAAGTTCCGCTTCATCCGCAGGGCGAGCTTGTTTGCCTCCGGGACTCCAGCCTGTGCTGCGGCGCCTTCGGCCTTCGAAACAACATAGTTCTGGAACCCCAAACCATAGACCACTTGGGCGGTCTCTACGACCTTGGTTGGGGAGTGGACATTTGTCAACACAACAAACACGTTTCTTGTTGTCGTCAAAGTTCTGATACGACCTCCTCTGCAATCAGTCGCGATATCAGTGGTGGCACACTCTCTCCGACTTGGTTGTACTGGTGTTCCATCGGGCCTGTGAAAATGAAGCTATCGGGATACGACATCAGCCTCGCGTGTTCTCTCACAGTCAGCAGGCGGTTCTCGAAGGGGTGGATATACCGGGAGTGACCGATTATCGATGTGGCAATCTGATCCGGTCTCAGACGTACCCAGTTTGGGAGCATCTTGTCGCCAGACGCGCGGAACCGTTTCATTCCCCGCCTCCCCCGCGTCTTCTGTACCATCCGCAGTGTTGTTTCACTCAGCGGTTTCAGCACATGGTTTGGCACCTCGCGCCCCGGACAGAATATGGCCTCAAGCCCCAGTGGTGGGAGGTCCCCTATTACCTCAAAGACCCGTGGTGGGGTTCTCCGTGGAAGGGACATCTTGATGTTGCTGATGAACACTCGTAGACGTTTTGAGGGGTTGCCATGCTGGTGTGCCCGGATCATGTTGAAGTGCACCTCCTCTATACCAACACGGTGGAACTCAGACTGGATGATTGGGCCACCCCCTTTGTCAAGGATGGCTGCGACATTCTCAATCACGAACACGCTCGGCCTTAGGTCTCCAATGAGCCTTATTGTTTCAAGCAGTAGACGGGCAGTCCCGCTCCCATAAATCCTCTCTGCGGCTGTCGTGTCGCTCACCGGGTTTGCACGACTGAACTCTTCGCACGGCGGTGATGCAATAATGATGTCCGGTCGTCCAAGTGCCCTCTCCACCTCCATGGCGTGGAGCGTACTGATGTCCTTACACATGGTCCTGATGTGTGGGTAGTTCTGTGACAGTGTGCCCAGTGCAGTCTCATCAATATCGACTGCAAGGTGTTCTCCGCTGACCACCCGGACGAAACCGGAGGTGAACCCACCCGCACCGCAGAACAGGTCGAGCACTCTTGTCATCCTTCAGTCAACACCTCCTCTGGGCAACTTTGCCTGCGTTCCATTCTCCGGCATCACTCACATCACCACACCGGTCTAGCAATACTTTCAAAAGTGACATGACCCCACACTCTTAAATAAGCGGTCTGAGTCAAGTGTCGACTCGGCCCTGCTCCGCTCTGTCTGTGAGACAAGAAAGAAGAGTGAGGACGAATGGGTGTCGGATCAGGACGCGGAAAGACCATTCTGTTTGGCGAACATTTTGTGGTGTACGGTCTGCCTGCACTGGCCGCCGGCATTTCATCCACGACCACTGCACGCGTGACGAGGACGGACTCCCCGGGATGGACGTTGACCGACAACAGGCCCGAGATGCCCGGCTACAAGGAAAAGAAACTGGACGAACAGCGGGTGTCAATCGAGAATGTCATCCGCCACCTTGGTATTGACCTCTCCGAAACCGGCATTCACATCGAGTTCGGTGGTGACCTCGTCTGTGCCTCCGGCATTGGTGCGAGTGCTGCAAACTGCGTTGCTCTTGCTCGTGCGCTCAGTGACGAGTTCTCGTTAGGCCTAGACGATGAGAAGGTCAATGAGGCGGCCTATGAGGGCGAACGTGGGTATCATGGGACACCCTCTGGGATTGACAATACCGCCTCTACCTTCGGCGGCCTCGTCTGGTATGTCCGTGACCTGAGTGGGGGCCCACCCACATTTGAGCGTCTGAAGCTCGCAAGGCCCGTGCACATTGTGATTGCATCCACCGGGATTACTGCAAGCACGAAGGAAGTGGTGGGCGATGTCCGTGCAAAGAAGGAGGCCAACCCTGAGTGGTTCGACGGCATTGTGGATGAGTACAAGTCGCTGGTTCACAGTGCCCGTGATGCGCTCCTGGCACTTGACCTGGATCGTGTCGGCAAACTCATGGACCGGAACCACACGCTGCTCCAGCAGCTCACAGTGTCGTGCGAAGAACTGGACAGCCTCGTCACGACCGCCCGCGCCCATGGCGCTCTGGGTGCCAAGCTCACAGGGACCGGCCGTGGTGGAAATATGATTGCCTTGGTCCCGGATGAAAGGGTCAAACAACGTGTGGCCGAAGCACTCACAGATGCTGGTGCGGCAGCCGTATGGTTGACATCGTTTGGGACGTAGAGGTGATGCGTGATATGATACTGGCTGACTACATTGAAGGCCTAATCCGTGATGGGAAGGGCCGTCGGATTACAAGGGCCGCATCGAAGGTGCTGGAAGCGGCTGGTGTCCTCAAGGCGCTGGAACCGACTCCTGTCCTGTTCGAGCACATTGCTGAGTCCGAGTTCCGTGTGGCGGGCAACCTGTTCTGCACGAAGGCGCAGGTCGCTGAGTACTTCGGGATCTCAACTCAGGAACTCATCCCAACGTTGACCCGTGCAATCGAGAACCGGAGCGTCCCCGAAACTGTCGACGATGCACCATGCCAAGAGGTCGTCGAGTCGCAGGTGGACCTTGACCGGCTCCCAATCCTGACGCACAACCGGGTGGACGGGGGCCCCTATGTTTCTGCTGGTGTTGTTGTGTCGAGTGACCCCGAGCTCGGACAGAACCTTGACTTTCACCGGGCCATGCAGATTGGCAAGGACCGGATGGTAATGCGTGTGGTCCGTGGTCGGGACTTTCACAAGTTCCTTGAACGCAATGGCGAAGTGGACATAGCACTATGTGTCGGCAACACTCCCGAAGTCCTGATTGCCGCTGCAACATCGGTGGACACTGGCATCAACGAGCTTGAGATTGCAAATGCACTGCGTCCCATCCGGGTGACCCATGCAAAGTCCTCCGACCTGCTCATCCCCGCAGACTGTGAGTTCGTCCTTGAGGGACGTGTTATCCAGGCCGAGACCCACGACGAGGGCCCCTTCATTGACCTGACAGAAACGGTGGATGTTGTCCGCCAAGAGCCTGTGTTCGAGGTGAAACGGATAACACATCGACGGGATGCTGTCTGGCAGGCCCTGCTCCCCGGCCGTTTCGAGCACAAACTCCTGATGGGGCTGCCACGGGAGCCCACAGTGTTCCGCAAGATAGCTGAAAAGGGGGTTGATGTCTTGGATGTCTACATTACACCTGGTGGCGCAAGCTGGCTCCATGTTGCTGTCAAGATCCGCAAGCGGAGCGACGATGATGGTCTGAAGGCAATCCAGGGGGCATTTGAGGGACACAAGAGTGCCAAGCATGTCTGGGTGTACGATGAAGACATTGACATCTATGACGAACAGGACCGTGAGTGGGCGATGGCGACCAGGTTTCAGGGAGATGTGGACATGCTAATAAAAGACAAAGAGCCGGGCAGTTCCCTTGACCCGAGTGCAGAACCGGGCACGAAGATGACCACGAAGATTGGTTTCGATGTCACCAAGCCCCTTGTTACAAGGGGCAAGAGCTTTGACCGTGCATCGTTCCCCAAGGTTGACCTGAGCAAGTTCCTTGGTGATTGAGATGGTGCTGGAACTCACACGTGAAGAACAGGAGATGCTTGACGGGAAGCAGGGACGTGCTACACAGAAGGCCATGGAAATAATAACCGCCCTCGGAGAGATCTACGGTGCAGAACGCCTCATCCCTGTGTCCAGTGTTCAGATTGCTGGCGTGTCCTATCACAACCTTGGCGAGGCCGGCCTGGAGTACCTCGCCGAGATGGCGCAAGATGGGAGAGTGCGTGTTCTCACGACCCTGAACCCCGCCGGAATGGACCTGGAGGAGTGGAAGAAACACGGCATCAGTGAGGAGTTTGCAAGGAACCAGCAACGCGTGATTGATGCGTTTGCTGCAATGGGTGTAATCACAACCTGTACATGCACTCCCTACTTGATTGGTAACCTCCCCCACTATGGTGAACACATCGCGTGGGCCGAGTCGTCTGCCGTGTGCTTTGCAAACTCTGTGATTGGGGCCAGGACCAACCGTGAGGGTGGGCCGAGTGCGCTGGCAGCCGCACTGACCGGCCGGACTGCTGAATACGGCCTTCATCTGGACAAGAACCGCCTCGCTCAGGTCACCTACGAGGTGGAGGCCGAGCTCAACGGCACTGATGACTTTGGTCTCTTAGGGCAGGTCATAGGCGCGCGGACCCGCAAGAAGATTCCCTATATCCGCGGCATCCTGCACGCCACAACTGAAGAACTGAAAGCATTCTGTGCCTCCGTGGCCACGTACGGTGGCGTGGCCCTGTTCCATATGGAGGGCATAACTCCGAACAGGACACCAGTCCCAGACGATGTGGGGACCGTTGCTCAAGACGACATGGATCGTGCGCGGGAAGAGCTTGACGATGAGGGCGCTGAGATTGACTTCATAAGCATTGGCTGTCCGCACGCGAGCATCAAAGAGATTGCACGGATTGCTGAGCTCCTCGATGGCAAGCAGGTGGCTGAGGGCAAGACCGTCTGGATTACCACTGCCCGGCCTACGAAAGACCTTGCAATCAAGATGGGCTACTACGAAACGATTGAACGAGCAGGTGCGTTTCTTGTCAGTGATGCGTGCTGTGCGGTGGCCCCACTGAAGGGCCGTTTTCATGGGCTGATGACCGACTCTGCAAAGGCATGTTTCTATGCCCGAGGAAAGAACGCCTTCAAGACCATCATTAGGGATGTGGAGGAATGTCTACGGGAGGCAACATCATGAGGTTCAGAGGACGCAAGATCTGCAAGGGGAAGGTTGTCGGTGAGGCGCTTGTCACCTCCCACGACATCTCGTTCTATGGTGGGTGTGACCCCGAGACCGGAGTGATTGTTGAGAAGGGCCACGAGCTTGAAGGGAAGTCGGTGGCCGGAAAGGTCTTGGTGTTTCCCACGGGCAAGGGGTCGACAGTGGGTTCCTACGTCCTATATGCCCTGAAGAAGGCAGGACGCGCTCCCCTTGCTATTGTGAACCGCGAGACCGACCCTGTGGTCGCGGTGGGGAGCATCATCAGCGAAATCCCCACCGTGGACTCGGTACCCGTCGAGAAAATCCGTACCGGTCAGAATGTCGAAGTAGACGCTGACAACGGTGTCGTTTCAATCCTAGAGTAGGGCCCCGAGTGGGTTGTCGCCGGTAGTGCGACTGGGCTGTTGTCCGGCATGCCCGCACATCATGTAGGATCATGCCCATTAGAACCTCTGGATCTGGGGCTCGAAGTCCTCTGGGGTGAACGGCACGGTCCCGTCCATTGGGATTTCACCTCTCTCCCTCAAAACCTGTTGAGTGAGGAGGAAATACACTAGTGCCAGTGCCTTCCTGCCCCGGTTGTTGGACGGGATTACGAGGTCAACGTTGGTCGTAACGTTGTCCGTGTCACACAGTGCAATAACCGGCACACCAATCCTTGATGCCTCGTTCAGTGCCTGCTGGTCAGTCCGTGGATCTGTCAGTATTACCAGTTCGGGTTCAACGTAGTCCCGGGGCCCGGCGATGTTTGGGTTCGTCAAGGTTCCTGGGATGAACCTGTCAGTAAAAGCATGGGCCCCAGTGTACCGTGCAAACGACATTACGGGGCGCTTGCCATACACCCGCCCTGACACCACAACGACCTTGTCCGGGTCGAACCTTGCAATGAAGCGGCCCGCAATCCGGATCCGCTCGTCAGTCTTCCTCACATCGAGCACATACAGCCCAATCGGTCTCTGGCGGTAGACGAATGGGCTCATGTCTTGCGTCTTCACCTGTGTCCCGATGTGGCACCCTGCGGCCAGATACTTGTCCATTGGTGTCAGCAGGTCGACTTCTGCAATCTCTCCTTCGCTCATTATCAACTGCCCTCCGTAGGCTCTACGGTTGCGAAAGCCATGAAGCTATCAATGATGTCTATGTGTGACAACAGCATTCTACGGCAACAGTAGCGTTTCAGGCCTAGGTCGTCGAGCACCTCGGCCGGGTCTTCCCCGTGTTGTACGCGCCTGTTGAACTCCTCGTATTTGTCGGCAACGACCTTTCCACATGTGAAACAGCGCACTGGGATTATCATCTTGGACTCACCTGTATGACTTCTGATACCGGGAGCGTGCCGACGGCCCTCCGAACTTCTTCGGTTCGGTACGACGCGGGTCGCCAACCAACATTGTCCTGTCATGCTCAAGCATCCGTGACCGCACCTCATAGTCCTGACTGATCCGGATGAGCCCCGTTGCAATGGCCATCCTCACCGCGTCGGCCTGGCTCATGAACCCGCCGCCACGGACACGGACACGGATGTCATACTTCTTCCATCCCTCTCCAAACAGGAGCAGTGCCTCCATAATCCGCAGGCGTGCGACTTCTGGCTCGTGTATCTCAAGCGGGTGCCCATTGATCCGCACACGCCCACGCCCCTCCTTTATTGTGGCCTTTGCTATGCTCGTCTTTCTCTTCCCAACACTCACCACCACTCGCATGTCACGCCACCTCCGGACTCCGCCATCCCAGTTCATGACTGAGGTCTTCAACCGTGATGAACTTCTGCTTGAGGCTCCGGTACCTTGCCCCCTCCAGTACAATCATGTCTGCATCCTTGTACTCGTCGGGGACGCCTATGTACACCCTTATGCGCCGGTATGCGGCCTTGCCACGCGGGGTTGGCCACGGCAACATCCCTCTAATCATTCTGCGCACGAGCCTGTCCGGCCTGCGCTGATGGAACGGCCCCCTCCGTGGGTTGTATGATGTACGGATATTGCGTTTCTCTTTGAACGCATCGATGACTGTCCGACGACGACCGGTAATGACCGCCTTCTCGCAGTTGACAATGACCACGTGGGCCCCCATTAGCGCAGCCTTTGCCACCTTCGACGCCAGTCGTCCTACTACCATTCCTGTCGCATCAAACACTTTCACCGTGCTATCGTCCATCCACTACACCTCATATGATAATCGTAACCCCAGTCCCCTTTGGGTGCTTGTCCAACAGTTCTCCTATCGAAATCAGTGAGCCACCTGCGCCAACTATCAGTGACCTTGCCGTTGCTGATGCGTTGAGGGCAGCGACGGTGACACTGTGTGGGATTGTCCCGGCACCCAACACTTTTCCTGGCACTACTACTACATCCCCTGCACGAGTGTGGCGTCCTATCTTTCCGACATTCACTGTCGCACGCTTTCGTGCAGGGCGCTCAATCAGCTCTGCTACTCTTCGCCAGATACGGGCGTTGTGTTTCACAGAGGCCCGTCTGAGTGCATTTACTAGCGCTCGCGTGTTGGGATTCGTTGAACCTGCTCTAACCATTGTTGCCACCTCAAAGCGAGTTTGCAAAGTCAAGTGCTATCTGAATCCGCTCCTTCAGGATCTCTGCTGCTCGCTCCACAATCTCCACCGGCGGCAGCGCACCCGTGGACTCGACCTTGAACAGAAATGTGTCCTTTTTGTAGTCAATCGTAATGGCCCCCACCTCGCAGGACTTGACGCATATCTCACATAGACTGCAGTCAAGTGTGTTCTGTGTGGCAAGTGTCCCCCCATCGTTCCAGAGGATTCTCTTGGGACATACATCTATGCAGGCACCGCACATGTCACATTTTGACTTGTCCACGCTCACAATCGGGACGTTCTTGTA
Source organism: Promethearchaeota archaeon (assembly GCA_027031765.1). Classification (GTDB taxonomy): domain Archaea; phylum Asgardarchaeota; class Thorarchaeia; order Thorarchaeales; family Thorarchaeaceae; genus JALVPN01. The sequence continues at coordinate 44,523 of JALVPN010000040.1, read as the reverse complement.
TGCTACTGTTGCTACTGGTTGGAACTTTGCGTTCTCTCGTCCCGTCCCCAGTCGTGCATACGCCTCAATGATTAGACATTGATGAGGGGCGAGTTTCACGAGCGGGATGTTGTCAGCCGCCGGCACTATCTTCGGGTTCTGGGAGTTGAGGTCCCGTGAGTACACCACTCGTTCCTCGTCTCCTGCCTCAACTTCCAGTGTCAGGGTGCACTGACAGAGGCTGCACCCTTTCCCCTCGCAGTCGCACTCGTCCGGTAGGTTGTATGAGGTGAGGTCGGTGACCAGTGGGACGAGTCCAAGTCTGTGGGCTAGCACCTCATCATACATGACGCTCGTGTTCTCGAGAATCAGTACTTCATCTATAACCATCGTGGGAAGTCTTGTGAGCATGGTTCTCCGTAGTGCATTTGCAAAGGCGGCATTAATCCCCTCGACCAAGAAGTGGACTTCGTTCTCGGTCTTATGGACGATTCTGACTTCCATCACATCACCTGTCCTGCGGACGAAGGCCCTTACCCAAAAGACACGTTTCCCGAACGGACTCGCCAGGCAGCCAGACCTGACTCACTCGCCCGTGTCTTGGGTTGGCCCAGTATCAATCCAGACCGCATAAAAGGGTTTGGTTATGTGGCCCTTGAGTGGCCCTTTCACCGGTCGCCAGCCCTCCTACTATGATGCACAGAAGTTGTTCCTATGGCTACATCCCTCCTACCTGACCCGGATACGCCTGTTTCGCGAGTCCCTTCGGCTCCTACTGTGTCCGTCCATAGCCCCCTGTCAGCCCGTGCCCCGTGCCACCCCTTTTCTATGGGCGTAGCTGCCACTCGCTACCGCACCAGTAGCACCTGTTATACTAAGGAGCGGCCCTGTGTCCGGAGCGCGCCACAACCATGCGTGGCCTGACTGCAGTCCTACCCGGCAGTCGCTGTCGCTGTGGTGTCGTACCTGCCCCGCAACGGTCGTTCCCGTTCCAGTCGATGTCTTGTTTCTGCTATGAGGCCACCTTTACCATGTCCCTCAGACCACTCACTATCAGGCGGTACCCGTTGACTCTCTGCTTCGGGTCTATTGCGACCATCCCGTATGTAGGTACCCCAAGCAAATCCTGGACCGACTCTGGCTTCATGGAGCCTGGCAGGTCCTGTTTGTTGGCAATTGCAATCACCTGCATGCCTGTCAGGTACTCCCTATACTTCTCAAGGAGCTGTCTCGTCTTCAGGACTGCCTTTGGAGTACTCTCAGTGACAACGACGACCATCCTGCTCCCCCTAATCAGATCGGGCCACATGAACTCGAAGTGTTCTTGTCCGCCCATTTCGACTAGCGATATCTTGGTGTCGTCGTCCAGTGTTATCGTACCACAGTCCATCCCCACAGTCGGCGAGTAGTTGCATTTCAGCTTCGTGACGTTGTCTGTGAGGAGTTTGATCAGTGTGGACTTGCCTGCATAGCCCGCACCCATTAGTGCAACCTTTACGTACTGGGTCATCTCAGCTGGCTCCAACATGAGTGTTTGGGCAATGCATCTCTCGTACCGCATAATAGCTGGAGTATCACAGGCGTCTTACTGCTAGGTGCTGTGTCGAAGGGTTTAGAAGCCCGTTGCTCCGGCCGGTTCAGGTAGGAGTTGAAGTCATGACTGGTGCACACCTCCCAAGGGTCTTGATTGGAGATGGTGTGTTATCAGAACTACAGGGAATCCTTGCTGACTATCGAAGTGTAATCATCGTCACCGACCCCGTGGTCAGGTCTCTTTATGGATCCACAATCGAGTCCATTATTGATGCTACCACTCAGTGGGTTCTTGTTCCCGAGGGGGTCGATGTGAACCAGACACTCCCCTCTGGTGCCGATATAATCCTTGGCCTCGGTGGTGGACGGAGCATTGATGCTGCCAAACTCATGGCAAGAAACTCGGGACTCGACTGGATATCCGTCCCCACTGCTGCGTCCCATGATGGTATTGCGAGTGATGTTGCCTCCGTCCAGCACAACGGCTACAGGTACTCCGCACGTTGTAAGGGCCCGATAGTTGTTGTTGCAGACCTCAAAATGATTGCCTCCGCCCCCAAGAAGCTACGCCTTGCTGGTATGGGTGACATCTTGTCCAAGGCGTCGAGCCTTGCAGAGTGGCAGCTGGCCCATGAGCACCATGGCGAACCTTTCGACCAGCATGTCTACGACCTCGTCCTCTCTGCACTTGACAGTGTGCTCAATGACTCCAGTCTGGAAACTCTCGTCCGTGCAGAGGTTCACGCTGGAATTGCCATGCAGATGTTCGGGAGTTCACGGCCATGTTCGGGTACTGAACATGCAATCTCCCACGCAATGGATCGCCGGGGTGTAGAGCTGCACGGCATTCAGGTTGCCTTTGCCACTCCCCTATGCACCTACTTTCTCTCCGAGTCCGGGTACCATCTCTATGGCCCACAGCCCGTGCGTGAGGCCATGCGGGCGCACGGTCTCCCTACTACCTTGGAGGACCTATCACTGTCTGAATCCACATTCCTAGACGACATACACCATGCACTTGCCCTTATGAAACGACGTGGGCGTTACTCGATCCTTGAACACCTGCCTGTTACTGACTCCCAAGTCCAAAAGGCACTCGCCATGCTCGGTTATCTCGACTAGGCACTGCCAGCACATGCACATCCGTTCGACCTGATGGGTGAGTCCGTGCGAACTGGGCAGCGTTTCAGACGCGGACTGCACAGCAGACTCCTGAAACCGGCACTTCGACAGTTTTAAAAGAGGCTACCCAGTCGCGCATGGGGAACACTGCTGTAGCGGTAGTTCCATACCAATGAAGTGCAAACAGAGGTAGAAACACATGCCAAGACCACCATTCATCGACTGGGAGCCCACAGAGGAACTCCAGAAGAAAGCACTTGAGGCACTGGAAATCGCGCGCGAAACGGGCCGGATTAAGAAGGGCATCAATGAGGCTACAAAGTCCATTGAGCGTGGTATTGCCCGTCTTGTCCTCGTTGCCGAGGATGTCGACCCGTCCGAGATTATTATGTATCTGCCAGGTCTGTGTGACGACCGGAAAACGCCCTACATATTCGTGCCCAGTAAGAAGGATCTCGGTGCAGCAGCAGGCATCAGTCGTCCCACTGCTGCAGCTGCAATAGTCGTCGAGGGCAAGGCCAAAGACCTTGTAGCCGACATAGTTGAGAAGATTGCGGCTCTCCGCGCATAGTGAAATGAGGGTGTTTCTATGAGCAAGCGAGATGAGGAGTCACGGACCCCCGCCATCCCGGCCGAAGTCATCCAACTCCTCGGTCGCACCGGCGTCACCGGGGAGATCACTCAGGTGCGGGTGAAGATACTGGAGGGCCGGGACAAGGGTCGCGTCCTCACACGCAATGTGAAGGGCCCTGTGCGACTGGGTGACATACTGATACTCCGCGAGACCGAGCGTGAGGCCCGGAAGATGAGGAGGCGTTAGCATTGGTCGGCATCCATAAGTGTGTCTTTTGTGGGCGGGACATCGAGCCCGGCACCGGTTCTGCCTTCGTGCGCACGAAGGACGGGGCTGTGCTATGGTTCTGCTCCAACAAATGCAAGGCCGCATTGCTCAGGAGGAAGATGAAGCCCCGTCGGACGAAGTGGAGTGCCCACTTCCAGAAGGGCGGGAAACCGCGATGAGAGGGCCGACTGAGCTCTCTCATCTATTCCGACCATCTATGCCCGTGCTCAGGCCTTTTCGACCTCCTCGTGTATGAAGTCAAAGATTACCCTTGCCAGTCTCCTCACACTGTCTTGAGGAATGTCATCCGCGTCCTTCGAGAGTAGCTCTTCAAGTTTCTTGAGGACACCCTCTGAAGTGTCCTTTTTCGCGATGGCATCTCTAACGATGGCCCGGATTTCGCCTGTGTAGTCGGTCTCTCCATGTATGTACCGTCCGATGTACTCTCTTGCCTTCTCCTCAGCACCGGCCTCCTCTTCGAGTCCGGCCTCCCTCTTCCATAGTGCAATCTCTTCGGCAGCTGTGTCTGGGCCGTCCGAGGCGTGTGCTATGTTCACACCCGCCCATATCCCGTACCGCCCGCGCAGGCTCTCTGGTGCAGCCTTCTGCACAAAGGTTGCTCCCAATGCCTCCCGTACCCCTTCAATGACACCTTCCCCTTCAAGGATTATCGCGACCACGGGCGCAGAGGTTATGAACTCCACGAGCCAAGGAAAGAACGGCTTGTCCTTATGTACTGCATAGTGCATCTTGGCAAGTGCGTCCGACACCACCATCTCCTTGAACGCCTTGACAGAATATCCTCTCTTGAGCAGGGCATCAATCACGAGTGCACCGACTCTTCTTCTCACAACGCCGTCGGGCTTTATTATGACGAGTGACTGTTCCAACTACTATCACCAAGGCCAGAGTTTGGGTGCGCCTCCGGACACGGTCCCGCATATTAGCGTTGTGCGCACTGGCACCTCTTCGTTCAGAACGACAGTTTCTTATGGCCGACCAGGCGTCTGGCACCAGAACTGCCTGTCGGTGGTGCCACTCGAATGACCGGGTCTGGTAATGGGAAGAAAGTCCGGCTACGTTCTCCAATCGTCACTGTGTTGGGCCACATTGACCATGGTAAGACATCCCTCCTAGACAAGATGCGCGGCACCGCTGTTCAAGCGCGCGAGGCTGCTGGCATTACTCAGCATATCGGCGCGTCCTTTTTCCCCACTGAAACCATCCGCAACATCTGTGGCTCACTACTCGATGATGTCCGTGCTGGCCTCACAATTGATGGCCTCCTCTTCATTGACACACCAGGCCATGAGGCATACCTCAACCTACGGAAACGGGGGGGTGCCATTGCTGACATTGCAATCCTAGTCGTCGATATCAATGAGGGGCCGCTGACTCAGACCTACGAGTCCCTGAAGATTCTCCGGTCAGGACGGACACCGTTCCTAGTGGCTGCCAACAAGCTCGACAAGGTGCCTGGTTGGAGGCCGAAGCCTGGAATCCCACTTGCACAGGCACTCCGCAGTCAGGGCACCAGTACACAGGCCGAACTGGACAGGAGAATCTATGAGATTGTCGGTGCTCTCTCTGCCAACGGAATTCAGTCAGAACGTTTTGACCGCGTACGCGACTTTACAAGAGAGGTCGCAATTGTCCCTACCAGCGCCAAGACCGGTGAGGGGATTCCCGAACTGTTGATGGTGCTGACGGGTCTGACACAACAGTACATGAAGGAACGCCTACGTGTTTCCGACGGGCCGGCATGTGGTGCAGTCCTTGAAGTCCGGGAAGAAACCGGTCTCGGGATTACGCTGGACACAATCATATACGAGGGGGTGCTGCGCAAGTCGGACACAATTGTGGTCGGTGGGCTGGACGACGTAATCGTTGCCAAAATTCGTGCGTTGCTATTACCAAAGGCGCTGGATGAAATCCGCGACCCCCGCGAGAAGTTCGTCCCAGTCCCCGAAGTGCATGCTGCGGCTGGCGTGAAGATAGTTGCCCCCGATGTTACCGGTGTTGTGGCTGGTGCCCCTGTATATGCAGTGAGTGACATGTCACAGCTCGATGAAATAAAGGCCAAGGTACGTCAGGAAGTGGGTGAAATCCGGATTCAGCGAGACTCATCGGGCATAGTCCTGAAGACCGATACGCTCGGCTCGCTCGAAGCGGTGACGCAGTTCCTCCGCGACCGGAATGTCCCTGTCCGTGTAGCTGATGTCGGCCCGATTGTAAGGCGTGACATCCTCGAAGCAAAGGCCGCCGGCGACACAGACCCCTTGAATGCAGTAGTACTCGGCTTCAACGTCAAGGTTGCACCAGAGATTGAAGACCTAGCAGCCGAATATGGTGTCGAGATATTCCTCAATGATGTCATCTATCGCCTCTATGACGACTACTACGCTTGGTTGATTGTGAAGCGGGAGCAGGCAAAGGCAGAGTCCCTTGCCTCTATCATCCGACCGGGCAAGGTCGAGATATTGCGGGAGTATATCTTTCGGAGGAACAATCCTGCTGTCGTCGGAGTCCGTGTGCATGGTGTGATCCGTCCCAAGGTCGGCCTGATCAACCGGGAGGGGCGCCGCATTGGCACCATCCTCCAAATCCAGGACAGAAATGTGCCTATTGACGAGGCGACCGAAGGCATGGAGGTTGCAATCTCAATCCGGGGGCCGACAATCGGTCGTCAAGTGAAAGAGGACGATGTCCTCTATACGGATATGCCCGACAAGCACGTCATTGCTATACGCACGAAGTTCGCCGACGATTTGTCCCAAGCCGAGCTCGACGTCCTTGAGGAGATTGTCGAGATTAAGCGGGCTGCCGGAGCATTCGTATAGTGGATGTGGGCCTGGCACCCGCCCAACGCAAGCTTTAATTCAAGTCATCCGGAGTCGGTCTTGCAACGGGTAGGGTCGGGTCGTTTGCCGCGACCTGTAACCGGTATGGCAATAGCCGGGACCAGTAACCAAAGCTGAGGACGAACCCCGACTCACATGTGCCCTGCCGCTGGACTGTGAGAGGCAGTCTCCGGAGTCTGCCGCAGTCACAGCACCAGTCGAAGGACTGGTGTGAGTGGACTAGGCCGCCGAACCGGGCCAGGCCCTGGCGGGAGCAGCCCTAAGGCGGGGCGGTGGAGCCCCGGAGGGCGCTGCCTTGAGAAAGGCGGTGGACCGCACAGTGGGAAGGGACGTTCGAAGCGGCGGGGCCGTTGCACTCCATCCACGTATGTGACCCTAGGCTGCTGTTGCTCAGTACCACGGTCAGATGGACAACAATGTTTAAGTGAAGATGGCCGCAGGCAGCCGTTGATGCCGGGATGTCCTAGCCTGGTAGGGAGCCAGCCTGCTAAGTTGGTGTGCTTAGCACGCGAGGGTTCAAAAGACCCTATGATGTCCATGGGGTCTGGGGTTCCCTCTCCCGGCGCCACCCACTCCTTTTCCTGTCACTTCTCTACGTACAGCCTCACTCCACAGAATGGGCACAGTACGACATACTCCTCAACTGGCTGGGCGCCTGACAGGTTGAACAACATTTCACACTCTGGGCACAGGTACGTACCGTCCTGCACGCCCCTCTCTGCACGCAGGGCATGTCGTGACATGGCTGATAGGACCGCCTCATCCCTGTCGGCTGCCATGTTTCCGTGACCTGGTGCTGTGCTGGTGGGTGCGGCTACATCTCCTATCCTAGGATCATCCCTACTGCAGCCAGTGGTCAACACATAGTACATGCCAAGCGCCAGCACTGAAACATAGACTGAGAGGTCAATGAGTCCCAGTGCACTCAGTGGCCCCTCCATGCTGGCTGCCTCAATCAACATCAACACACCGGCTCCGGCCACTCCCAGCCCTACGACTATTGTCTTCAGGACGCGCACTGCTCTCTGTCGCCCATCCGTCATGATGTCATGTTCCATTGGTGTGCCTCCCACTGCGACGCCGGCCCAGTTTCCAGTTGGGCTGCACAGCAGTTCTTGGCCATGTCATGCCTTCAGTATGCGAAAAAGAAAGAGTTGGGCCCGGGCCCGCTCTGCGGCCCGGTACCTCCTTCATGTCCTACTTCTTTGGGGTTACCTTCTGGACTATCCCAACTGCAACAGTCATCCCCATGTCCCGGACTGCGAACCTGCCAAGCTGTGGGATTTTCTTGTACGGCTCGACGCACATCGGTTTGAGTGGGACAAGTTTTGCAATCATGGACTCGCCCCTCTTGACAAAGTCCGGGTTCTCCTGGATGACCTGTCCTGTACGCTGGTCGAGTTTCTGGAGGATCTGTTCGAACCTGCAAGCGACCTGCGCAGTGTGTGCGTGGACAACAGGGGTGTACCCCACTGTGATTGCCGTTGGGTGTTGGATTACCATTATCTGACCCGTGAAGTCTGCAGCCACTGTTGGCGGTGCGTCCGCCGGGCCAGCAACATCCCCTCGGCCAAGGTCTTTCCGCTCGATGCCCCGCACGTTGAACCCGATGTTGTCACCTGGGATTGCCTGGTCAAGCTGTTCGTGGTGCATCTCAATCGACTTGACCTCACCCGTCTTGTTGGGTGGCATGAATGTGACCTTCATACCCGGCTTCATGATCCCGGTTTCAACACGTCCGACGGGCACGGTGCCAACACCCTTGATTGAGTACACGTCGTTGATTGGCACCCTGAGTGGCTTGTCGATTGGCTTTGGCGGGGGCTCCACCATGTCGAGCGCCTCGAGCAGACACGGCCCGTCATAGAAGGGGGTCAGGTCAGGTGTCCGCTCCTTCAGGTTGGCAGCATCGAGTGCCGATGTTGGGATGAATGGGATCTTGTCGGTCTTGTACCCGATGCTCTTGAGGAACGACTCGACCTCTTCCTTCACTTCCTTGTAGCGTTCCTCACTGTACTTGACACTCTCATCGTCCATCTTGTTGATGCAGACGATTAGTGATGGGACGCCGAGGGTCATTGCGAGATATGCGTGCTCCTTCGTCTGGCCACCAGGGCCAATGCCTGCCTCAAACTCGCCCCTCTTTGCACTGACTACGAGCAGTCCCACATCTGCTTGAGAGGCGCCCGTAATCATGTTCTTGATGAAGTCCTTGTGACCGGGAGCGTCGATGATTGTGTAGTAGTACCGCTTGGTCTCGAACTTGAAGAAGGCAATGTCAATTGTCAGCCCTCGTTCGCGCTCTTCCTTCAGCCGGTCCAGGGCAAAGGCCCAAGCCCACGATGGTCTCCCAAGTCGCTCCGCTTCAGCCCTGTGTTGCTGGAATGTCCTCTCGTCAACGGCACCTGTCTCGTACAGCAACCTCCCAGTCATCGTGCTCTTTCCGTGGTCGACATGCCCGATGACTACGAGGTTGAGGTGTTCTTTTTCCTTCTTGCTCAATTCCTAAACACCACGTGTAGTTTCTCCCCTAGTAATGTCTAGGGGGACTCACAGGCATGGCTGTCGGTTCTTCTTTAAAGTTTGCGGACAAGCATGTTTGACCAAAATGCCGACCCCGACCGCCTGCTGCAGTGCGTCTGACGCCCCTGTCACCTTGGGAATGAGTGACAATCGGTGATGTTGGTGGTAGGTGCGTCTTGTTTCCAGTTCCCAGGCCCGTCCTTCAAGAGTTGTCTGTGGCTACGGCTTCACTGCCAGCCGCAGCAGCGTGCGATCCTCGATCATGCCAATCAGGTTGTTCGTCACAGACAGCACCGGCGCCTGGTCGATGTCGTTCTTCCGCAGTATTTTCACACACTCAGGAACCGTGGTGACCTCACTCACACTGATTATCTTCTTTGTCATGACTTCCTTGACACTGACGTTGGGGAGTTTCAGTACCTTCTTTGTCACAACGAGGAAGTCCTTTGATGACCATCCCCACTCGACAGCAGACTCAGTACCGCTATGAGTCTTTGATATGCTGTCCTCAATTGCCACCTCTGAGAGCCGGATATAGTCGCTTGCCGAGATCATCCCTGTGACCCCACCGCTCTCGTTGATTACGACCAGTGCATTTGCCCCTGCCATGTCCATAATCATGTAGGTGAGTGGGAGCGGCGTTTCTTCCCATACCGCAATCACACTCCTCGTCACGTACTCCTCGATGGTTGTATCCTTGTAGTCCTCACTGTTCTCAAGGACGGCGCCGAGGATGTCCGCAACGGTCAACATCCCAACAAGTCGGTCGCCCTCGACCACTGGGAGCCGCCTGTAGCCATGGTCAATCATCAGCTGCGCTGCCCTCTCAACTGGAGTCGTAGGGTCTACCGTGAGCGGGTCGCGTACCATCAGCAATGCAAGCTGGTTCTCATCTGCCTTCCGGAGGAGGTCACTCCGAGTCACAATGCCGACCAGAGCCATTGTCCCCTTCTTCACAACAGGCAGTCCGTTGACCTGTTTCTCTGCCATGACTTGGAGGACGTCCTCTCGTGTCCCCGGTACCGAAACATATGCGGGGTCTTCATGCATGCAGTCTTTGACCATCATTGTGTGCAACTCCGGTACTCTTTCGAAAGGAGATCTGTCCCTCTAACCGACCAGCGTACTATGTGTTGTCACTATAGTGCAGCAGAACATGAGTAGGGCATTTCCTGCCCTTTTATTTCTATCTTATTGCAGGGGTAATGCGGTCCCAGAATGAGTCTTGTAGTGGCCAACACTCCATTGCAATGGCGGGGTGCTTGTGTTCTGGTCGACCGGGTGTGCCGCTTCGATGTGGGCATCGGACTTGCCAACCGACTCTATGTAGAAGGCTCGTGGCATGTCCCTAGTTACATCCACTATCCAATATGACCGGCACATCGGTGTCCGCGCATCCACAATGGAACCCTGCTTGGCGTTGGGCCGGAGTCCTGTTGTGTGCTCGTTGCCGTTGTCCCTCGTGTGGATGTGGGGGTCAGGACGGTGGTTATGTCTGTCGGGATGTGCCCCAGCTGTCCCCCCTCTTACCAAGGGTGTTCCTTGAGCCCAAGTAGATAGCTCCCTGCATTGCTGAGCCAGTGGGCAATAAGCGTCAGCACTATCAGTACTGCAGGATAGAGTGGGTCTGGTTTCAGTATTGGCGAGGCAAACACGAGTGCCATGAGTATGAAGCCTATCTGGTCCAGTACCGGGGATGGCCCCCCACTCTCAACACCCACTCGTCGTTTGACAAATGAACCGAGCATGTCGCCGACTAGTGTCCCGGTCGAGAGCAGGAGGGATGTACACAGTGCCATGGCAATGTTGCCCCCACTCGAGCCGAGTTCAATGATGTCCCTGACGCTCTTGGTCATGGTTATATACCCTGTCAGCCATTCCCTGACAGTCGGTGCGGCCATGACCTGCACCAGTCCAACGAGTGTCCCACAGACAATGCCCGCAACAAACCCTCTTATCGTCTTGCTGTCGCCTAGGATTCGGTGTCCATCATAGAAGCGCCGGCCACCATCAATTGGGGCCCCGCCTCCAAATACTACCGGGGTCGAGTTGGCAATCCATGCTGGTAGTCCGAGCCACAGCGAGAGCCCAACTATCACGAGTCCCTCGTACATCGGTCGTGCTCCAAGCTCTCCGCGTCCATTACCCATTTCATTCTTTCTCTAGTGGAGTCATTGGAATGAAGCCTTCATGTGAGAGGACAAGGTGCACCTCACCTCGCCGCGGTGGGTCGAGTCCCACCACTCTCTCACCAGGCGTACGTCCTGTCCGGAAACGGAGGGTGTAGTCGGCCCAGTACTCCATTATGTTCCTTGCGACCGGCTCGAACTCCTCACGGCTATCAGGAACCGACCTCACTTGGTTGAGGACAAGGACTGCTATGTTGTATTGTACTGCAAGTCCTTTCAGGACGCCTGCTTGTCGGTTCAACTCGCGGTGGGCAAGGTAGTTGGTTTCGCGGTCACGCAGGACGAGCCGGTACAGTCCTGTGAGTGTGTCGACCACAACCAGCCCCGTTCTTGGCAACAGCATCACTTCTAGGTCGTCAATTAGCATTCCCTGCTCCTCAAAGCTACTTGGGGCAAGCACCCTGACCCCGTCGGACATGGCCCTGAACTCTACCCCTGTGATTTGTTCCAGTCTGGCAAATGGCAGTGTGGTCTCTGTGTTCACATATATGGTGGAGAGCCCTGCCCTGTATGCGCTCCTAACAAACATCAGTGCCAGTGTTGTCTTTCCCGATGCCGCGACGCCATACACCTGTGTGAACTCCCCCCCATGAAGTCCTCCGTCAAGGATTGCATCCAACCCGAGTATCCCTGAAGGAAGAATCAAATGCAGCTTCACCATGTACTTGCCTGCAGAAACGGCGTGATAAGCATAACTAGAGGCACGGGCTGATATGAGCAGATATGATATCGTCGTGGCCACACGCAATTCCCGCATCCGCTATCAGTGTGTCGTCCTGCTCAAGCGCTTGGGAGTCCCATACATGCTGTGCGCTCCTGACGATTCCGTGGTCACTTCGGCCCACTGTGTCCTGGTCACCGAGTCAGAGGCCCGTGGGCTGTCACCTGACAACCTCGTCTTGGTCAGTGACCCATTGGACAATGAAGATGTTGCTCTCCGTGTCATGGTATTGAAACACCGAGTCCACACACCGAGGCTCATTGTGATTGGGGTCGACCCCGGAATGCGTTTTGGTCTCGCAGTTGTCATTGACGGCGTTTCCGTTCACAGTGCCACAGCATCCACTCCCACTGGCGCCGCCAGTCTTGCTCACCGGTGGCTGAGCACTCTCCATTCCCTGTTCCCCAGCGCAGAGATTGCAGTTCATGTTGGCACTGGCTCCAAGCTCTACTCTGTCCTTTTCCTCCGTGCAGTAAGCGCTGGTAATGATGTATGTGTGCTGCTTGTAGACGAGCACCATACTACGGTCGTGGGCCTATCTGATCAGTCCTCGGCCATTGCAATTGCCGGGCGTGATGGACGGCCACTATGTGAAGATGACCTCCACTTGGACTCAAAGTCGGGCTATATCAAGTCTCTGAAACAGCTTGTGGCCCACCTTACTGAGGGGCGGCGAGTCCTGACGACCGACGAGGCGCAGCATATTATCCACGGTGACCTCTCAATCGACGCTCTCATTGGTGGATGTCTGTGATAGGAACCCTGCGACCAGCTGGCCCACCTCATCCGGGTCGTCTGGCACAACATGTGTGACCTCGTCCAACCATCTTGGGATGAACCGCCTCAAGTACGGTGATGCAAACCTCTGGTCAAGCAGGACAATCACTGCCCTGTCATCGAGTTTCCTCACGGGCCTGCCTGCAGCCTGCACTGCGCGGGTCATTGCTGGTAGTACGTATGCGTAGTCGCGGCCGCGCCCGTGGAACCGATGATTGTAGTACTGTATCAACGCGTTTGTCCTGACTGTTGGCCTTGCATATGGTACGCCGACGACTACAACGCTTTCCATCGTTGCACCTGGAAAGTCACCCCCTTCCGAGTTGCGCCCGCCTTGGACACCAAGGAGCACTGCACCTCCATGCTGCCCCCTCGACTTGAACTCTTCAATCATCACATCGTTCTCGTGTGTCTTCATGCCCTGCCGCTCCATGAACACCTTCTTTGAAACAAGCTTCTCAAGTCCCGCTCTGACCAGTGACTTTGCGACAAAGTAGCTGGTCGCAAAGACCCCTGTGTTCCCGGGTGTCGCATTGGCCACGGCCGCGCAGTGCTCAGCCATCCGCCTGAAGAGTTGGCTTGTCCTTGCATCATAGGATGTGTCGACTCCCTCAACTATCAGGCACAGCCGGTTCTTCCTGGCAAAGGGGCTCTCAAAGACGGACATCACGCAGTCCTCGCGCAGCCCAATCATCTCGCTATAGGCCTTGAGTGGGGACATTGTGCCCGAAACGGCCACCACACTATGGACAGCTCCCAGTACTGGTTGTGTGACTGTCGTCGGGTCAAGCGCCACCAGGTCAAGTGAGATTCGTCTTGTCCCCCCACTAGGACGTGCCGATGTCAATATGAAAGTGAAGTCGTCACGTGCGCTCAACGAGAGCCACTTTGTCAGAAAGTCTGCCACCCTGAAGACGAAGGAGCGCGGGAACTTCCCTGCACGGAGGAGACCGCGTCGTATGGCTTTTCCCAAGTTCATCAGGTGTGATAGGGGGTCTATGTCCTCGTCCACCCCAGCAAGGTCGGTTGCCATATGATAGATGGCATGCGGGTCGGCCTCCTGTTCATCGTTGTCCTCCATGTTTGCCGCGAGGTCGAGCACGGCCCTTGCAAGACCCCTGCATAGATCCCGTGAAACCTCATCCTTGTACGTTGTAGCCTCACGCATAGCCTGTCTTATGGTGCCTAGCCCCAAGGAGTCACTTGCCGACTCAAGTGCCGTTCCCGGTACATTGTGTGCCTCATCCTGTACCAGAACAGTCCTAGAGAGTGGGGTGCCGAGTTCTGGAATGAAAGCCTCCATTATCCATGGGTCGAGGACATACAGATACGACAGTGCCACTACATGTACGTGTCCTGCAATCCTCTTTGCCAACTCGTAGGGACAGGTTCTTCTCTCCTTTGCAATGGTAACCACTTCAGGTGCAGTCAGCACGCCGGTCTCTGAACTGTAGAGCACCTCCTCGACATCAGTCTTCTTCAAGTTCTCATAGAATGCACACCTCTTACTACTCTTTAGCTGCCCACAGACCTCGCTCATCGAGGCTACCACCCCAGCGTTCTCCAGTACAAACTCGTTCAGGCACATGTGCCTGCGGCCCCGAAAGGAGACCCCTGTTACTGTGGTCTCGGCCCCCTTCGATATTGCCCTGAGTTCTTCCATCACCCTGTCCAGTTGTCGGTGCGTCCTCGCACAGTACAGCACTGCCCCATCGTTCTCAAGCACCCATGGTAGTACTCCACAGAGCGTCACACATGTCTTTCCGAAGCCATTTGGCGCCTCCGCACACATGTGCTGTCCTCTCCTGACCGCGTCTTCAATCTGTACCATCATCTCCTCCTGCCCCCTCCGAGGAGTGGTATAGGGGAACAGGTCCATGTGTGCAATCCGCCCAGTCATGTGCATCATCCGCCCCTGCAACACATCCTCTGATATTTACTCTCATCCGTCCCCGTAGTGCCCCATCCTTTATTTGAGGCCTCGACGTCACAAGACGTGGTGCTGATGGCCCCACCAGAAGACACACAGGACATTGAACTTGACACGTCTAGTGTGACCGTACGCGCCCGGATTGTCACTCTTGAGAACGGGCGGTTGCTGCTCCTAACAGACTCTGAGGGTTTCCGCCTCGGCCCTGTTGCTATCGGTGTGCCCCCTCGTAGCCGCATGTCTTTGCCGGTCTCAGCCGAGATGTTCGCGAGCCCGGAGGACTCTGCACTTGTCCGTATCATTGCAGAGAGGCTGTCGTTATGGAGTGGAAACGCGTGGCTGGTAGTCGCCGGCCTCCGCAGTATCAGTCGTGAGTTCCTACTCGAGCTGCTGTCGGGTCTACGTTCTGCTCTCGGTCTTTGAGGTACACAATCACCTCTTTGACCCAGCGTCCTACCGTGTCCAGCTGCTCTAGGCGTTCGAGATACTCGTCCCAGCTGACTCCAAGGCTGTGCTTCCACTTTACGAACGCCTCTTTGAGGTTTTCCAGTGCCCCACTGTGATACGGGCACAGCTCGTCCTCATCCTCGCACCGCCGGCCGCATATGCTACACTCGCGGCTCAACCCTTTGCCCCCCTTGTCGCCCGCCGTTCTTCAAGTGCCCTGAGTTCCTCAGCTCTCCCTGGGCACTCGGCCCAGTTGATGCAGGTCTCCCAAGTGCGTCTCTTTGACGTTATTCTCAGCATCCTGTGTCCACAATATGGGCACTCCTTGTCGAGCACCACTATGTTCCCCTTCTGTGGGAGTGGGAACGTCTTGTCGCACTTTCCAGTCCTGTAGTTGCTGCAGCCTATGAACCGCTTCCCGGACTTGGGTGACCGCACTATCATCAACGTACCATCATCACACTTAGGGCAGGGGCCTACCTCCTCCTTCTCTCTCCAGAACCTCTGTAGTCCCTCGACCAGTTCGTTGCCTATCTCACTCTCAAGCGACTTGAACTTGGAGAGTATCTCACGCAGGTCCTCCTTGGCCCGCACAAGTACTTCCTCTCTCGTCCGTTTCCCCTCCTGGATCATATTCATCTCCTCCTCTAGGCTCCTTGTAAACTCAACAGAGAGCAGTCTTGGCACATGGCGCTGTAGCGTCTCGAAGACTGCATATCCTAGAGTTGACAGCTCAAAACGGTCATTCAGCGTATACCCACGTGACCTCAGTGAATCGACAATCCCCGCCCTAGTAGCCTTTGTACCAAGGTTCTCCTTCTCAAGACTCTTCAACAGACTCGCCGGGTTGAAACGGAGCGGTGGGGACGTGTACTTCTCAACGGCCCTGACACGGGTGAGCCTGACCTCGTCCCCTTCGGTCAGCCCGGGGACTTCCACCTCCTCGCTGGTCACATAAGGCCTGTAGAACTCAATCCACCCGGGTTCGAGCACCTCTCTTCCACGCAAGTAGAACGTGTGGTCGTTGCACACAATGTCGGCACGCACACTCTTCTTCTTCGCGGGTGGCCCGAACAGGGCGAAGAACCGCTTCACTATCAGGTCGAAGAGTCTCTTTTCGCTCGGTGTCAGTCTTCTTGAAGGCGTCTCTCCTGTGGGGTGGATGGCTGGGTGCGCCGGGTCGGTCTTCTTGCCTTGGGTGGGCTGCAGGACTCTGCGGCTGAGGAGTGCACTTGCATGTCCCTTGTATGCCCTCATACTGCTGAGCCCATGGAGGACTGACCTGACATCGATTGACTCTGGGATCTGCTGGTTGTTCGTCCTTGGGTATGAGATCAAGGCGTCGAGATACAGACGCTGTGCGAGCGCAAGGGTACGGCTCGGTTTGAACCCAAAGTGGCGGTATGCCTCGGTCTGTAGTCCACCGAGGTTGAACGGCACCGGCGGCTTCTGGGTCATCACCCGTGTCCGGACAGATGCGACATGTCCGACTTGGCCATGTGTTGCACGCACAACCTCCTCTGCTGCGTGTACAGTGTCTATCCTGTCCTTTGAATACTTGAGGTGCAACTCACGTCCGTCCCACTCACCCTGCGCATCTATGCTCCAGAACGGGTGCGGGACGAACTGGTTGACCTCTTGGTCGCGTGCAGCAACCATTGCAAGTGTTGGGCCCTGCACGCGCCCTGTCGAGACTATCTTGAACCACCCAGCCGTCCGCTTTATGGCCAGTGTGAGGGCCCGTGTGAGGTTGATACCGTATAGCCAGTCAATCTCATGGCGGAGATGTCCTGCTTCGACCAGCTGGAAGTCGAGTTCCTGTGCTCGGCTAGCATATGCTGCTCGTAGCTCCTTGTCCGTGAGGGCTGAGAATATCATCCGTTGTGCTATTGATGGGTCAGCACCACATGCGTACTTTACGACCAGGTATCCAATCAGGCTTCCCTCTATGTCATAGTCAGTCGCCACTATGAACTGATCCGCTCTCTTCGCAAGGCTGCGGATTAGCGCAATGATGGCCTTCGTATCTGTTGCCTTCTTTACGACCTCGTACTTTGGTGCCCACTCCACGTCAAGACGTGGATATGTCCACCCCTTCTCTACCTGTCGGAGTTCGTAGAGGTGCCCCTTTGCGTATGCCACAAGCAAGGTGTCCTCTCCGTTCCTGCACTGAAAGTACGAGGCGCCCCGCCTCTTCACCTCGGTGGGTGCCCCATTATCGTCAAGCGCGTGCGCTATGCGCTTTGCGGCACTGGGCTTCTCACAGATTACAAGTACTGTTGACACGCTTCTCCCTCTTCTCGCAATCCGGGCCTGTTGATGACCATCCTCGGCCTAGCTGTACTTATGGTGACCATGGGGCTGCTGGGTATGGCGGGTGTGGCGTGGATTCTACATGGTAGCGTCGAGCCCCGGATGCACCCTGCCTGCTGTCCCATGACTGGTACGGCTGTTCATCTCACGATACTCTTAAAAGCGAACCGCCCGACCCCTCCACCGAGGTCAGGAATGTGAAACCTTGGTGGCCGAGTATTATTGTCAAGCCCCAGCTCAGACTGAAGAGACCAAGGTTCGGTATGCCTGCGCGTCCACCGGACATAGTCGTTTTTGGGGCAATATTTCTGGCTGTACTGTTCATCCTTGGTGGCAACATATACACACTTGTCAGGACACCCCCTGCCATCGCGGGCGGGTCACAGGGTGCCCCCATCCTGATTGCGCCACGCATTGACATGCAGCTCGGCATGGAGGGCATTGTTGCTTCAGTTGTAGTCCTCATGGGTACACTCGGCTTTGGACTCCTCTACTACAGTTCCAAGTACGTGTTCCAGCCAAACTATGCGATGCGTCTCATGTTCCTCGGGATGCTGCTTGCCGGTGTTGCCCTGCTCATATTCAGCTACCTGTTCGCGTACAAGATGGGGGCCATCTCATCATAGGGCTTGCCAACATTGTGGCGTCCGGGGTCTTCCCCCTGCAGGGTACCGCCATCCGTTCACTGCAGAGTAGAGTAGTCAATTCCAGGTGCCGTCCTGTGTATCAGCTCCTCGATGAGCCTGCGTGCTATTTCGAGTTTGATGCGTTTTCTTGCTCCTGCAACGAAGTGTTCTCTGTATCCAGGTTTCGACCAGCGGCCGACTAGACTGCCAAAGTCCATCCCTGCAAGTACCATCTGGCGCGGACTGTAGTGTGCGGCCATGTAGCATGCGCGGTCCCCGTCTGTGAAGCCACCCCAAAGATGAGCCCGTCCTGTTGGCTTGGTCTGTGTGCTCCCTAGGACATGGCCAAGCCGGGGCAGCTCTCTTTGGACTGTCGGCATGTTGTCCCCATGTGCATGCACCACCACTACAGCCCCCTTACTCTTCGCTGCCGCAATGTCATCGACGTTGCCGTCCAGATCAGTGACGACTATATCGCAGTGCAGCCCCATCTCTTCGAATGCCGAGGTCGCCCCGTCCGCAGCAATGAATGTGATGTCATCGTGTGCAGTCCAGTCAGCTACAGTGTTGAGGTGTCTTTCCAGTGACGGCCCTGCCCCACACACCACAACAGTCCTCCCGGTTATCAGGCCTTGGAGCTGGTGCAGCAGGGGCTCCGGCCTAACGTCCCGGAGGAGTTCTGTCAGCAGGGCTGTGGTTCGGGCGTCGTCAGCAGGGTCTATGTGGAGTAGCCCGCAAATCCAGTCATACGTCGGCTTCCACTCGCTCCATTCCATCTCTATTCCTTCTTGCTATGATATTCTCTCCAGCATGACAGCACGCTTGACACAGACTCACCCACCTCTTGCAGGCCGAAGTAACTGGCCCGTCGCAACACTCTACAGAGCCTCTCGACCTGCTGGACGTTCCCCATGAGCAGCACATCGGTCGTCTTGGTCTGGAAGTCGATGACGTCCCTGTGGTAGGCTGCATCGCCTCCCAGTGCCAACATCTCCTGTTTCAGCACCAGCGCTGCTGGAGCACTGAGCCCCCTGAGCAGTATGTTCAGGCCCGTAGCCTTCTTGGCAAGTCGTCCTATGGCCTCGGCGTCCACACCGATGTGTTCGAGTACTATTGCCGCATCCTCCTGGCTACATGAGCCTATCAGTTCGACCTCATGACCCCTACTACATGGGAGGGCGTCCCGTAGTGCCCTTCCCACTCTCGAAGCAATTGCTGCCTCCTGGACATCGTGGGCCCTGACCATGTCTGCACCTCTTGCAACTGCAATGGCAGTTGCCGCAATCGTGCCTGTCAGTCGGTCTTCAGGCCTTGGTGCCCCTAGTAACTCCCCAAGAAAGGCCTTCCGTGAAATACCCACGAGGACCGGGTGTCCCAGCAGAGTGAACCTGTGGAGTCCTCTGATAAGTGCCAGGTCGGCCTCGCATGGTTTTCCAAACCCGATACCGGGGTCTGTGATCAGGCTCTCCCTGGCAATGCCCGCCCCCAGTGCAGTCCGTATTGACCCCTTCAACGCCCTTATGGCCTCGTCAATACTCATGCATGGGCCATCACAGTCCGCCATCAACACCACCGGTACCCCACGGGCCGCCACCAACCCTGCCATCTTCCTCTCCCGATTGAGCCCAGATATGTCGTTCACAAGAGACGCCCCGATGTCGAGGGCCACCTCTGCAACAGTGAAGTGGACCGTGTCTATTGATACGGGTACCGAGGCTGCCTCAACTATTGTTGGGAGATAGGTCTTCACACGTTCGAGCTCCTCGTCCACCGAAACATGGACTGTCCCGTAGACCCTACTTGGTGCGGATGATGCGGCCCCAACGTCTATTACTGATGCCCCTGCCTGTTCCATCTCCCTTACAACATCCCTCAGCCTGTCCTCTTCTGTCACGACTGACTCCTGATAGAACGACTCCGGTGACAGGTTGATAACGCCCATTACCCTGACCGGCTGGTCTGGCCCTACTGCAAGCCCGTCGATGTATACATTGTGCTGCATGTATTCCGCCTCTACTCCGGCCGGCATATGGAAGAAAATAAAACCTCGTGCATACCGAACGCGGCTCGGCTATTGAAGGTGAGGTACTCTATGGTTGACACCCTGAACCGCACCCACCTCTTTGAGTGGCACAAGAGCCACGGAGATGTAGTCCCGTTCGCCGGGTGGGAGATGCCCGTCAGGTATTCGGACATCCGCGAGGAACACATGGCTGTCCGGGAGGCTGTCGGGGTCTTCGATACCACTCATATGTCCCGCTTCAGGATTTCGGGCCACGATGCGGTGGACTTTCTACAGACCCTCACCACAAACAATGTCCGTAAGTTGAAGCCAAATGGTGGGCACTACTCTACGTGTCTCAATGAGAGGGGTGGTACAAAGGACGACCTGATGTTGTACCGCGTTGGCGACGACGAGTTCATCTGGGTCACAAATGCAGCAAATGGGCCCAAGATCTGGGCGCACATACAGGAACATGCCGCGCGGTTCGACGTCAAGGTCGAAGACAAGTCGCGCGAGATTGTCATGATTGCAGTCCAAGGCCCGAAGGCGCTCGCATTGCTCTCCAAACTGGCTGGCGAGGATGTCAGCGCACTGCCCCGTTTCACATGCAACCCCCTCACCTTGGCAGGTGAGGACTGTTTCCTGTGCCGGACGGGGTACACTGGTGAGGACGGTGGCGAGATTCTCCTGCTTGATACCCCATACGACCCGACCGGGATCAAGAAGGCTGTCCGTTTCTGGGAGGCCATACTTGAGCAGGGCGCCGAGTTTGGTGTCAAGCCCTGCGGCCTTGGTGCAAGGGACTCAACACGCCTTGAGGCCGGTTTCGTACTCTATGGACACGAGCTTGATGAGGACACATCGCCAATCGAGGCCCGTATCCCATATGCTGTCAAGTTCAAGGTCGAGCCCCACTATATTGGATACGATGTTGTGCGTCGGCACAAGAAGGAAGGGGTCAAGAAAACACGCATTGGTCTGGTCATGATAGACCGGGGGGTCCCGCGTCCGGACTATCCAATCATACTTGGTGGCGAGAAGATTGGCGTGGTGACCAGTGGTGGCATGTCGCCACTCCTCAAGAAGGGCATTGCCCTCGGGTACGTCCCACCGAATACTGTTGATGTGGGGGACATAGTTGAGGTGGACATCCGTGGGCGGCACCGGAAGGCAGAGGTGACCGAGTGGCCATTTTACGACACATCGCGATATGGCGCGACCCGTAGCTCCGAGTAGGAGCAACTGATTTAAGCAACACAGCACCTGTGCTCTGTGATGGTGAACCCATATGACCGATGACACTGAAGTCCGCGACGGTCTGTTCTACAGCAAGGAGCACGAGTGGGCCCGTATCGAGGGGGGCCTTGTGGTTGTGGGAATCACCGACTATGCCCAACACTCGCTTCATGAGATAACCTATGTTGAGCTACCCGAGGTGGGCTCCGACATCACCGCTGGTGACGAGTGCGGGCTGATCGAGTCGATGAAGGCCTCCTCAGAGGTATTCTCACCTGTGTCGGGGACTGTCATTGAAGTGAACACGGATCTCGAGTCGAGTCCGGAGGCTGTCAAT
The DNA here is from genome assembly GCA_027031765.1 of Promethearchaeota archaeon. Taxonomy (GTDB): domain Archaea; phylum Asgardarchaeota; class Thorarchaeia; order Thorarchaeales; family Thorarchaeaceae; genus JALVPN01. The sequence goes on along the minus strand of JALVPN010000040.1, from coordinate 23,083 downwards.
GAGTCGCCGTACGATGATGGTTGGATGTTCAAGGTCAGGCCGTCCAACTTGGATGCTGAGTTGGACTCTCTCATGAGTGCCGAGGAGTACCGCGACTACATTGACTCCCTGTAGGAGCACAGTGCATATCAGTGTCATGCCAATATGCCTGTCGTACACTGCCTGCCTGTTTCATGTCCCCCTTCACCTGCTGCTCGAACTATTGCCTGCTATAGTGTGTGAGAGGGGTACAGCTGTCAAACCAACAGCAACCTTTTTAGCGCAACCAAAGGTTGTCACGGTTGCCTTAGTAACGACGGAGAGCGCTCCCTATGTCACGACTCGGACGTTACATGCGATCCGCACGACGGTTCTTGAAGCAGGTGTTCCACAAGCCAAAGGCGAAGGTGTCACGTGGTACAATTATGATCGCAGTGACCCTCTGTCTGCTCTTCTTTGCAGCCCTCCTCCTACGTATAGCGCCGCTCCTCGATGCCCAACCGATTGTCCGTGCATTCGACCCGTGGTTCCAGCTCAAGGTCACCACGCGCATCACTGAGCACGGGTATGCGGCCTTTTTCAACTGGTATGATGACACGACATGGGTGCCCTTTGGTCGCGACATGACCAAGACAAGCTACGTGGGGGTCCCATTCACGAGCGCCTTCTTCTACTTCATTCTGAATGGTCTTGGGATCCATGTCGATGTTGTATCCGTGTCAGTCGTGATGCCTGCTTTCATGGGTGCCCTCACCGTCATAGTTTCCTTTTTCCTAGGCCGTGAGCTATCAAACAACACTGTCGGCATGCTCACCGCCCTCTTCATGGCATTCATCCCCGCTTTCATCCAGAGGACGGTCGCCGGGTTCTACGACAATGAATGTATAGGAGTGTTCGCCATCGTCCTGACGCTGTACTTCTTTACGCGCGCACTGAAACGGAACTCGATACCGTCTGCGGTCCTGTCCGGCCTCTCACTGGCATACCTCATGGGCTCATGGGGTGCATCGGACTTTCTAATAGACCTGTTCGCAATGTATGCCTTCTTCATGCTCCTGTTCGGGCGCTACAGCAGGAGCCTATTGAACACCTACCTCACAACGGTTTCCCTCGGGATGTTCATTGGCTGCTTGGTACCACGCAACGGGTTCACCAACCTCACCTCCTTCTCACTCCTGGTCCCAATAGGCGTCGGTGCGCTCCTTGCGGGGTATGAGGTCTGGGTGCGTATCGGTGGCTATCGCGAGGCAACAGCTGCCGCCCTTGCTCCTCACATGCGTCCTCTCCTGCTTGGCCTGTTCACATCCGTCGTGGGTGTTGCGACCTACTTTGTTGTAGCAGGGAGTTCGGACCTGAAGATTTCCATCTACAACTCCAACCCCATTGTGACTATCGGCGGTAAGTTCTTGACCGTGATAAACCCGTTCTATCGTCTTGACAGACGGATTTTCGCGTCTGTGGCCGAGCACCTACCAAGTCCATGGAGCAGCTTCTATCATACACTGAACGTACTCATGTTCCTGTTCCCACTGGGCCTGTACTTCATGTATAAACGTGGCCGCGATGAGGACTGGCTGGCATTCCTATATGGTGTGACATCCGTCTACTTTGCTGGCAGCATGATACGGTTGAGCCTTATCCTCGCTCCCGGTGTTTCCCTCCTTGCGGCTGTGGCGGTAAACAACATTCTCTCACCGTTTGCAAAGGTGGTTTCTCAGAAGACTGTATTTGACAGGCGCAGGTATCGCATCAGCGAGTCCTTGACATCAGAGCATGCGGTTGCAGCATACGCTTTCATCGCCCTTATACTCCTGTTCAATGTGGGCCTCGGTGTCAGCTACGGGACTTCACAGGTCGGCAACCCTGACTTTGCAGCCGGAAATCTATCTGATGGCGCATCCATGACGGACTGGCAGACCGCTATGACGTTCATCAGGAATGTACTACCAGACTCCGCTGTGGTTGCAAGTTGGTGGGACTATGGCTACTGGATTAATGGGGCTGGCGGCGGAAAGACAATCGTTGACAATGCCACATTCAACAGCACACAGATTGCTCTCATGGGGTATGCTCTCATGTCCCTCAACCTTACGGAGTCACTGCGGGTGTTCAAGCAGTGGAATACCACGCATGTCCTGGTCTACTGGGGACACAGGCACCCACAGATTGGGGGTGACGATGGAAAGTGGCCGTGGATGGTCCGCATTGCGGAGGACCACCTTGGGAGTGATGTCATCGACGATGCGACGTATCTCGGTGATGACCCATCTACCCCCCAGGTCGAGGACGATGCCACACTCCCGGCCTTCTTCTCATCGACCCTGTACAAACTGATGCTGTACAAGGAACCCCATGATGCAACGGAGGCACAGCAGATGGGCCTCTCCGATCAGCGTCTCCAGCTCGACAAGGTGTACTTCAACTATCAGGACTGGGTCGACCACATCCCTGACTCGCTGTATGGCGCATTCGACTTGGTCTTTACGAGTGCTGAGTACGGTACTGTGAAGATCTACAAGATTGACTATACGATGTACGAGCAGTACCTGAACAAGACCACTGCCGACTGGACCCCTGAGATTGGCTCTCTCGATGACATCAAGATGGATGGGTCACTGTCCTCGACTGAGAAGTCATTCTCTAAATTCGGGATCATCTTTGGTGGTGGATATCAGGCGACGGTCTACACTCGTGCAAATGGTACGCACCTTTACTATGGCATCTCGATGGCTAACTACACAGTCGGTGAGGATGCCTTCGGGCTTGAGATTCGGCCCATTGGTTCGACGTACCCGGCTGACATTCGGGCCGTGAACTATGGCGGACAGCAGTTCTTCGATGGTCATCTCAAGCATGATGGCGAATGGGCAAGCGACTCGTCCGGTTTCAACTCAACGGAGTTTGCAACAGGCCAGAACGTGATTGAGTTTGTCATCCGGCTCGACTCTCAAGACCCACAGGACATCCCCATAATTCCGGGCATGAACTATGAAGTCCGTTTCCTGTTCTGGAACAATGTCAACTCTGGCGAGCCCACACTTGCTAGCTCGTGGATAACCTTCTGGATCCCAGTCGAACTGCACTAGCCCGTCTGTGGTTTCCCGGGTGGCCTGGGTGCGCCCCGGCCACCCATATGGCCACATATGCCGTGTCACGCAGCCTCAGCTATGAGGGTGTTCAGTCTAATGCCATTGCTGGGGACAACTCTCTTGGAGCAAGCGTACGCACTACTCTCTACAGGGCTTTCCCGACTGCCTACGGGTCGGACTGACTGCCTGGCAAGAGCAGTAGCGCAAGAGGGCAGGTGCGCATCATAGTGTCCCCGGTCTGTCTATGCGTTCGTCACTGCCCTCCGTTTTGCCCGCCTCCTATACTCCCCATATTTGTCCTCTAGGGAGAAGCGTGGGGGCCTTGGGCTGCCAACACGAGCCCCGCATACAGGACACGCCTTCTCCTTCAGAGTATACCTCCGACACCTGACACATCTGTGTAACTGGGTCATCCGCATCCCACTACTTTGTGCGGTCAAACGTGACCGTGCCGCCCCTCTTCTCTATGGTCTTTGTGACGGTGCCGACGACCTCTAAAAGTATTGTTTCTGCCTCTCTGTAGTCCGGGCTCATAATCCGTAGCTTGTAACGCGGCGCACCTAGAGTGTATATTTCGACCGTTGACTTATCATGCTTCTTTCCCTGTTCGAGTCCCGCGACTAATGCCTTCTTTATGACCTCGATGCCGTCAGGGCCGGGCACCTGCACCGAGAGCTCGCCGTCTATCTCCACAGAGGGTATTTCAATCCGCTGCTGTGCCAGTTCCGCAACCTGTTGCTTGAGCTCCTTTGGTGCATCGACCTGTGCAAATGCCTCCACCCCAATATCTGCTGCCCGTTCCAGCCCGCGGTATATCTCACCGTACATGTCCTCAATTGGCCAACCGATTGCTTCGTACACCTCATCAAGCGTCATGCCATTCTCTCGCGCCACGAGCTCCAAAAGTTTCTCGGCCTTCTGGGCCCGCTTCCACTCATTGTTCTTGGCCCGCCTCGCCTCATTTGACACCCGTCTCAGGGAACAGTCGATATGTCCTTTCTGTGGGTCGACACTCAGCACCTTGACTATTACTCTCTGGTTCTCACTAATGTGGTTCCTGATATTGCGGACCCAAGTAGTGCTGATCTCGGATATGTGGATGAAGCCCTCCTTGTTGCCGTACTCTGGGAGTACTACGTAGGCGCCGTAGGACGCGACCTTGGTAGCAATTGCGACAACGTACTCGTCTGGCTGTGGCCACTCTGCACGTTTCCGGACCATCGACTATTGACCTCCTATTGGCTCGGCGGGTGGACAGGTCAGTCTTCAGACAGACTCGTGTCCCTGCCCCTCAAGGCAGGATTTTTATCTCTCGTGCATTGGGGTCCAGCCTCGCCTTCCCGCCACTCGGCCTGGCAAGAACCCGGTCACACTTGAGGCACCGTACCTCTGTGCTGGCATGACTGAAGATGACCTGTTCATTCTCGCAGTCCAGACACTTCACACGGATGAACCTTGACCTCGGTTGTTGAACTATCTCTCCCTTGGTCATCTCCCACCCACCTCATACTCTGACTATCTCGACCTTCTTCAGTCGCATGCCCTTTGACTGCATGACATGTCCGCACTCATTGCAACGGTAGCGGAGTACCACCTTCTTTGTGGTCTTTGAGAACCTCTTTTGGATTGGTTTTGGGAACGACCCATAACCTCTGACCTTTCGGGTCATCCTCCGCTTGCCCTGTGCCATTGATCGGTCCTTGCCCCTCTTGTATGTCGAGACCGTGTGCTGAGTATGTCTACGGCACTTGGGACAGTACTTGTTCATCGTGTTCTTTACCTTCATGGTGCAACCACCAATCTCTGGCGTCCGAGTCCGTCATTGGGCCGTTTATAATCCTTGAGGCATAGCACATTCTACATGCATGACCAAGGTGTCTGGCCGAGCTAGAACCAGCCCAGCTGTGCGGCAAGGTGAGCGACCACTGTGGCAACGACCAACAACGTTGCAAATACCACAACCATTGTCGGTCCCACCTTGATGCCTGGGGTCTCGTCCTCGAAGAACCGGATCAGTCCTGCTCCTCCAGAGGGCATCGGCCCCTCACCTTTCTTCTTCTTCCGCTTCTTTGCAGTCTTAGGCATGGTCTCGCATCTCCGGGACTGACTGTCCTACCCATTTGTTGAACTTTTAATCCTTTTGCCACCGCTGCTTGGGTGCTCTAGGCACATACAGTCGGTGCTCTCAGTACAGCTGTCCTCTCCTCTCTTGCCATCCACTCCTATCTGCCCCGGACAATCCCGTCACCATCTCTCCTGAACGACACCTCTGAGACCCGCGTCCTCTTCCAGTCCGTATGGTACAGCGTCACATCAATCTCCTCGCCATCCAGGATCAGCTCTATGAAACTCGCGTCGCTCTTTCCAGGCCATCCGCCGGTCGCCCCGCTGATTGTCCCGGGGTTGAGGAACAACTTTCGTCTGTGGAGTGTCACATCTGCCTTGTGCGTGTGGCCGTGTACTGCAATGGTCGCACCAATGTTCACTGCAATCTCCCATAGCTCCCGGATGTTGCCGCGTGGTCTGAGTTGTGTCCCATGCAGGAGCAGAATGCGTTGGCCTTCTGCCTCAAGGACATCGTATAGTGGGTAGTCGTTGGTGTAGTCCATGTTTCCGCGCACTATTCGACACGGTGGGAGTGGGGGCATTGCATGGCGCATCGCAGCCTCATCGACAAGGTCACCAGTGACCAGTGCGATGTCATACTGTGTCTGTTCGATGTGCTCATGGAAGTCGGTGGGTATTCCGTCGCGCCGTGTTGGTATGTGCGTGTCCCCAAAGACCAGCACACGTATCATTCCTGCTCACCTATTGTCGTACCCGTTGCAAGTTCTCAAGTATCTTCATGTATACTGTCTTCTTTGGTTCCTTGGCCAGCTTCGCGAGCCGCTCCACTATGAGTTCGGGTGTACTACGTGCAAGGTAGCCGAACCTTGGCGTCCGGTCAACAATGAGGTCCAGGTTCTCGTCAAGGCCACGGGCCTCGATACCATCAATACGGAGTGGGACATCAGTGGCCTCTCTTATCTCCCTTGCGAGGTGACTGCAAATCACTGTACAGCTCCGGGAGTCCTTCTGGAGTATCTCAACGAGTCCTGCAATCACGTTCGCCGCGCTGCCCGGTTCCGTGATGGCCTCCACCTCGTCGAACAGTGCAAGTTTCGACTTTTCGGACACGACTATGTCCGCAAACTGCTTCAGGGTGGTTTCAAATGCCCCCGCACTCACCATGCCCCTGCTCTTGTAGAAGAAATAGACCTCTTCAAATACGCACAGATGGGCGGTTTCTGCTGGCACCGGAAACCCTGCCTGTGCAAGGGTCACTATCTGTGCAAGGGTCTGAATGGTCGTGGTCTTTCCACCGCTGTTGGCCCCCGACAGTATCGCACAGTTCTCCTGAGCGGTCCCCTCGGGGCGGAATGGTGTGGCGCCAATGCTGTAGTCTATGGGCTGGACTGGCCCGTGTTTTCCTTTCAACATGCTCTGCACGAGGAACAGGTTCCTAGCACCCCTGACTCCAACACCCCTGTACTCCATGGAGATGTTTGGTGTCCGGAGGTCGTAGTCAACTGAGAACAGTCCCACTGCAAGGAACAGGTCAAACTCAAGCAGGCTCTGGACTGCCCGTGTGACAGAGTCCCTGAGCTTGTTCAGTTCTGAGGCCACCTTCTTCAACAGTCTGAAGCGTTTCTCAGCGTAGAGACGTCTGAGTCGGTCCTCAAGATCATTAATCCCCGCAGGGATCATTCGCACAGGCAGCGCAATCTCCTCACTCACAATACCCGACACCCAGTCGGCCTCGCGTACGGTGAGTCCCAGCATCTCGACAAGCCTGTCTTCTGCCTGCTGGATGGTCTCTGAGAACGTTTCTACTATCTCGGCCGGCAACATGTTCCTCAGCGCTGATGTTTCAGCCCCCTCGAAGTCTGCTGACTGCAGAATGCTGATAATCTGCTGGCCGCCAAGGGTCACTTTGCTCTTGGAAATCCGGGACCGGATCTCTTCGTTCAGCCATGCTTCGACTTCAGCTATGGCAGTCGGGAAGGCCTTCACAGCCTGTCGGTACCTGTCGAGCTCGGGATCCATCCCGGCTGCAATCTCACCGTCCTCATCAAGCTGCTGGAGCACCTCTCCGACGCGTTTCAGGCTGTCAAAGTCAATCCCTTCCACGAACCTCTCCATCGACCTGTTGGTCGGTAGGTGCTGGAGTATCGCAGCCAACTGGCATGCAGCATCAATCACGCGGTAGTTCCGTGAGTAGAACCCGATGGTCCGCTCGGGGAGCACATCATCTATTGTCCAGTCTTTTCCGAGGACTTCGACATTGTCAATCATGTCTAGTGACTCATCATAGTCACCCCGTGGGCTGATGAACAGCACAAAGTCGTATCCCTTGGCATAGTCGATGCAGTTCTCCCCCTCGGACAGGACGTAGACCGGACACCACCGGTCCACACCCGCCTCTATCAGCCGGTCGAATGTCTGGGCGTCGTTGGTCAGGAGCACCCTCCCCTCTGTCCGCTTCGGCCGCGCCCTCCTGTAGAGTCCTCTCATGCGTTTCAACAGTTCCCGTATCTGTGTCCTCATCTCATTGTCGAGTTGTTTGGCGAAGTCCGATGCATCAGCAAAGTATGTCTGTCGTTCCATTATGACATCAATCTTCTCGGGTGGGAGTGGGAAGTAGAGGAGCAGTCTGTCCTTGGCATATGTTGTGTTTGCATATTCACGGATGATGTCTAGACTCGCCTCGTATATCTTCCTTATGTCCGGTGTACGCAGGATCATGTTGGCACTTGCACCAAACTCCTGTTCGAAGGCACCCTTGACGATGTTGATGGCCTGCCGGGTGCCAATACCGGGGACCGCCGCCACGAGGTCGACCCGCGTGTCCTTGATGACCTTGAGCGCTATCTCCTCACTTCCAAAATGCTCGACGAGTGCCTTACGCACCTTCTCACCAACGCCCGGGACATCCGATAGGCTCGTGATGCTCACTGCTCCAACCTCTGTACTTGCCGTTCAGCGCTCAGTGGACTCATCTTCACTTATAGCGTTCGCTGTTGCATACCGCTATCGGGATGACTGCAGCCCGGTTCGTTATCACTGACAGATGAATGTTGCCTCTGGACCGGGGGAGCCCTGCCAGTGCTAGTACCTTGTGTATGTCCATGATGTCGAGGGGGGTCTCGCCGCGTAGGAACCGCAGGACGTTCTCCACTGCAAACCTCTCCTGCTCACTGCTTGCCTGTTCGGAGTATGCGGCTCTGTGTGGTGTGAGCACGGCATTGTCAAGGCTGTGAAAGTCGAAGTGCACCGATGGGAACTGTCTGCTCCTTCCCCTGTCCTTTGGATAGTCCCACCATGCGTCCAGCGCGGCCTCGGCAGTCCTTCTCGTCCTGAGGGCCTCGTAGAGTGCTCCCTCATCGACAACAGCGCTCCTCGATACGTTCACCAGTATTGCCGACGGCTTCATCAGCGCTATGAACTCTTCGTCAACAAGGCCGCGGTCCTCCTCCGTTAGTGGTGGGGGCAGGACGACAAAGTCGGCCTCAGGGACTGCTGTGGCTAGGTCGCTCAGTGAGAGTACACGGTCTGCAGATTCGGGGTGTGATGCCCGACCGGTACGCGTGACCACTATTATTCTCATACCTAAACACCGGGGGCGACTTGCAATCTCCATGCCCACATGCCCTGATCCCACGACGAGAGCGGTCTTTCCCTGTATCCCGATGTTCTTGAACGGTCCTCCTCACCCGTGCTTCCAGCTCCCAGTCCGGAAGTCACGGTTCCTCGGCACAGTCCGCTTGGCAGCGCAGAGTAGGAGCGCGACCGCATATTCTGCGACCTCGGAGGCGTTCAGGTGCGAATTGCAGACGATGATGTCACCACGCTCAAGTACAGCTGCACGGTCTATGCCATCCACGCCAGCGCTGAATGTCTGGATCAGCCGCAGCCTCGGAGCGCGCCTTATGTATTCGCCTGGCACTGCGACCAGACGCAACAAAGGTCGCATCTGCCCCGTTGGCCACCCTCGACTCGACATCGCGTGCCGACTCGACAACCCCGGCCGCCCCACCTATGATCTTACGGAACTCTTCCACCACTCCGTGTGGCTGCGGGACTAGCACCACGTCCTGTGTCATGACCAATGCTGCTCCATGTGCTTGGGTTCAGTACGACCTTGCTATGTACACTACTGCGCCTGCCGACTTGCCACATGCAACACATGTGCCCTCCGCCCTCTCTTCAACATCTATACGCGTCCCCCGGACATCGCCGCCTGTTTCCTCCTTTATGATCTCAGCACACTCACGCCCAGCCATTTCGGTAGTGCAGAACGGCACCCGTGCCACCTTGCCTTCGTCCAATGCCTTGTCAATCTCTTCCAACGACCACGCGTCGACAATCAGCCCTTCGAACCTAGCCTCTGCCTGTTCTCTGAGCGTCCTGTCCATGTCTGCGCCGAGTTCCCAGATGTACTCCTCCAGCTTGTCCAGTGCTATGGTTTCCTTTGTGAGCAGGTCGCGTCTGAACACCGTGGCCGTCCTGTCTTTCACCTCACGTGGCCCGACCTGTACTCGCACTGGCACTCCCTTCATCTCCCAGAAGTTGTACTTCCACCCGGGCGTCTGCTCCCGGTCGTCTAGGTGCACGCGGAGCCCTGATTCCTTCAGGCAATCCTCAATCTGTCGGGCGTAGTTCATGACCTGTTCGACGGTCGATGACTTGACTATTGGCACTATGACCACCTGATATGGTGCGACCTTGAATGGCAGCCTCAGGCCCCTGTCGTCCCCGTGTACTGCAATCATTGCCCCATAGATACGGGAGATGGCAGGGCCATAGCATGTCTGGTACGCGTACACCATCTCGTTGTCCTTGTTCAGGTACTTGATGTCAAACGCACGCGCGAAGTTGTCCCCAAGGTCATGTGTGGACGGCAACTGGATTAGCTTGCCGTCGGGCATCAGCGTGTCAGCCGCATAGGTGTCGACGCCTCCTGGGAACTTGTCCCACTGTGTCCTCCGGAACACCATCACCGGGATGCCGAGTTCGCCTGTTACTACCTCTTTTGTTGTTTCAAGGTCTTCTCGTACCTGGGCCTTGGCCTCCTCATGAGTGGCATACACATTGTGGCTCTCTATCCATAGGAACTCGCGGCCGCGTAGGAATGGCCTTGTACTCTTGACCTCCGAGCGAAAGACAGAGGCCCGCTGGTACCTCTTCATGGGCAGGTCACGCCAGCTCCTGACCCAGAGCGCATACATGGGGTATATTGCGGTCTCGCTGGTCGGTCTGAGTGCCAGCCGTTCCTCCAGCTCTTCCCCGTCACCTATCTCGCGAATCCAGAACACTTGGGGTGTAAACCCCTCTACGTGCTGTGCCTCCCTCCGGAGATTGCTCTCTGGAATGAGTGTGGGAAATATCATTGGGAGATGTCCCTTCCGTTGCAGTGCCGCCTCGTAGAGGTCGTACATGATTTCCATGCTGATGACGCTCCATGGCATGAACGGCGTGAAGCCCTTCACACCATAGCGGATATCAGCAAGTTCGGCAACCTTGACAATCTCACCGAACCAGTCAGGGAAGTTCTTCTCCTTGCTTATATTGAAGATAACCCGGCTGCCTTGTTTCTGTCCATCAGTGCCTGACATCACATGACCTCCTGCAAAGAAACTTGACAACGGAGAACGAGCTGGTGGAGAAAAACAGCGTTTCAGTAGGAGTCCGGAACACGTTCACCTGGCACACTCGTTCACCACCATCCCGTCCCTTCTACTTCTTATTTAAACCCTCCCCTGTCCCACTCCCACCACGACCAGTCCTGTGCCCCCGTCCCGTGTGATGTGACATATCTTAGCCAGTTGGTTATCGTTTCAGTCTAGTATCGCCAATTGCTCTCACACGTTCGTCCATCTTGTGTTTCTTGATCAGGGCTGCCACACTCGGGGGGACAAGCGCCTCCCAGTTGCCACCTTGCCGCAAGAGCTCTCGTACATGTTCTGCGCTGAACCTGCTCCTCTCTAACAACTTGGTCTCACAAACTTCTACCCCGGCATCTTCAAGCAATCGGCGTACGAGTGGATTGTGCGTATATGCCCTGTCAAAATACGGGGTCAGCGACTTGAGATGTGCGACCCACAACGGGTGGATGTGGATATCTGGTACCGGGACTATGTATACCCTGCTCATGTCGATGCCCTCCTCTATCAGTGCATGGTGGAGGAACATGACACGCTCGCCTCCACTGAACGGGTTGTCAGGTGTGTGAGAATACTGTGCGCTGCCTATTGCAATTATCAACTCGCCCTCTTCCGATAGTATCTGCCTTATTGTGTGGATGTGCCCCCGGTGGACTGGCTGGAACCGGCCAATGAACACTGCTACCATGCTGCCTCGTCCCCCACTGTTGCCCCCGACAATAAAGGGTTTGGCATGGTGTCCAGTCCAATCAAAAGGCCTTAATTGTACTGTCACCGCGTTGTCAGGACGATGAATTTCACAATAATCGACGGTTCATATGGGGAAGGTGGCGGGCAGATTGTCCGGACTTCAGTCAGTCTCTCTGCCGTCACCATGCGCCCAGTCCGGATTATCAACATCCGGTCTGGCCGGTCGAACCCGGGTCTGAGGAGGCAACACATTGCAGGCGTCGAGCTGATTGCCCGGGTTGTTGATGCGGAGGTGAGCGGCCTAGAGGTGGGGAGTACCCGGCTTGAGTTCATACCCTGCAGCCGGCACGGTGGTACATTCTCATACGACATTGGCACCGCCGGTTCCATCTCCCTCGTCCTGCAAGCAGTCTTCCCGGCACTGGCCCTTTGCCCTGAACCCTCAGAGTTGACACTGACCGGTGGTACTGATGTTGCCTGGAGCCCACCAATCGACTACATGGTCCACGTGTTCGGCCACACGATCCGCCATCTTGGTGTAACAGTCGACACCAAGGTCATTCGACGTGGCCACTATCCCCGTGGTGGTGGGACAGTGCGGTGCAGGGTGTGGCCAACTGAATCCATTCATCCTGTCCACTTTGATGGGTTTGGCAACCTCCAGTCAATCTATGGTCTCTCACACTGTGTCAGACTGCCTAGACACGTTGCAGTCCGTCAGGCACAAGCAGCTGCGGAGGTACTCCAAGGGACGCTATCATGCCCAGTACAGATTGAGACTGAGAGTTATGACCGCAAGAGCGACCCACATCTCGGCCCCGGGAGCGGCATCGTACTGTGGGCCGAGTCGGGCAGTGGGATGCGCATCGGTTCTGACTCCTTGGGGACTCGGGGCAAGCCCGCCGAACAGGTCGGACGTGAGGCTGCCACCTCTCTGCTCAGTGAGTTGTCAACAGGTCTGGCTGTGGACTCGCATCTCTGTGACATGTTGGTGCCATATGTTGCTATGGCCTCTGGCGTGAGCAGGATTGGCATCACTAGGGTGACATCACATCTCAAGACCAACCTTTGGGTCACCAGCAGGTTCCTTGATGCCGACCTGTCTCTTGAGGGCTCAACTGGTACGCCTGGCCTGCTAACTGTCCGTGGCGTCGGTCTCTCTGTCAAGGAATGACAGTGTGCCAACTATCTGCTCTCTGTTGGAGTCGACATCCGCTTCCTCAACAACCTCTGTCATCAGTTCTATCACGCCCTGCCCATCCTTTGCGACAATCTCGTGCGCATCCGGCATTCGTTCCCTTGCAGACGCTAGATGGTGTGGTGGCGCAATGTCAACTTTGTTGATGACTCCACAGATTGGTACCAGTGGGAACATCCGTCCAATCTCATCGTATAGGTTGAACTGTTCGTCCAGTGGCCACCCACAGGTCTCTGATGGGTCTACCATGAATATGATCACATGGGCCAGATACTTGAGGGCCGCAATCGCAGCCCGTTCTATGTCGTTGCGTTCGGACATGGGTCTGTCTAGGATTCCAGGTGTGTCCACGACCTGCACCATTGTGTCCCCGACCATGAGGTGTCCCACGATTACTTCGCGCGTCGTGAACGGATAGTATGCAATGGTGGGCTCCGCTGTCGATACCGCCCTGACCAGCGTCGACTTTCCCACATTTGGAAAGCCTGCACACACAACAGTCGGGCTATCGGGTGTCACACTTGGGAGCTTGGCCAGCACCTGTCGGGCCTCTATGAGTGTCTGGAGGTTGGCTGCGGTTCTTCGGATGACCGAGGCTATACGACCCTTTGCAGCACTGCGTGAACGTTTCATCTGCCGATAGTCGCTGGCAAGCTTCAAGGCTTCAATGTGTCTGTTCGCAATCTCATCTACTACCGGAATCGAGTTGTAGATGGCGCCAAGAGCCCTCCTAATTCTGTCGATGCCTACAAGTATCTCCGCAAGCTCAAGATAGAACGGGTGGAGGTGTTCCATTGAGGGGAACGACTCGACTGTGGTACGGAGTTTCGACTTCACGCTCCTCACGAATTCCTTGAGCCGCGTTATCTCTCGCATCCGTGTCCGTTCCACGCGGCTTATCCGGAGCGAGCTCTTCATTCTCGCCCGTACAGACCTCTCGTGCGCAAACTTCAGGATTTCTTCTGCGGTCATTATTGTAGGGATGCCCGAGAACGGGTTGAAACTCCGCATTGTATGTTCACATCACCGGGGTCTTTGTAGAATGTGTGAAAAGAGTTACGAAACCTCACTTCCTCTCGTGTCCATGTTTCCGTATGGGGCTGTGCGCACCTGAACAGAGAGGGTCGAGTCGAGTTGCAGCTGGATGTGTGGTATGGGGCCGTACAGGAGGGCCTGTGAAACAATGTTTCAGCACAGTCATAGTGTTTGGAACCCGGGCCTGTGGTCGGGTTGTGTCTTCCATGGCCTGCCGCAATCTGCCTCCCATGGGCCGAGGACGGAACACCTGAGTCGCACTTCTGATGGCCGTGCCGTGGTCGTCCTGGCTGGAGGACTGCACTTGGCCCTAGAGTCACGGTCGTTTCTGGCCACCCGTTGGGTCGGTGCGTGCAGTTCACAAGTAGGCAAGATTATAAGAGGATTGGCCGAGAGTCCTACCGAATCAGCCTCTAGAGGTCTACTAATGGCATTACCGACTGGTGCAACAGTTGTTGGCATCAAGTGCACAGATGGCGTGGTCGTTGCTACAGACTCCCTGATAAGTTGGGGTACGATGGTCTTGTCGACCAAGGGGGTCAAGGCTTTCAAACTCACAGACACCATTGTGCTCGCATCGGCAGGACTGACCTCGGACTACCAGATGCTTGTCAACGAGCTGAAGGCCCGGATCAAGTTATACGAATTGAACCGCAAGAAGCCTATTTCGGTGCGGGCCCTTTCAAAGATGATTGCTAACACACTCTATGCACGCAGGTTGATGCCCCTATTTGTGCAGACGATTGTTGTCGGTGTGGATGAGGAGGGGCCAGCACTGTTCACCTTGGACATGGGGGGCTCCCTGATTCCCGACGACTTCACTGCGGCTGGTTCCGGCACCCGTACAGCCTTCGGAGTCCTTGAGTCGGAGTACCGGGACGACCTGACAGTGGCCGAAGCGGAGGAAATCGCTATCCGTGCAGTACGTGCCGGGATTGCCCGTGACATCCAGTCGGGTGGTACAATCCACGTCATGAGCGTGACAGACACCGGAGTGTCCGAGCGGACCATAGAGGAGTAGTATACCGTGGCGGGCTCGCTTTGACCGCTAGTGGCGATGTCACGTTTGTGTTCCGCACACACAACACTGCCAGGTACAGTATGGCCGCCATCATCGGTGCACTCGAAACAGACCCGCGTCTGCAAGACCTGGAAATTGTAGCACCACACCGTTTCTCTCTAGGACTTGTACGCCAGATTGCAGCCCGACGGCGTCTCATCATAGGGTACTCAATCATGAGCACATCCCGTCAGGAGCTCCTCAAAGAGGCGCAGTACATCCGCAAGGAGTTTGGGGACAGTATTGTCTTGGTGGGTGGGGGCGCTCACGCGACGGCAAGGCCGTCCGAACTCCTGTCACACGGGTTCGACTATGTCGTTGTTGGCGAGGGCGAGCAGGCCGTGAGGGATCTTGTCGATGCAGTCATCAATGAGCGGGAGCCCGCTGGCATTCCCGGTGTGGTCACTCAGCAGGACGAGAGCTACCCGAGTCCCAAGGACCTCCCAACAGTCCGGCTTGATGACTTCCCGCCTTTCGCAATCAAGACCAATGTTGGTGGCCCAATCGAGGTGACACGTGGATGCCCGTTCCGGTGCAAGTTCTGTGCAACGCCATTCATCACTGGTGGACGTGTCAGACACCGGAGTATTGACTCTATAGTCCACTGGCTCTCTCTTGCTGTCGACAAGTGGGGCTTCAAGAGGACTTGGTTCCTGTCACCAAATGCGCTTAGCTACGGGGGGCATGGCCGGCGCCCCAGTCCTGAGAAGATGGAACGCCTCTTGCGCCGTGTGACCTCAGTCCCTCTCTTTGAGGAGCTCTACTTCGGGTCTTTCCCCTCTGAAGTCCGGCCAGACTTTGTGACCCGACAGTTGTTGGACATGATGAGACAGTACGTAGCGAACAAGACAGTGCAGATTGGGGTACAGTCTGGGAGCGACCGAGTGCTCCAGCTGGCTGGCCGCAACCATACGGTTGCACAGGGTGTTGATGCAGTGCGTATCGCCCTGGACTGTGGTTTTGTACCGCACGTTGACATGATCTTCGGACTGCCTGGCGAGTCGCAGGCCGATGTCAGTGCGAGCTTGGAACTCTGCTACGACCTCGTCGAGATGGGTGCCATGATCCACGCCCATGTGTTTATGCCGCTCCCCGGCAGCGCATTCGAGAACATGCCCCCCGGCCACCTGGACCGCAGGTGTCGTGAAGTCCTTGGAGACCTCGCACGACGTGGCGTCCTTACGGGTTCTTGGGGCGTCCAAGAAGACCTGGCACGGCGTGTTGCATCCCCGCAGTGACCTGTGGTTCCCGGCTGTGCCGTCATGCCTGACAACGCCATGTGTAGGCCTCGTGTGCGTGGTGTGTCCCATCCTGGTTGATGACACCCTGAAAACCCTGATAAGTAGCACTGCGACCTGCTGCAAGGCCAATGTCATCCGAGATGCCCCCCAAACTCGAAACACGGTTAAGACAACAGGGGTATCACCTGCTCGGTGTGCGGGGTGCCTTCAAGGCCTGCCAGTGGCAACGAAAGAGTCTGGTCACCGGTGATGTGTGTTACAAACAGCGGTTCTATGGGATTGAGTCCCACCGCTGTGTACAGATGACGCCGGTGGTCGACAAGTGCACTCAGAGCTGTGTCTTCTGTTGGCGTGTTACCCCTCAGGATGTGGGTGTGCGATGGGATCAGACAACTGTGGATTGGAGCGATGTGCTGCCACCAGAGGACTTGCTCAAGGCCACCCTAGCTGCAAACCTGCGCTCTCTCGGTGGATACAACCCGTCGACAAACCCCTCCGTGGAGCCGCGGAAGTACGAGGAAGCACGCGACCCCCGTCATGTGGCAATATCGCTTGCGGGCGAGCCGACCTTGTACCCCTTTCTCAGTGAGTTTATCGAGCTGATTGGCCGACGGGGAATGACCTCCTTCCTTGTCACCAACGGCACGCGCCCCAATGTTGTTGCGGACATCCAGCAACCAACGCAGCTATATGTCACACTGGCGGCGCCGGACGAGGACACATACCGACGGGTATGCCGCCCCCTCAGACGCGGGCTGTGGTCACGCCTACTTGTCACACAAGAACTCCTCCAGTCCCTGACATGCCGGCGCGCCAACCGGCTCACCTTGGTCTCCAAGTACAATATGTCCGACCCCCGCGGTTACGCCGACCTTGTATTGCTGGGGGAGCCGGACTTTGTGGAGGTCAAGGGATATATGTTCCTTGGGGCCTCAAGGGGGCGCCTCAGTGCAGACAACTCCCCCTCTCATGCTGACATCCGTGCATTCTCTGAGAAGCTCGCGGCCCTGACTGGGTACTATCTACTGGACGAACTGGTCGCGAGTCGGGTTGTGCTGCTATCACGGGACAAACACATAAGGCGACTGGACTGAACATCGGGTGGTGTTTGGATGCAGCTATCTGAGGTTCTTCAGCCAATCCGTGCAGAGCTAGAAAGTGACGAACAGGTGCGTGAGGCCGTGCTGCCACTTGTCCGGCAGGCCGTGCGCGCATGTGGTCGTTCAATCAAGAACGCGCACCGACGCGACTTTGAGAGTGCACTCGCTCTCCTTGAGGAGGCGTATCAGGCCACCTCCCGTGCGCAGGCCGAGATGGAGCGGAGCGACTTCCTGTCACGTTCAAGGCTCCTCAATACAGCATATCAGGAGCTGACAGAGGCTGCAAACCTCATCTCCCTCCTTCTTGAGGGGGTTCTGGTGCCACCATCAAAGTATAACGTCCCGTCACGCGCATATCTGACCGGCCTCGCAGATGTCGTGGGCGAGCTACGTCGCGCCGCACTCGACGCCGTCCGACGGGAGGCCACTGAAGAGGCCGAGCGGCTGTTGTCCTACATGGAACAGATACTGGACGAGCTGGTGACCTTCGATTATCCCAACTCGCTGCTCCCAGATCTGCGCCGTAAGTGCGATGTTGCACGTCTGCTGGTGGAACGTACCCGCGGTGATGTGACCAATGCTGTCCTCAGCATGCGGCTCATGAGCAGGCTCAGGGCTACGAAAGGTCCTGTTGACAGTGGTCTGAGGAGGACGGATGGACCATGATTGACCCTGACCTCTGGTTCACACTGTATGTACTCGCAACTAGGGGTGCAGTCCAGAGGCCTGTTCCCATGACTACAAATGAACTCGGCCAGTTGATGAGCGTCAGCCAGCAGACCGCGTCACGTCGACTTGCAAGGTGCGCGCAGGAAGGCCTCGTGATCCGTACACATACGTCTTCGGGTATGATTGTGCGGATTTCTGACCGTGGTCTGAACGAGTTATCAGATGTGTTCCACGGCCTGGAGTTTGCCCTCATGCACCCTGAAGAGGAGACCATCATCTGGGGCCGTCTTGTCACTGGACTGGGTGAAGGGGCATACTATGTGGAGATCTATTCCTCACGGTTCCATCAGGCCTTGGGGTTCAGACCATTTCCCGGCACCCTGAACGTCAAAGTGGATGATAGTGAGTCGCTCCGTTCAGTTGCTAGGATGCGTCAGGGCCCCCCTCTCGTAGTGCAGGGGTTCGCCCATGAGGGGCGCACCTTCGGTGACGTACTCTGCTACCGCGTCTGTGTGAACGACGCAATCAACGGTGCCGTGGTCGTTGCGCAGAGGACGCATCACAGCGAGGACATCTTGGAGGTGATTGCTCCAGTCAACCTCCGGGAGCACCTCGGCCTGAATGACAACAGCGTCATCAAGTTGACACTCGTGCCGCTTCACAAGGCCGCCTAGCGTCCATACTTTCCAGTCAGGGGGACAAATGCGACTCCGCCCCACCGTCTCGTGCGGATTTCGTCGCCGGTTCCCTTCTCTATCAACATTAACTCTTGATAGAACCCATGGCGCCCAACTGGTATCACCATTATGCCCCCCTCTGCGAGCTGCTCGATGAGGGGGTCTGGAATGCGTGGTGCGGCAGCAGCGACAAGGATTCTGTCATATGGTGCATAGTCCGGCAGCCCAAGTCCCCCGTCCCCATGCACGACCGTCACCCTGTCCGAGTAGCCAATACGCTCTAGGTTTTCCCGAGCAAAGTCCGCCAGCTGCTGGATTATCTCCACTGTATAGACATGGCCGGGATGTTCTGTACCTGCTGGCGCGACCAGTTCGGCACACAGTGCAGCGTGGTATCCCGAGCCCGTGCCCACCTCCAGTACGGTGTGCCCCTCCGATAGCTTTAGGGCCTCACACATTATAACACACATATGTGGTGCCGATATCGTCTGACCCGAACCAATTGGGAGCGGAGTGTCATGATATGCAGCACTCCTCACACCTGCTGGGACAAACTCATGCCTTGGGACGACCCGGAGTGCATGTTCCAACCTGCTGTTGTTCAGGTAGCCCTGTTTCCTCAGGCGGTTGATCAGCCGCTCAAGGTCACTCTCATGACCGGGCATGTGAATCGAATCCCTTGTGTATGACCAGCGATAAAAGGTTGAGGTTGACATGGCAGCAGTCCGGACTGTACGTTTCACAGCATATGGTCATGTCAATGTCATTGCAGAGCACAGGACGACGTTCGAGATCACCACGGAGGAGGTACTCACCCCTCGTGGCACATGCATCATCGCGGTACGTGCCACGAAGGCGCTATGTGACTTTGATGCTGCCACACGCCGGCTGGTGTTGTCTCCTGACACACGGATCCGGCTGTCCATGACTGCGAACGGTGTTTCAGAGGTGGTCTGGGGCTGGGGTGGCAGTGGGCTGTCCTACCAGAGCCCAGTGAGCATGGTAGTACGGAGGAGTGACTTTCAGTGCGGACGCACCCTCATGATTCATGCTGATAAGGCTGCATGCGACCTTGACCGCCAGTTCGTAGTCGAGCTCCGCAACCCTGAGACCACCATTCACTGCGAGGTCGCTTTTTTCAAAGGATCCTGATGTCGACGGCCACCTGATACTCGTGGGGTGCACTGTTCCTGACCCGGCGGGTTGCGAGGGTTTCTGTGCGCCTTCTACACTGTCCGACGCGCTCCCTGAGCCTGCCCAATACTCTTTCCTCTGGGTCTGGTTCGGCAGCAAAGTCGTAGTAGTGCATGACTCCACCCTCCCGCAACACCCTACATGCGTCGTGGACGAAGTCAGCAGCACCTGTCGGGTGGTTCATTATCACCCGATCCACCGAGTGGGGGGTCATGAGTCCACAGTATGCGTGTGCATCGGCCACAACAGGCTCAATCGTCCCCCGGAGTCTGTTCAGGGCCATGCTCTGTCTGAGCAGGTCTATTGCGTCGGGGTTGATATCAACTGCAATCACATACGCACGCTGTCTACTCGCAATGTGTATTGCAAAAGGGCCGACGCCTGTGAACATGTCCAGTACGGTTTCTCCCGGCTGCACCTGTGTGGCGACCCTATGATGTTCTTCCAGTAGTCGCGGACTAAAGTATGCCTTTGCTAGGTCAACAACTAGGCGGCACCCGTACTCCCGGTGCACCGTACGTGTCTTGCACACGCCTGCAACGTGTCTGTACTCCCGGACTCGTTTCGTTCCGGAAATTGCACTTGCCTTTGCCAGTACTGTTGAGAACCTGGAGTGAACGGTCAAGAATGCCTCGCCTATCTGCCGTTCATACTTGCTCAGGGCATCCGGTATCTCAAGGACTGCAATATCCCCTATCGAGTCAAATGCCCGGGGCAGCAGCTGGATTTCCTCGTCGTCCATCACACCCCTGAGCAGGTCTTGCACCGTCGGCTTTGTCGGCTTCTTCACAAACTCCCCCACCCCCATATCGAAGCCCTCCTCGCCAAGGATGGTCGCAATTTCTCTCCTATCAAAGTCCCTCACAAGTGGGAGCCGCAGGGCACTGTCAGTCTTGACGATTTTGCAGCTGTTGTCAAGTCCGCCGGCATTGAGTAGGGCCCGTCTGGCCTCCTCACCCCGGTGAGCAGGTACTTGCACATAGTGGCGCTCAACAGTTGGCATCATCTGCGCCTCCTTTATCCGACATCCCAAGTTCCATTTCCTGCACTACCGACCATGACCTGTGAGTCTGATGTACTCGTGCCCACAGCCCTGCATAGTCCCGACCATCATCTGAAATGACACACTTCCGGTACTGTGTACGACGCGTTGCAACGTGCCCTGCACCTGGACTACGTCACCCGTGCGTAGCGTGTCCCTGAAGCTGCCATCATATATCATCAGACGCGTTATCCTGTTCCCGCCCGTTATGTCTAGTGGCCGTGAGGATGTCGTGTATATCGCAGGCATGAATATCCCGTACCTGTCGTCTTCAACCTGAAGTGTCACCCGCACTGTGCCATCCACAAGTCTATGGTAGGACTCCATACCATACTGGACTGGCGACTCATGGGGTCGCAGCACCGGCATCACTGTGACATACTGCCCATCACAGACGAACTCGGTCTTCCGGGCATAGAGTGCCTGTATGTCGGAAACTGACATGCCGTCCACGCGGTCGACAATGTGCTGGACTGAGCCGGTCCAGTCCTTTCCACGCCGGAGCCGTATCCTGTGGTCTTCTGATACGACAAGTCCGCGTTGCGAGACCAGCTGGTGTGCCACATCATACCCATATACATTGAAGTTGACGTCAGACCGGCTGGGGTCGTGTGCTCTCCATGCTATGCTCCCTGTGACTCCCATTGCACTGAACGGGACTCCAAGCAGGTCGTGGATAGTCATTGCAATGGTGGCTGCAATCCCTTCCAACCTGTCCCCTGGCCCACTGTCAATGATTTCTGCGAGCCTAGCCTCTGGAGAGTAGTACTCCACAACGCAACTGTGTGGCACTTCCACCATTACCGTATTGAAATGCCTATCCTCGACAAGATATGCCCCCGGTACCAAGTGCATTGCATCAGCGACTGACTTTGCACTGTTGCTGAAGACGCGTCGATACCTCCTGCCTTGTACCTGCCATCTGCCATGTGGGTCTGGCACATACTTCAGATACGAAACTGTCCGTGCAGTCGGCTGGATGTGCCCAATGGCCACGTAGATGCCACCCACTGCATCTTGGAACACATCCCGGTCACGTAGCACTGCTGGCATGGTCGGTGCTGCACCCATCGTATGGGGCCGTACCTGCTCTCTTACAAGTGGGCTGCGTACCATCTGTCATACGCCACCTGCCACACCCCAGCAACTAGAGGTGTAAGGACTGTTACCGATGGTATCCCTGCTGACAGTGTAGGGACTGTGTAGAACCCAAGCACTGCAATTGCTGACGTTTCATAGACAAACAGATCGACTGCCGTCGTGAGGAGCACTGCAAACATGAGGCCTGTAAGTGCGACCAGCGATAGCTTGACGCGGGACATGCTAGACGAGAAATCGTATTCTGCAGCCCCTGTCACCAGACCAATTGCGCCGATTGCAGCGCTCGGCAGTGTCCATGGCGCTACGTGTCCATAGGCAATCATGCCATGTGCAAGCGACCCTGCATACCCTGCAAAGAAGCCCGCAGCAGATCCTCTTATCGCACCCAGGCCAGCGATGAGGGCCAGGGCTGGGAGCCACTCTAACTTGAAGAGGAACACGACCTGGTATGGCATTTCGACCATTGATATTGCAACATACAGTATGGCCCCGACAACAGCAGCTGACATGGTCCATGCTGCCTCCCCTGTGCCCTGACAGTGTAGACGTCTCAGTACTTCTGCCCTCGCACTCTGTACCTGTGTCCCATTTGCGCTGCTCTCCACCCTTTCTCACCCCCTCAAACAATCACAATATTGTATACCCCCGGCTCAAGGACCAGCTCAAAGTCACCGTCCACTCCGGTCAGCTCCCCGAGTGAGGCGCCTCCAGAGAATGCCTCTGGCGTGTGGTCAAAGTTACTGAATGTCAATGTGGCCTCTTGGTCGACACGGATGTTCAGGATGAACCCCTCCTTGGCGGGATCCCACTGTGCTTGGTACACCCAGATTCTGTCGTCGTCTGCAGAGCCAATATACGGGTAGTCCCAGAACCCGTCCTCGTACGGTGTTGTCAGGTCTCTGATGGTCACTGGTGTGCCTGCCCAGACCCGGGCAAAGGAGAGTGGCACTTGAAAGAACGGTTCCACCGCAAGGGTGTCATAGTGCATTTCCCGCCCATTTGGCGACCAGACCCTGTTGAACCCGTCGAACATGAACGCCTTGAGTCGGGCGAGTGTACTGTAGTCCCCTCTCTGCTTGGCGAGCGCCATTGTGAACAGGGTGCCAAGAATATCGTACACCCCGAACCCCTTTGGGTTGTTGTATGTGCCAATGATGTATGCCTTGTCTATCGATATATCCTTCAGGAAGTGCTCCAGGAAGACGGGATAGTCGTGAGCTGTTTCATTTGGCTGTGTGTATTCCAGGAACGTGAGTGCCCACCCATTGCAATATGACGAGACCCGGGGTGTCCTCCCGTCACGCA
>JALVPN010000039.1 GCA_027031765.1 Promethearchaeota archaeon | reverse complement strand
CTGTCCGCCCCCTCGCCAGGACCTCCTCCCCCGTGTTGTCGCGCGTCGCCACCTGTTCCGACCTGCACCCACTACTCCGTGAGCCCTCCCTCCTCGAACTCGCATACCGCGGCGACGACCGTGTGCTCGACGTCTGTTCCGAGCTCCTCGCCTGCGGTGACCTCGACAGCGTCACCGTGGCAGTCACTGTTCTCGGTGCACTCGGTTCGGACTCTGCACTCAGCATGCTCGACTCGCTCCTCACTCGTGTGGACGGGGAAGACCGGGCCCTCCTTGAATGTGTCCTCGCACAGTCCTCACACACCGGTCATGGCCAGACCGCTGCCCGTGCAGAGGACCACAGTCCACTCCAGACAGCTGTGCGGTGGGGCGCACGTCCCCGGGCCCCTGCTCATGAGCAAACATGATAGCTGCCACCTGCACTGCGAACGGTAGCATTATAAGTCTGCTGGCTGCCGGTATGGACTACGATTTTCTGGACTGCGACTGTCATACGGCCCCACGTCTGTGTGCCAGCGGTCATTGGCCCGGTCCGGGGTGATGGTAACCCCTATCTATCTTGTCGGCACCTACTGTCCCGGACAGGATGTCCGCCCGAGGACAAAGGAGCCCGCTGACAATGGAACTCGACATTCCGGGATTCCTCGTCGCAGATGCTGTGGTGTCTTTCCACCTGACACCACTAGTCCTGCTCATAGCCACCGGTGTGCGTGGGCTCCTGCTCTTCTCGGGCAAGAAGCGAGAGTTCGAGGGCTGGATCCGTAACACAGCCCTCACACTCGTGTCCGTACTGCTCCTGCCGGGCCTCATTGTCCACATGGCCGTGCGCTACGTACTGGCCAAGGTCATGGGGCTCGAGGTGGAACAGGTGCGGACCAGCACCACGTACGGGGAGGTCAACCTATACTTCACAGTGGACAGGCCGCCCGAGGTGGGCATCGTCCTGACATACATGTTCCTGACAGTGTTCCTGTCCGTGTACATGGCACTTGCAATGGCCGCCCTCCCGGTCGCGCTTGCGGCACCAACAGTGTGGGTCCTGGCATGCCAGTACCTGTGCGTATGTGTTCTCGTGAACTCGGCGGTACGCAGCGGGGACGTCTCCCTGCTGGCAGCCGCTTTCCGGCAGAGGCCGGTCCTTGGGGTCGTCGAGGCGGTCTGTGTGTGCATCTCCCTGTACGTGGCATACTGTCTTGTCTTGGGGGTGCCAGCCTCATGAGAGTGTTGCGAGTCTCAAAGTGCAGAGTGATAGCCATTACTATAGTCGTATTCTGTCTTTTCCCCTCCCTCGTATCCCCCCGGGTCGGACAGCCGCTTCCTGTCCCTGTCTCACAGCCAACGCCGCACACAGGCGTGCCACGGACACAGCTGTCCAGCGACTGGGCCCGCACAACTGCCGGGCCATACGTTGTTGTCGAGCTGCACAACGGCTCCGTCCAATGTCGGGGAGAGGCCGTTGCGGCGGCCCTTCGGTCGTACGGCCTTGAGGTCGTGGTCACGGACCAGACCGCTGTGCTCACCGGGGAGACCGACCTGTTCTGTGCCGAAGGGATTGTCCTTGATGCAAGCCTTGGCTCTGACAAAGGCCAGGCCGCTGACGAGGCCCTCCTAGAGCTGCTCGTGCGCGTGGACCGGCCAGTAGTAGCCCTCGGACGCGCCGCATGGCTCCTCCACCGACTGCGGGGCCTCAGTCCACCCTCCCAGACCGCTCCCGTGTACTACACTCTTGCCACCACACCCAGGTATTCGGGAGCGGTGTTCCTGGAGGGACCGGTGCAGCTCACCATGGGTGCGCTGCTCTCGACAGAGGACACGGTGCAGCTACCATGTGACCGTGTGCAGACAGCGCACTCGCGCCTTGTCGACCTCGTGTGCGGCGAACCCCCGGCCCTGGCACCAGTGCGCTATGACTCGTGGCCGCTCGACCTCTTCCTGTTCGGGCCTGAAGACCCCAACAGCCTCACGGACGACGGCCTGGGCCTCCTCGTGAACGTGATTGCCTACTCGACGGCGCTACACGAGGACGCTGTTACCGGGAGGGTTGTTGACTCTCAGCCCCCGGCCCCCACAGCTGTACCAGGGGGCATGTCCTACTGGCACCAGCCCTTCCTGCGTTCTCTGTACCACGGCGTGCATGTCGCACGGGCACTGCTGTCAGGTGACAACTGGAGCGTCTGGCGCGATGACCACGTGCCCCTCGTCCGTGCATACCTACAGTCCGTATATGATACTGGCCCCGATGGCACGGCCTTCGCCCCGGTGGAAGACGGGACACCCTCCAATACTTCGACCGCTCAGGGCCTCTGGCTGACTGTGGTCATGGGCCTGGAGGCCGACTTTGATGTGGACGCTCTTGTTGCGTACCTCTCGGCCCGACAGGACCCTGATGGCGGCTACGAGGACGACCTGACGGTGACCTACTACGTCACAGAGGCCCTCGGTGAGGCCCACAGGCTTGGCGCCATTGACACGGCGGCGCTCAAGTCATGGTTGCGGGCCTGTGTTGTCGACGGCACTCAGACGACCAAGCCTGAACAGTCCGTGTACTGGGGTGCGGTATCGAAGAACCCTGACAGCCTCGACGCAAGGAACACGTATGCTGAACAGTACCTCGTGAGCCTGTCATACCTGAACACGACCCACAACGACCCGGTGAAGCTCACCGAGTGGCTCCAGGACAATGCTAGGGGGGACGGCTCATACCAGAACCGGATAGAGCCCTCCAGCGAGGACACTGTGGGCACTGCCGCGGCCCTCTCCGCGATGTCAATAATGGGCACACTGCCGCCTGAGAACCTCACCGCCGGACTGGCCTGGTTCGCTGACAGCCAATGTGTGTCAGGCGGCTTCGGTATCGTGGCCTCCGACGGTGTGGGCAAGATGGCCGAGAGCGCAGCCGTGGCGCGCTGTCTGTCCGTTGTCGGCGAGTCGTCCTCCGCAGTCGCGGACGGAATCGTCCAGTTCCTGCGCACCTGTGAGTCGCCGGTCGCTCTTGAGGTCATGGAACCCATACCCAGCACCATGTGGGGGTACTGGATGTCCAGGATGGGACGCATGGCCCATGCGGTCTCTGAGATGAACACGACCGCCCTCCACGAATATCTTGCACAGTTCGGTGACTGGCGGGTCTATCCTGCCAATATCACCTACGTTGCCTCTCCCGAGTACTACATCGACCAGTACGGGACACGCAGCGTCTGGACCAACCTCTTCGGCACCGGGATGTCCCTTGCAGCGGGCCACGAGCTCACAGACGCACAGGTCTCCGCAGTCCGGACGTACGTCTCTCGGCGCCAGCACTACTCCGGTCACTTCAGGCTCTGCACCTACCCGGTAGCACCGCACATGCAGTACACGGTCGCTGCTGTGGAGGCCCTCTTCATGATCGACTCACTTGACTGGGTCCAGCACCGTTCGGCCCTCGACTCTGCTGTCATGGCCGAGTACCTCGGTGGCCACTGGTCGACCGAGGGCTGGACTCTCAGGCCCTTCGCAGGACACCAGCCGGCAGTCGACTTCCTGTCCACACGCACCGCACTCCGCCTCGGCCTCGTCACGGCCTCGATGGCCTCTGAGATCTCCGCCAACATTTCTGCACGCATACAGTACAACGACCTCTGGGACCTGAGCATGGATGTCCAGACCCTCGCCCTGCTCAACGAGTCGGGGTTCTCAGTTTCCCTTGAGGCCATCGACAGGGACATGGTCCTCCAGGCACTTGGCGACAGGCCGTTCTCAGACGGGTGGTACAACTCCACCATCCTGTGGCAACCCGTGTTCACTGCCGACGTACTGACGATGGTGTCCGTTCTGGGCCTCCGTCCTGAAATACGTGAGGTGACGGGGTCGTCCATGACCGCAGAGGCGGTGGGCACTGCCACTCTGGGTGGCACCATTGATGTGGAGGTCAACATAACAGCCCCGACGGGCAACCACACACTACGCGCGTATCTCTTTGGTGACTGTTACGAGCTGAGGGGCGTCAGCGGTCAGCAGACGGTCTCCCTCGACATCCCCAACAATCCGGAACACCTCGGCTGGACGCGCCTTGCGCTCATGGTCGTGGACTGGGGTGCGTCACGCTCGTTCTCTGAGGTACGGTTCGAGGTGAGGTCGTCGCTCAACGGCACGCTATCAGTCGCCACGTCTTCTGTGCTCGTCGGGGACCCCATCAACGGTACCGTGGACTGGACACTGGCCACGGGCTCTGACGCTGGGCTCACAAACGTGACGGTACGCCTCGGTGACCCTCCCAACTACGTGGAGTACCACTACAGGGAGTACAGCCCCTTTGAGTTCTCAGTCCCCACGACCGGGTTGTCCGCTGGCATCTACAACCTCACTGTGACCCTCACACGAAACCACTGCGACCAGTGTGTCCTGCGTCAGCCAGTGACCATTGTTAAGCCCGTACCAGTACACTTTGAGGCCGACGACCACATCACTGCGGACCTGGGCCCCCACCTTGTCATCCCATGGTCGCTGCTCTTTGACGAGAACGGCTCCTACGTTGTCGGACAGCTGGTCACACTGCATGTCTGCGACCAGTCCGGCGCCCTGGTGTTCAACGACACTGCGGTCTCGGCAGGGCACGGACAGCACTTCATCTGGACACCTCAGACCCGCGGCCGCTTCAACTACACGCTCCGCACAGAGAAGAACGGCACCATGTTGGGCACGGAGACGTCCGGCACTATCGACGTGTATGAGGCGACCGCCCTCACGTGGCTGGACAATGGGACTCTGGACCAGTACAGCCAGGTCACCCAGACGGTCCGCCTGACAGGCCACGGTGGTGCGCCCATCGCGGGACAGTACGTACACGTCGTCGTGGTCGCACCGTCCGGTACTACCGTAGTTGACGACACAGTGCAGACCAACGGCACTGGAATGGCGTGCGTGACCTTCGTAATGCAGGAAAACGGACAGTACAACCTCTCTGCCGAACATGCAGCCACCGGTCACCTCCTTGCCAGCAGCGCACACGCGTCGAGTGTGGCCTGGGACCAGGCCTCGGTGTCCATAGGGGGGACCCCAGCTGAGGGGCTGGTCACAGACAGCTGGAGCGTATGGGCCAAGGTGTCCGACTCGCACGGTGTGCCAGTGGTGGGCGCCCCGGTCACACTCCGCATAGTGTACCTGCCAGATACCACCGTGGTCGAGGAACTGCTCCTCACGAACAGTAGCGGCATGGTCTCGTATGCATGGTCTACCGCCAGCCCTGGCAAGTACAGCCTGACGGCCCAGTACGCAGGCTCCGTGTCCCGTGGTGGTGCGAGCGCTGCGACCGAGACGACACTGTGGGTGCCGGTGACACTGACCGTTGAGGCCTCCCAGCAGCCCCATGTTGGCACCCCGGGCTGGATCCGCGTCACCGTCACCGACCACACTGGCAACCCCATTGAAGGCCTCACACTGGCCGTGACCGTCACCGCTCCTGACGAAGTAGTGCTGCTCGACCACACCGGGAGCACCGACCACAACGGCACCCTCATCGTCGTGTGGACACCGTCGGCGCGGGGCATCAACACGGTGAACGCAACGAGCGCCCGTCAGGACTGGTTCGAACGGGCCACCTCCTCACTCGACACGGGCGTGACCGAAGACATCTCCCTGACAGTCGCGTGGAGCCCTGACGTCCGTGCGCCGGCTGAGGACACACTTGTGCTCACCATGACAGACACGTCACATAGGCCTGCTGCATCGGTAGTGGTAGACACCAGAGTACTGCTTGACGGTACTGCCATCTTCAATGCCACGAACACCACTGGCCCCGACGGCAGGATCATCTACTCGGTCTACGTCCCTCACCCGGGCCTCCTTACGGTCAGCTATACCGTCGCCCCACAGGGCTGGTTCACCGGCACCACCGGCTCCGAGAAGGCCACTGCAATGGGCACTACGACGCTCACACTCAGCCTCGACGGCTATCCTGTGTGGCAAGGCAAGACCGTACCCATCGTCACCACGCTCAAAGACTGGCGTGGTGCCCCGCTCTCTGGCCTGCCCATTGTCATCACCATCACCAGGAACGGGACAGCAGTGCGTTCTGAGCTCCTCCATACCTCTGCGGACGGGACGTGCGTCATCACACACAGGTTTGACGTCGTCGGGGACTTCTTGGTCAACGCGAGCTTCGAGGGCTCAGGCCTGAACGCCTCTGCCGTGGCCACAGTCGTCCAGAGGGTGCGCTGTCAGCCAGTCATCATGCTCGACCACGCGCTCACGGCCACTGTCGGCTCCGAGACCGCCTTCAGAGTGAGTCTGCATGACATGTTGGGCGCACCGGTGCCGAAACGCACCCTCGTGCTCACGGTCCAGATGGACGGGACCACGGTCTTCAAGGCGATGTTCACCTCTTCCAACAGTACGGACACGGTATACTGGCTACCCTCACGGCGCGGGACCGCCCACGTATCAGTGGTGCACATGGGCGATGACCACTACCTTGACGCCAGCAACTCAAGCACTATGTCTGTCATGGAGGTCGGCAGCGGCACGATCACAGTTTCTGCCGACCCTGTGGACCTGTTCGACAGCGTGTCAATCTGCTACAACCTCTCCGTTGCAAGTGACCGGCAGGGGGTCGTGGTGTTGTTCCAGGTGCTCGGACAGGACCTCGTCCCCATCTGGACGACCACCGTTGCCACAGACGAGAACGGTACCGCTACCGTCACCTACCATGCCAACCAGACGCACGGACTGTTGACCGTCAGGGCTGCTCCCGTGCCTGAGGAGTTCCTCCTGGGCTGCGGCACCGAGGGGGAGCTCACAGTTATGACAGACTGCATCGTCCACACCACAGTGCGACCAGAGACCCCGGTCATGGGCTCACCACTGGTGCTCACAGTACACGCGTCCAGCGAGCTCGGGGCGCCACTTTCTGGCCTGACAGTCACCGTGCATGTGACCGACCCGAACGGCAACACTGTGCTCTTCGGCGCCCTCCCGTACGCCAGAGTACAGGTGGAGGACGGGACAGGAACGGTCTCCTTCACTCCGGACACATTCGGTCTCTACCGTGTACACATCGAGTCCCAGGGCTCGACCGCTGTTCACCCGTGCAGTAGCGACTCATCACACACGGTCTTTGTTGCCACCCAGCTTGACCTCCTGTCCTCCCCTGTCGAGATCGAGCTCGGCGACCCACTGCTGTTCGTCACGAAGCTGCGGACACAGACAGGCGAGGTGCTTGCCGGAATGGAGGTCAGAGTCGGTGTATCGGGACCAGCCACTGTAGGTCCGGTCACACTGGTCACGAATGCTACCGGCCATATCGAGTGGTCGACCGTGCTGTCTGCCGCGGGCTCCTGGACCGTCACCGCAGAGTTCGGTGGCGCCGGCGTATACCTCCCGGCAACGCTCACTGTAGAGGTCCACGTCCGTATTTCGACCGTGCTCAGTGTCACGGTGGTGAGCACAGGGCAGCTGGTGGCGGGACGCAGCCCCGTTGTCCTCGAGGTGCTGTTGACCGACGCTAGCGGCCACACACTTGAGGGCCGCACGGTCTCTTACAGGGCCTTCCATGAAGTATCGGGCGTGGTCGCATCAGGCACCCTCACACAGTACGGTGAGGGGCCACAGCGCCTCAACGTGACCCTGCATGCCATGGGCAACTACACGCTCGTGTTCAGGTTCAACCGGACAGAGCACTACTATGCGTCCACGGCCTCTGTCACTGTCTTCGTCGTCGGCACCACCAGCCTTGAGGTCTACGGGCCGTCCACACTCGACAGGGCAAGTAACAGCGCCATCGTCGTGAGGGTGGTTGACGAGCTCGGCATGGTGGTCCCCCCTGAGACCTGCTCCATGGACATCTCGCTTGTCGGTCCCACCGGCCCCGTCATGCTTGCCGACCGCCTCTCGTACAACGCATCGTGCACACACCTTGCCCTCCACGGTCTGCCCACTGGGAGCTACCACCTAGAGGTCTCCGTCACTGCACCCGACCGTCTGGGCTCCAACACCTCGTGGGCCTTCGAGGTGACCGCCCATACGTCCATTGTGGTCGTGGACAGCACGCTCCCGGGGACCATTGCCGTGGCCCACAGCATCGATGTGACAGTGGTGGACTCCCTCGGTGCAGTGGTGTCGCCTGTCTCGCTGAGGGCCTGTGTCGTGGCCCCGGATGGCTCCTACGTCATCGGCGGTCTGTTGTCTGGCTGGGCAAGCATCGACTCAGCAAGCGGGGTGGCGTCTTTCGAGTGGACGCCGCAGCAGGCAGGTAACTACTCTGTCCTCGTGTCCTTCGACGGCGATGACCACCTCTCCAATGCGTCCCTGTCACTGGTATGCCTCGTGCGCTATGCCACGCAGGTCGCAGTGTCACCACCAACAAACACCACCTATCCTGAACCGCTGGTACTACACACCACTCTCACCAGCGGCGTGCAGAAAATCCGCGGTGCCACACTCTCCGTGGAGGTGGTCTCCAACGTCACCGGCTCGACAGTGACCTCCCTGACGGTCGTCACCGACATGTCTGGCACCGCCTTGGTGGACGTTGGGCCACTGCTCGCCGGTGTGTACCAGTTCCACATATCCTTCCGGGGCAACGACATCTACGCCCCCTCTTCCGCCCAGTGCCAAGTAGTTGTGGTACCCACTGCAAGCGTGTCTTTGCGTGAGGCCACCCTCGTCGTCGGACAGGAGGGCACCCTCAGCCTTGCGGTCGAGGTCGCTGGTGTCCCTGAGGTCTGGAACGGCACTGCAACAATCGTCATAGTATCGGACAACGGTACCACTGTCTACCGGGGTGAGGTGCCAGTAAACGCCTCGTGCGTTGTCACACTCTCCCTCCGCCTCGATGCCACCGGCACGTACGGCCTCCACGTGACCCTGCACGGTCTGCCCGCCGGAGCCTCTGTGGCGCGCTCGTTCAGCATAGTCGTATCAGTGCCACCCCCAGTGCTCCCGCTGAGTGCAGAGTCAACACCGGTCATCGGTGGTACGGTCATCGTCACACTTGCCGGACTCGTCCTCCGCAGGCGACTGTCCGTCCTGACGGGCTCGTTGCCGGCAGAGTGGCCTGACGAACAGCAGGCCCAGCAACAGTAGTGGGTGGGGGCACAGCAGGCAGACAACGTGTCGTCGCGTACCACCCGCACCCCATCCCCGCCGACCAGTCACAGACCAGTCACGGGATGTCAATGATGCTTGCGCGACCGGCCATGGTGTCAGTGACTGGAGAGGGGGTGTGGACGTACAGCATGTGGTGCCGGTCTGTGCTACGCACTGCCACACTGGTGTGACTGTCCAAGAAGAAGAAAGTGTGGGTGTGAGAGGGTGCCGACGTACACCGCACCCCCTCACACGCTGTGCTGTCCGTGTGAGGTCCTCTGGACTCGGATCTAGAAGTACATGACCCTGTCATATTTCAGGACGTCGTCCACCATCGTGGCTGCGCCTGCAATCGTGATGCGTGGGTCTCTGAGGTCGGCCTCGGTAATGCCCCTGAACTCGGCCGAGTTGGAACAGAGTTCGACCTTGCCGCCATTGTCAAGGAACTCGGTTATCAGCTCGTGCAGGGGCGGGAAACCGGGGGCCTTGACCTTCTCGGCAACTCCCTTCTTCATGAGGTACACCGCGTCCATCATGAGGAACACTTTCGCCTCTATGTCTGAGGCCTGAGCAGTGGTCGCAGTCACGAAGGGGCCGTAGCACCTCTCCGCAGCTTCGGGGCCCCACTGTCCGATGATGTATATGCTTGGCATACGTCTACTCGCCTCCTATGGGACTGTGGTCACAAGACCGCCATACAGGACTACCATGGCCAGGCTCAGGAACAGTGTCACGAGCAGCGTTGCTATGTGCGAGTTGTGGAACGGGCCGCCCTGCATGGTCTTCAGCAGTATTGGCAACACCTGCCCGAACTCCATCAGCGTGCCGAGCAGTGTGAGCACAAAGACCCCTATCAGCAGGAGGTGCTGCAGCTCGAACACGGCGCCCGTCGGCGCAGACAGAAAGCCCACCACCAGGGACACAAGCCCCAGCAGCATGGCCAGCATGAGCACCATCACCTGCATCATGAGGTACATTCCCATCCTCCGCGCAAGCATGAACCCCGAGAACATGTTGCTCAGGGCCAGCGCGAACAGGACGAACAGTAGCAGTTGGAAAACAATCATCCTCAATCACCTGATGGCTGTCCACTGTTTCCCCCCACAAAGAAAAATGTGTCGAAATGGGATAGACAGAGTCCACACCCATTACACCCTGCAACCGACGGGACCACGAGATGTCCGTTTTGCGTCACAGGAACGCATAAATTGTGTCCTCTACCAGAGCTGCTCGACCGAACCATGACAGAGTACGAAGTTGCAAGGACATTCGATGCGAGCGGGCTCAGGTGCCCAATGCCAATACTCCGGACAAAGAAGGAGATACAGGAGATTGAAGTCGGTCAGGTCCTCAAGGTGATTGCCACAGACGTCGGTACCAAGAAGGACTTCCCCGCTTGGGCCGAACGCACTGGGAACGAGATCCTTGAGATGCGTGAGGAGGACGGGAAGATAGTCTGGTTCATCAGGCGTACCAAGTGACCGCAACCACCACCGGCACCACATGGCGTCCCACACCCGGCCCGACCGTCCAGTGGCACTACCAACAGTCCCCTGTCTGCACGCCGCCTGTCCCATCCAGCCCGGGTGCCGTACAGTGTGTCAGCCACCTCATGATAGTCCACATGTCAGGATACATGGTACTGGTAATCTCCGACACACACTTGCCTACGTGTATGTGTGGCCGGGCTCTGACGCTGTTGCGCTGTTGCGCGGTTGTAGGCCCCACTATGCATCGGCCAGACAGAGCACCCTGTTCATGACTTTGGCGTGCCCCTGACAACCAGGACCTGTCCCAGCAGGTCACCCTTCATGACGGCGGCCTTTATCCTTGAGTAGAACATCGCCTTGTCGGCCACACGGTCCTCAGTGAACGGCCTGAACTTCATGGAACCTATGCAGTTGAGGTCGCCCATTCCATTGACGCCGTAGAACGAGCGCAACACCATTGCATAGGCGGGCACGGTGACCGGTCTTATAGACACGATTTTGGACTCGCACGGCAGGAAGGACACCCGCTCATCAGCCACGACTGGCACCAGTCGGGCACTGCTCCAGTCAAGAGAAATCTCAGTCTCTTCAAGGCCTTCAACGCCCATCCGCCGTCTGTCTATGCCCATCCTTGCAAGGTCCTGTCCACAGCTTATCACGTAGATCTTGTCCATCGTCAGACCTTCAGTCTCCTCTGTTAGCCTAGTATTCTCCAGCCCGCTATTCAATGTTGTCGTAGGTCATACTACGTGCGTACATGCGTCCACGCATGCACATGGCCCTCGGATGTGGTAGCCATCTCCCGTCCGTCTATCGTGACGTGTGACCACAGCAGACCGTCCAGGTCAGACCAGCACGAACGGCGCCAGGACGGGAGTAGTGGAAGCAAAAACAAAGAAGGGACGCGGCACAGGACGACCAGACAGCCGGTCAGGCGTCCCCTGCCACGCGTGAGGCCCTGCGCGGCGGTGCCGGACTGTGCGTCCGGTGCACACCGCACGGCCTGCTGTTGGTGTTGCGTGCTGTCTGCTACGGAGTGCTGCACGTGATACTAGTAGCGCCGGCCCCGGCCCCTGCTACTGTACCTGCCCCGGCGGCTGCTGCCACCGTAGCTCCTGCCACCATAGCTGGAACTGAAGCCCCCACTCCGACTACCGCCGTAGTCCCTGCGCGGGCGGCGGGGGTCGTCGTGCTCAGCAGCAGACATGTCGGTCTCGGTATTGACTTCTTCGATGGGCTCCTCGGCTCTTGCGAGCTGCCCATAACGGCCAATGTTCAGGCGGAGGTTGCCCCTGAAAAGGCCAGTGTAACCGTTTGTCAGGACGTAGGTCTCCCCGACCTCGACCTCGTCGATGGTCTCGTCCCAGAGTGGGACCTGTACTGTGCCGGTCGAGTCGCCAACAACCGCGTCAGCAACCCTGTGGACCGAGCCATCACTGCGCGATACGACCTCGCGCTCATCGCCGACCCCGACGACCCGGAACGTTATCGTTATGTTGCGCATCCTGGGCCTGAGGTCTGCAACAGTAGCCTCAACTGGCTCTGTATCTCTCTCGTAGTTCATCGTACTATCTCGCATCTTTCAGATGACAGGCGTGTCAAGAACAGTTGATACTCCCCTTCCGAGAAGGGCCGGCGCGTGCGTCAGCCGCTCAAGTCAAGTCTTCTCCCTGCTTGGTACGCCTGCTGACCGTCCCTGCTCGCAGCCCCTTATTACCTTATGCATATGCAACCTGTCGGCCACTCGGGTTACAGGTGGCAAGTCCTTGCAACACATCAGATGCCCAAAGTGGCAGACTGTGGTACACCCACGCCGCACCAGCAGCACTCATACTCCCGGGCACCTGTATGGGCTCTGGAAGACCTGTCCGCCAGTTGCACGGGCTGCCCGCGTGTACCGTCGTGGGCGTAGGACAACTTGGTGGCAGTGGACACGAGTATCATTGGTGGCAGTGGACACGAGTATCATTGGTGGCAGTGGACACGAGTATCATTGGTGGCAGTGGACACGAGTATCATTGGTCACAGTCCCCTCAGGCCCTCCGGCCGCAGCATAGTGGTGTCACCAGTCATGAGCACCCTGTCGATAGCATCAAGGAGCAGGCTCTTGTCACGGCCAAGGGTGCCACCTAGTGGGAGGTAGTTTGACGCATGGTTCGTCCGGAACGTGCAGTCCGTGAGGTCCAGGCCCTCCACAAGCGTCCTCAGTTCACCCAGCACTTCGAGCGGTCCCATCGCCCTGAACCTGCCGTCCCGCACCATGTCGTAGATGGGAACGCCCGGGGGCGTCATCAGGGTGAGAGCACCCACATACTCAGGGTCTATCTCGTTGAGTGCCCGTGCAGTGGCGGTGGCGTGGGCCCTCGAACGCTCCCTGCCGCCGAGCCCCAAGATGATGGTCAGCGAGAGGGGAATCCCGGCCTGCCGTATCTTCTTGCACGCCTCGATAGTCTCGCGCACCGTGACACCCTTCCGGCACCACCTCAGCAGGTCTTCGTCACCGGTCTCAAGCCCGAGGTAGACAATCCCCAGTCCCCGGCCGCGCAGCCGCCTCAGGCCTCCGACGGTCTTGTCCCGAAGGTCCTTCGCATATGCGTAGACCCCGACCCTCTCAAGGGATGGCAGGTGCTCCCTGAGTACGTCGAGGCACTCCTCCATCTCTGTGGTGCTCATTGCAAGCGCGTTGCCATCTGCAAGGAAGACCCTCCTGACACGGGCCAGCAGCCGACCGTCCAGCGACCTGAGGTCGGAGGCTATGCCCTCTGCACCACGCACCCTGAACTCCCTGTCACGGTAGGACACACAGAAGATACAGGCGTTGTGCGAGCACCCTACCGTGGCCTGCAAGATCAGGCTGCGGGCCTCACTTGGAGGCCGCCAGATGGTCCCCTCGTAGTGTGGCATCGCAAGAATGGTCAGCAGCTGCAGATATAACCCTTCCAGTGTCCAGCACAGTGCAGCGGCCCGAGGAGCCGGGTGCACCCCCTGACCCACACTCTCAAGAGGCCAGTCCTGGCGGTGTCCTGTGGGCACGACGCTGTGCCTGCGGGCCGCCCCATGGTTTCACACTGAAACCACCTGCCCCCGGTGGGGTGAGTACTGTCACGCTGTGTGGCAATAGGCGCACAAGGCCATGCTTTTATTGTCCGGATCAAGAAGTAGTCAGCATGTGGGTTTGCTCATTGCTATGGGACTGTGCAATGACGTATGAAGAGGTCCTACCATGATAGACACCCTTGAGAAATGCGTCGAGTACGGCGAGTCTCTGGGCGCTGAGGCTGTGGAGGCCCGCTATGATGACCTTGTCCTCCGGACCCTTCACCGCACGGACGATGTGTGGAAGGACATCGAGGTGAAGTCGCGTTCCGGAGTGGGCGTGTCATGTTACTACGAAGGCGTGTCGGGTTTCTCCTTCACGGCGAGCACCGACTGGGCCGACGTCAAGCAGGCCGCAGAACGGGCGTTCAAGATGGCCCGTGCGTCAAGTGGGGCGGCCACCCTGCGCCTACCCTTTGACCGTGGCACTGCGGTGGAGAGCCGCCCTTCTGACACGGTGCGCGTGAGGGCCCATCCACGTGACCACGACCTGGCCTTCAAGACCGGACTCGTCAACAGGATGGTGGAGTCGGCCCGCGAGCATGGAGCGGACATCCGCAATGTCCGAGGCCTCTACGGCGAGCTCTACGGCCGGAAGACGCTCGTCAACAGCGACGGCTCGCATATTGACTGGGAGTTCCTGGTGACGGACCTGCGTTGCGTGGTCACGTCACGCACTGACAGTGGCGCCCTCGTCACGGGCTCGGAGGGCTATGGCGGTACCTTCGGCCTGGAGTTCTTCAGCACAGACGGCCACACGCCTGAGGACATCGGCCGCGAGGCAGGTCTGCGTGCGAAGGAACAGCTCAGGGCACACCCCTGTCCGGCCGGCAGGATGCGGGCACTGGTGGAGAACCACCTGGTCGGCGTACTGGCCCACGAGTCGTTCGGACACCTCAGCGAGGCGGACTTCATTGTGACAGGTGGCTCGCCGCTCACAGGAAAGATTGGTGAGAAGCTCGGTACGGAGCACACAACAATTGT
Organism: Promethearchaeota archaeon; assembly: GCA_027031765.1. Classification (GTDB taxonomy): domain Archaea; phylum Asgardarchaeota; class Thorarchaeia; order Thorarchaeales; family Thorarchaeaceae; genus JALVPN01. The sequence goes on along the minus strand of JALVPN010000039.1, from coordinate 4,025 downwards.
GGACACGGGCACCCCGGATGTGAAGGCGTACGGCGGCCTATGGGTCCCCTACGATGACCAGGGCACCCCCGCTGACCGCACCGTGGTCCTTGACCATGGTACCCTGGAACACTACCTCCACAACCGGGGCACGGCCAAGCACCTCGGACAGCGGCCCACCGGCAATGCACGTGCGGTGACCTTTGCGTTCCCGCCAATACCGCGCATGACCAACACCTTCTTCGTGCCGGGCGACCTCACGGAAGAGGAGGCGCTCGAACTCCTAGGTACCGGCGTCTATGCGGTGCAGACCCAGGGCGGCCAGGTCGAAGGCGACGGCTCCTTCCTGTTCAAGGCAATACGCGGCTACTGGGTCGAGAACGGTGAGGTCAAGTACCCAGTCCGTGAGGTGTCGCTATCAGGCAACATCCTTGAGCTGCTTGGCCGTGTCGAGGGTGCGACCAAGGAGCTCAAGCTGTTCTCGGGGTACTTCGGTGGCTGCGGTAAGGGCGGCCAGTCGCCCCTGCCCGTCGGCCTGGGTGGGCCCATGCTTGTGATGGACGGCGTGGTCTTTGGGGGCCGGGCAAGCTAGGAGGACGCGACGATGGACTACGATAGTATCAAGGACGGACTTCTGAGTGTTGTAGACAGTGCCCTCAAGTACGGCTCGTCTGCAGACCCGGACGCGGAGTTCGAAGTGTACGTCTGCTACCAGAGCTCGGCCGAGGCCGAGATTACACAGGGCGTTGTTGCGGCCAAGTCTGGCGTGGTTGCAGGCAACGCCGTGCGTGTGGCAAAGGGCAGGCGGGTCGGCTTTGCGTGTTCGAGCGGTGCCACCAGCGAGCGCGTCAAGCTCAGCATCAGGGAGGCGCTGGGAATAGTACACGGTGTTTCGGTGGAGGACGAGCGGTTCCCCGGTTTTGTTGAGCCGAGGCCACCCGGCCGCGAGGGCGTCCTCGCTGACTCCATCTTGGAACTTGATGTCGAGACACTGGTGCGTGACTGCCAGCGGATTGTGGAGGAGGCAAAGGCCACCGATGGACGCGTCGTCATGGTGAGTGCTGAGGCGTCCGCGGGCTGGGGCGGCTATGCGGTGGGCAACACGAACGGCGTGATGGCAGCATCACGTGGTGGCCTGAACCTGTGTACAGCGTACGTCATGACAAAGGTGGGTGAGGAACGCAAGACCGGTCTGGGATTTGACATCGCTCGCGACAGGGCATACAATGTTGACGGCATCGGCCGGGACGCAACATCTGAGGCCGCGAGCCAGCACGGTGCCTCACCGTTCGATGCCACCACTACCATGACCACAGTATGGTCGCCACGGGCCGCGGGTGCCTTCCTGCTGGCATCAGTTGGCCGTTCCACGCTCGGCCGCCCGGTCGTTGAGGGCGTGTCGCCACTGTGTGACCACATAGGCGAACAGATGGCGAGCAAGGCCCTCACAATATACGATGACGGACAGGACCCGGTCGGACTGAACACACAGGCTGTTGACGCCGAGGGCAGCCCGCAGAAGAAGAACGTCGTCATCGAGCGCGGTGTCCTGAAGGGCTTCCTCTTCGACCACTACCATGCAAAGGTCTTCGGCGTCGAGTCCACTGGTAACTGTGCCCGTGGCCGCGAACTCTTCGGTGGTAACGCACCGTATGAGAGCTCCCCCTCCGTCGGTACCAAGGGCCTTGTCGTAAAGGAGGGACGCAGGAGTCCGGACGACCTCATCGCATCGGTCGACGGCAAGGCGGTGCTCATCACTGAGATGCCCATTGGCATCTTCCACTCCAACATCGCGACTGGCGAGTTCTCCGCGGTCGCCACCTCGGCGTTCCTCGTCGTCAACGGTTCTGTGGAGCACCCACTGAGATCAGTGAGTGTCGCAGGACACTTCTATGATGGGCTCAGAGAGCTGGCCAGTATCGGGTCAGACACCACCCTCACGCCCTTCGGGGTGACAGTCCCGACCATGGTCTTTGAGGGCTTCTCCGTCACCGGCTGAGGGCGACGGTCGCAGTCAGTGGTCAGGGCCCCTCGGGGCATGCGCAGTGCCGCGGGCCCGACCACCAGCCCCCTGTCAAACACCGGTGCTGTCCCATGTCTGAGCAGTCCAGTGGTGCTGCATGGAGCGGTGGTGCCAGTCGCAGTCTGTCCGTCAGTACCCCGCACCGTTGGGCACCGGTGGGACAATGCACGTCACTGGCTACGTCCATGTGGACGGCCACCCACATCCACGTCCACATCTTGGGGTCGCACATGTCCAATGTCGCCGGACACGGCCTAGTTGTCGCGCCCGCGTGAGAGGAGCCGCCTGAGCCGTGAGAGCCGCCGCTTCTTGCGTCTCAGCTCTTCTGGCACCGGCACGCCGAACTTCTTGGCGAGCACCAGTACCGTCATCTTGGCGGCCACGTTGAACTTGGCATAGTTGACCAAGAACCTGTGGAGGGCCGCCTCCACATCGTCGTCCAACCAGTCGGTAGTGTCATCATCCATCAGGGCGACGCCCGAGTCGTAGCATATGCGGGCCATCTTCTCGCGACCGTACAGGCCGAGGCCACGTGCCACAAGGGTGGAGACCAGCTCCTTGACCCGTTCCATGTCTACTCCCATACGCCCACCTCCAGGTCCCACAGCGTGTCGATAGCCTCCTGTACCTTGTCCTTTGGGATTATCGAGCCGTGCTGTGGACATATCATCTCAATCTCAATGCCCCTGACCTTCCGCAGGAAGTTCCGGACAGGACGCTGGTCTGACAGGTATGGCTGCGAGAACACCTTCATGGCCTCCATATAGTACTCGTTGGCGAACAGTGACCAGTCTATCGAGAAGCCCGCAAAGATGTCCGATGAGAACAGTATCTTCTCCTTCTTGTCGTACGTCACGAAGGCACCGGGGAAGTGCAGGTACGGCGACGTGATGAAGTGCAGTTCCCTCCCACTCTCACCGATCTCCATGTACTCTCCGTCCCCAATGGCCGTCACCTCGGTCTTGACCCCATAGTAGGGGATGAACAGCGCGGTCCTCTCGGTGGTGACAATCTCGAAGTTGTTGACACCGACGGCCTCCTCGATGAGCGGGATTGCAGCGCACAGGTCTGGGTCCTGATGGTGGACTATGACCATGGTTATCTTCTCAATGGGCACCACCGACTCGACCTTCTTCTTCACCCAGGCCCAGTGGACATCCAGCCTTGAACCAGGGTCTATTAGTACAACTTCCTGGCCGTCAACTATGAGGTACGGGTTGTTCGAGAAACCCGCGTCGTAGTCCGGCCAGCCGACCCACCACACGCCGGGTCTGATCTCTACTGCCCTTTCCGGGTCAATGGTGACAGTCATCTTCTGAGTCCTCTGTATCAGTCCTCTCGTGAGTGGGAATAGCTACGTAGTCGCCACATATTACTCCTTCTCGCATGTCCGCGCCTGCGGCAGAGGGGCGAATGACTGTGGGCCACACTGTGTGTGGGGGTGCGGTGCCAACATCCCCGTGCGACACCGCTCAGGACTGTCCCCCGCTCAGCTGGGCCTCCAGCCTAAGTGTGAGCCTCTCTATACCGTCCAGCTCGGTACTGCTGTACTTCTCAAAGAACTCCTCGTGCAGCACTCCCATCAGCTCTTCGACGTACTTCTTCTTCCGCTTCTTCGGCAACCGGTCCAGGAACTCCTCGAGCAATGATATCCACTGGTCATGTAGTTCCATGACCCTGTGTGGTCTGAGCCCGTCGTACACGAGGAACGAATAGTCGATATTGAAGCCCCCCGGCCCCAGCTGCACCTCAGAGACTATCTCGGGCTGGTCCACTGCATCCAGTGCCTCGCGCAGACAGGCCTGGGCCACCCCATCGGAGTACGTGCGCGTAGCGGTCTCCACCATCTTCTGCAGGAGCTCTTTCGCCAGCAATATCCTCTTCTTCTCAGGGGTGAGGATCTCAACCGCCTGCTTCGCAAAGAGGTAGTCCAGCAGCTGGTACATCTCCGACGACCGGTCAGCAGCGATGTCATGCACTGTTGCGCGTCCGTCAATACGTGCCAAGAGGTGTGGAAGGAGTC
>JALVPN010000038.1 GCA_027031765.1 Promethearchaeota archaeon | reverse complement strand
TTTCGGCCAGCCCGTGGGCATCAGGAAGCCGAAGCACCCGGAGTTCGACCGCCCCCTGGAACTCTCACTCCTTGAGTGTGCCTATCTCACCGAGACCGGATGGGTGAGGGTCTACGACCCGGCCACCGGGAGGCCCCTCTCTGTGGGCGACATCATTGAGTGTGGTCTGTACCAGTCGGACGAGTTCCAGGAGCGTTTCTGGGTATACCGGTACCTCCGCCAACGGGGCTATATCGTCCGTCCGGGCCTCAAGTTCGGTACCGACTTTGCAGTATATGTACACGGCCCTGGAAAGGACCATGCGCCTTTCCTCATTCATGTCATCCCTCAGAGGAAGGGTGTGACCCCCCTCGACATTGTGCGTGCCGGTCGGCTGGCCACAACTGTCCGCAAGAGGTTCATTGTCGCCACCGTCAAGGAGAACGCACAGGTGGTACTGTACTCCTTCACATGGCACCGTCCATGATGTGGGTCTGCGCGGCTAGCGGCAGCCCTGCCTGCCATGAGAAGACAAATAAGGCACGCATACAGTGTCCGGACAACTCATCCGTTCAGAGAGTGATGACCAGATGGCAGACAAGGCAGAGAATGCGAAGGCTTTCGGTGCACTGCTGGCACAGGCCTGGGAGCACACCCCGTCGTTCATTGTCAGCAATGACGACTACATATACTGCCTCTTCCCAGCTGACGAGACCAAGGAGAAGTGGGTCGAGGCATCCATCACATTCCCTGACGGCTCCTTTGAGAAGAAGGAGATCCCACCGACCACTGCAATCGCACTCCTGATTGAGGAGTTGAAGGTCCTCCCGGACTACGGCGCTGACACAATTGTCGCATCAAAGGCCAAGCTGGACGAGGCAGCAAGTCGTCTTGCAACCTTCACCTGAACGGGACTCCGGCCCTCTCACCACACCTCCCAGTCCCTCCTCCATGTCTGCGAGGGGTCCACTCTCATCCTACACATCGTGTCCATGCGTTGGCTGTCTATGAGCACAGTTATCACGGCGGTGAATAATGCAGAGCCCTCCTCCTACTGACCACAGTGCTGACACAGGATCGGACCGGGACAGACCCGACGACCTATGCGCACTTTTCCCCTACCTGCGTGTCCGGCCTGACATTCCCCAGCAGGCCCTCGTTATCGGACTCCTCGCAACAGCTGAGTTGAAGTTGCTGAAGTCGGAGATATCTGGCTTCATTGACCGCATCCGTGCGACAATGTATGCACTCCGAATCCCGAGTGCAGACCATCGGGCCATTGCCTACAACACCCAGGTTCTGAGCCGCCTCCTAGAGTATCACCGTACCCGTCGAGAGATGTTGGACACGCTCTTGGAACGTGCCCGCCAGGACCCGGTCGTGAGAGAGTGTCTGGACAGGGCGGTTGCCGACTGCAGGGGTCAGGACAGACCGGTGTCTGATGGCCTTGCCCACCAGTTGGAGCGCCTATCAAAGGACATCACGAAGTCCATCAAAGCCCTCGAACGGGACATGTCCACATTCCGCGCCCGTTTCAAGGCCCACCGCATCCCCCCCCTAAAGTACTATGTCCTGGCACGCAGGACTCGCCGCTTCATTGAGGTGCTGGACGAGGTGTCACGCCAGATAGACCTCCTCCTCTCCAGGCAATGAGCCCGGCTGTCTTTGCCGCATGACACCACCTCGGGCTGTACCCGGGACGCTCCTGTCCTATCATCCGATGGGCGGACGTCCACTGTGCAAGGCCATTTCCACGTAGCCTGTGGCCCACTACGTCGTGTCCTGTCTGTCCCGTTGCCGCCCATGGTGTTCTCAGTGCAACTGCTGTCCGGCCGTGCCACCCTGCGTGAAACCGTCCCTCACCTGCCATTCCCGTCCTGCCCACCATGTGTCGTCCCACGGTGTGCCACATCTGGCAGGGCCACTGGTGCTGGCCCAAAACCTCTATAAGCAGGCCGGGCCGGAGTCCACTCCCGGCAAGGTGAGAGACTTGTTTGAAGAGATACGCCCTGAGATGCGAGCTCTGATTTTCTTCATGGTCGGGATGTCACTGCTTGGCATTGGCATCCTGTTGGGCCAGAGCGCATTTGCACTGAGTTTCTTGGGCCCGCCATAGCAGCGTGTCGTCAGTCCAGTCCTCGAGTGTGAGACTTGCCTTGACCGTACTGCGCGAGGTCGTCCGCCTCCTACGTGACTTTGACGGCATATCCCGCAAGTTCGTCTTGCCGGAGATAATCTCCCGGCTACGTGAGGCCTCTTTCAGGGGTGATGACCCGCACTCGCTGGGCGAGGACTCTGCGGTCGTGACCACGGAGAGTGACGAGCTCGTCCTCCATACTATAGATGCCATAGTCGAAGAGTTCTGCACTGCCCACCCCCGAGAGGCGGGTTTCAACGTCGTCCTCGCGAATGTGATGGACATATATGCAGCCGGTGGTTTCCCGACCTCCTTCGCAGTGGCACTTGCATACTCCGACCCGACAACGGGCGGACAGATACTCGAGGGGTTGATTGAGGGCTCACACATCTTCAGGGTGCCGATTGCACGGGGCCACACGAACCCCTCCTCACGGGTTACGTACGTCGTGGGCTCGGCAACAGGCTCAGTGGGCCGCAACGATGTCCTCACCGCGGGTGGTGCCCGTCCGGGGGATGTCGTCGTGCTCGTCTACGACCGGACGGGGGCCCGGGGCAGTGCCTATAGGCTGGGCTGGGACTCGGTCACCGGCCGCCGGTCCGAGGACGTTGTGCTGAGGCTCTCTGTCATGAACGAGATTGCACGCCACCATGTGGTCACCGCGGCCAAGGACATCTCGGTGGCAGGACTGGTGGGGACCGCAGGCATGCTGTTTGAGTACTCCGGTGTCGGAGGCCATATCGACTTACAGGCCGTCCGTGACTCGTGTCCACCCACGGTGCCACTCATTGACTGGCTCCGGATGTACATCTCTTTGGGGTTCCTCCTGACCGCCCCGAAAGGCCGCCTTGCCGAGCTGAGCGACATCGTGGCACGGCATGGTATGAGCATGCACGTGGTCGGTGTTGTCGACTCGTCGTCCTGCCTGATGCTGCGTGATGGCGACGAGGAGGCTGTGATGTTCGACTTCTCGGCCGGCCCCGTACTCACCCCGCGCCGTCGCCCCGGGCAGGGCGATGACAGTCCGTCATAGTTATAATGAGCGCCTTACTCGGCTGCGTTGAAGTGTGGACGGTGCCGACTAAGAAGGTCTGTAGTATCATTGGTTGTGAGAACCCATCCAAGAGGTCATTTGCCTCTGTAAGGATCAGCGAGAGCCTGGCCAAGACGGGCCTCCGTGTCAAGGACGCACGCTCCCGAAAAGTCTATCTCTGTGCCGACCACTGGAAGCAGGTCAAGAAGGCGTTCAAGAAGGTCACGAAACCAGAGCGGCTCCGTTGGGGGCACTAGACCTGCCGCGTGACGCCCGTCACCAGTCCCGTCGTGTCAGTTGGCCTGACCGGGCAGCGACCGGGGCCGCCCTGTCTGTCTGTTCATCCCTCGTGGGAGGTCTCTAGATGTCTGGTGCTGACGACCTGCTCTCCAGTCTTAGACCGAACTGGAAACTCTGGCTCGAACACGACGGCCAGTATGTGTTTGGGCCCGGTGCATATGCCATCCTGAAGAGCGTCATGGAGACCGGTTCCATCCGTGCGGGCGCGGACGCGCTGGGCATGTCGTACCGCTATGCGTGGGGAGTGATCAAGCGCATCGAACGAAAGACCGGGCTCCGCCTACTGGAGACCCGTCGTGGTGGGCGTGCAGGGGGTGGTGGTGCCGAGGTCACAGAGGCCGGCCTCCAACTCGTCCGTTTCTACAGCCAGCTCCACCAGGCCTTTGAGCGTGCGGCCAGTCGTCTGGCACACTAGACCGACCATGACACCACCCCAGTAGGACAGTGGTACCAACAACAGCCCTCCCAGTATGTCATGCTGTGTGGCCTACCAACAACTGCTGTGACATTGTTGCCGGGCACCGGACAGGGGCCCTCCAGACCGGTCACCCAGTCAGATGAACCGGATCTGGATTGCCTTGGTCGGGCAGTGACTCTTGCACTCCAGGCACATAATGCAGTCAGGACTGTGCACGCGCTCGTATGGGAAACTCCTGATCTGGATGTTCATCGGGCAGACGACCTCACAGAGGTTGCAGGTGTCCGGAGTGCACCTTGCAGGGTTCCGCCCAATGCCGATGAGCGCGTCCTTGGAGAACAGACCGTAGAACCAGCCCGCAGGGCACAGCCACCTGCAGAACCAGCGTGGGAACCAGAACGAGCCCACCACGATGACTGCAATGAAGACAACCTGCAACCAGAACACCGTCGGCCACTGGAGGAGTACCCAGAGGTTGTCAATCCCTGTGGGCCACACGTGCCTCGTCGACTCCACAAAGATGATGTATGCCGGGTTCCAAGGGGCAAACGCAGCATCAGCAAAGGGCCCCAACATCTCGACCAGCCTCTCCTCCGTGCCGGTGACCTTGCTCACGCCCACCCACAGGACGAAGAACATCACCATTATGAACAGGTACGCCTTGATGCGCCGGAACTCCTTCTCGGTTCCTGGCGCGGGCCTTATCTTGCTCCGGTTCGGGAGCGTTGCGAAGTCCTGGACTGTCCCGATAGGACAGACCCAACCACAAGCCGTCCGCCCGAGCACCACGAGTATTATGATCATGGCACCCAGTGTGAAGAAGGGGAACACCCCGCTTGTGAACTCGCGCTGCATTGTGTCGAAGGAACCCGCGAGGACTGCTGCGGGCGCCTCCAGCGGGGCGATAATGGGCAGTGTGGGGAGTACCTGACCGAACTGCCTCCAGAACCCGACTATCGCATCGCCGCCGTACCATGACGCCATGACGTACGCATTGATCCCAAGGAAGAAGAGGAGTTGGACGACCCGCCTGAGCATACGCAGGTTGAACACCATCCCGAGCGGTCCTGACAGGATGCCGGGCCCGTCCCCCTCAGTGGCCCCCTCCACTGGAGTCATGGCGGGCCGTTCACTGCGTCCTTTCTCGGGGGCCTCGTCTTCGGCTCCGGGCTCTCTCCTATCAGGCCTCTCGGTTCCTTCCGTCATGGCATTCAGACCCCGCCTGCGACGGCATTGACGGCGAAGACCTGTGGCGTCATTAAAAAGATTGTGCTGGCCCGTGACAGCCCCGCAGTCAGAGTACTCTGGGGACTTCCCGGCCCGGGATGTTCATGGTGCCCGCAGCTCGAACAGCACTGCAATGGTGTCTGCATCGGCCACGACCGTGACCTCGTACTGTCCGGGCCCTGTCAGGCCCGTGACCTCCAGTGTGTGGTTGTATGTCTCAGTCCACGTTACGGGGCCAGTGTCTTGGGGGCTGTAGGTCACTTCAAGGGTGCTGCCGCTCACAGTCACCCCGACACCCCCTGGTACGTTCACCTGTGATGTTGTACGTGCCAGTTGTCCCGTGTCCACAACCCGCACAAGCCCTTGTAGTGTGTCAGCGAACCTGTGGGCCTCTTCCATCCGGCTGACCTTGCCCGTGATGTCGAGCCCTATCATGAGCACGGGCACACCGACAGTGACCACCATCATCAGGCCGAGTGCTATTAGCATCATCTTTTCTAGGGACCGTGACACCATGGGCTCATGTCTGGAGCTGCCCCAATAAACTGCTCTAAGATGCATGTATCACAACCAGACTGCCACCTGTGCCACTGCGCAGGGCCATGTCCACACTGGAGAGAACCCCCCCGATGAGCCACACCTGTCCCGTCCACATCGGCCTCGTGGGCCACATCGACCACGGCAAGACGGAACTTGCAAGGGCACTCAGTGAACACGTGTCCACTGCAGGTCTCGACAGGCACCCCCAGGCCCGTGAGCGTGGGATCACTATCGACCTCGGCTTCACGATGTTCCGACTGGGAGAGTTCATGGTCACACTTGTCGATGCACCGGGCCATGCAGACCTGATCCGGAGTGTTGTGGCCGGCGCCTCAATAATGGACGCCGCACTGGTCGTTGTCGCAGCGGACGAGGGGCCAAAGGTACAGACTGGTGAGCACATCGTAGTGCTACGTGCCATGGGGGTGTCCGACGTGGTCGTTGTGGTCACGAAGACCGACCTTGCGACCCCTGAGCGGGTCGAGGAGGTAGTGCGCCAGATGCGGGCCATAGTGCGTGATGCAGGGTGGGACGATGCGCCTGTCGTGCGTGTATGTGCACTCACCGGTGAGGGGGTTGACGACCTGCGGCAGGTGCTGCTCCAACACATCCGACCGCGCCCACGCGACACCGGCGCACCACTACTGATGCCTATAGACCATGCATTTCCCGTCCGGGGCCATGGCACTGTCGTGACAGGCACAATACTCGGTGGCCGGCTCACCCGTGGCTCTGAGGTCGAGCTGATGCCGCAGGGCGTGCGTGTGCGTGTGCGGGGAATCCAGACCTTCGGACAGGAACGTCACAGCGCTGTTGCAGGAGACCGTGTGGGCGTGAACGTCCCTGATGTTGACCACAGGCTCGTCCACCGCGGGAGATACCTCTCTGGGCCGGGACTGTTGCGTCGGGTGTCGGGCGTTGTCGTGCACTTGCAGATGGAGCCCCTGTACCGTGGATGTGTGACCCGGGGGATGACCCTGAGCGCCACCATTGGCATGCCGACCG
>JALVPN010000037.1 GCA_027031765.1 Promethearchaeota archaeon | reverse complement strand
CCGTTGCAGCGGGCGTATGATGTCCTCGACAGGCTGGTGGATCGGGGGCTGGTGGTCCCAGTGAGTGCGAGGCCAAAGATGTATGTGGCCCCTGACCCGGAGTCCCTGAGGAGCGAGCTCATCGTCAAGCACCGGATGACGCTTGAGGCCTGGGAACGCAGGGAGGTGCGACGGATTACAGAGGAGAAGAGCCGCAGGCTGGAGGAGTTTGAACAGAGGAGCGACGTGCTCCTTGAGATGATACGGTCGGTACGACGCCGGCCGACGGCCGGGCCTGCAAGGGTCGCGGTGGAAGTGACCGGCTGGGACAGTATCCAGGAGCTCCTCTCCCAGCTGCTCTCTGAAGCAGGACGCTACTTCTGGGGGGTCTCGCGGCCACCCGACTGGAACGACCTCAGTAGTCTGGGAGTCCTGCAGCCGAGACACCTGAGCAGCTGGTATGAGGCGATGGATGTGCGCGGCGTGGACGTGCGATGGCTGAGCCCGGAGGGCTCTGTCCCATCGTATATTGGGTACGAGTACGCCACCTACCTCCCTAGGAGGACCGTTGACGCCGGGATGATACCGGAGAAGTACGTGCTCGTGGACGGTGCCAAAGTACTGGTCAACCTGCGTGACCCCGCCACCAGTAGCGACACGGCCACTGCCGTGCTCATCGAGAGCACATCTGTTGCGCGGATCTTCGAGGCCCACTTCGAGACCGTGTGGGGTGCTGCGCAACCGGTCGACCGCGCTGTCAGGGCGGCGCGTCTGGCGAGCGAGAGAGCAGTGTCCTACCTCCGGGAAAGGGGCGTTTCAGGACTGGAACTGCGTGCATACGCGCAGTTGCTGCGCACCGGGGCATGTGGCATCGGTAGGCTGCGACTGGAAATGCAGTGGGCTGACAGAGAGGACACGCCCACGAAAGAGGCACTGCGGAGTGCGCTGCAACGCCTGACGGGTCTGGGTCTTGTGCGTCACCACCCGGTGCTCGACATATATGTCCCGACGGAGCCCTCGGCCGTCAGGGGCCTACATCTCTGACACTCTGCATGCCCCTGCTGTACAGCCTGTGACCCCTTCGGGCACAGTTGCTTCCATGGTGGCGTTTGAGGCCTGCCTTGCGTGTGGGACGCGTCTGGGACAGGTCTGTGTAGGCGCCTGCATGAGTCGCTGTATGTTGCCACTTGCCGGCATCGCCCCTGTACTATATGTCTGAGGTGCCCAGAGTCCAGCCAGTCGCCATGTTTATATCCCATGGTGACGCATTTTTGACATTACGGCATCGTGCCGTGTCACTTGGAGCTGATAAGTGTGCCAAAAAAGTCGAAGCCCGGGCGGTCAAAAGGACTGATTGCCCTGGTGTTGGTTCTGATTGGGACCAACATTGCCACGCTGTACTACTTTGTCGTATACCGTCCGTCCGTCCCGGCGGAGGATGTACCCATGAGCATAGCGGGGCTTACTGGCAGTCCCGAGGAATACATTGGGAAGGTCCTGACGGTGGAGGGCTACTATGTGGTAGCGGCCGGCGTCATGTCCATGCTAATAGAGAACCCGCTCCTCTTTCTCAACAACTCACTGGGCCCACGGAACCACGTGTATGTCACTGGTGACGTCCCCACAACAATGGAACAGTATGTGGGGCTCCGCTGCAAAGTAAAGGGCCGGGTAGAGTGGGCGAATGAGAGTCAGGGGCTGGTGGGCGTACGCTACCAGGCGCATGCAGCGGTGGACACCAAGGTATTGCATCAGGGGCCCTTCAACGATGCTGTCGTGAACCCACTCCATCTTGTTGAGAAGCCGCCGTTCCAGTTCCTTCCCAGGGGTGAAAAGTATGCAGTCCTCTTCAGTGGCGGCATCTCGCCCAGCAACGCGCACCTGCGGTACTGGAATGACCTTGCATACATGTACATCATCCTCAAGATATTTGGCTACCCGCCTGAGAACATCTATGTGGTCTACAAAGACGGCGTGGCCTACAACTCGTACATGCCAGTGGACTATCCGGCAACACACGCCTCCATGGATGCAGTCTTCGATGAGCTCAGCAGCAAGATGGGATTCCGCGATACGCTGTTCTTCTTCACGACCAACCACGGGGGTCATGGAGGGATCTACACCTGGGGCCCCATGGACTCGTCCAGCATGCTGACCCACACTG
>JALVPN010000036.1 GCA_027031765.1 Promethearchaeota archaeon | reverse complement strand
CCACTGACAGCACGGAGTTCGATGTGGACGCTGCCGGGGTCAGGCTATCGCTGGCCAACCTCAGGAGCACGGTTGACTCCCTTGCACTGGCCTTTTCACTGGGCGAAATCCACGAGGTCGTTGTCCACTCACAAGTCGCCTGTGTCACACTCCGTATCTCCCACGGGCAATGGTCGGGCCAGACCTGCCCGGCAAGACCCGACGGGGACGACGACGTCGCGGCGGTGCTCATCAGTACGGCACACTCCATCAGCGAGTTGCTTGACGAGTCCGGAGAGGCCGTGGTGGAGCCGTGATCCTGCCCCTACCACGTACGGCCACGCTACGTACAGGCCATGGGTAGCCAGTGCCGCACTACAGAGGGGACAGCAGGCCAGCAGGTACAACGTGTGCGTGTCCGACACCGTTGCCGGCGGTGCCAGCACCAGGATGACGGTGCGGGGCAGTGTGCACGGTAGCGGCCAGTCTAGTGAGGCGAGTCCTTGGGTATGGCGGCTCCGCTGGGGTGCAGTGACGCGGACGCCCGACACTGCATACACAACGGCACGCAGCGGCGACAACAGACTTGTTGAAGACGTCAGCGAGAGTCGCACAAGGTTGTTTTTTATGCTGATGTTAGGGGAAGGGACTGGAGACCATTCCTGTCGGGGTGGTAGCAACCGTTGACGACAGACATGAAATCGCTCCAAGCGGTAGTGAGCCAGGCCCAAAAGCGTGCAGGTCTAGAGAGCATAGCCCTGATCTCATCGATGGGCATGCCGATAGCGTCGGTGGGCGTGGGCCTGGACATCGGTGTGCGTGGGCGGACAATATTCTCGGTGTTCGACAACGTGTCTGCACAGATGGCACTTGGTGCAACCGAGCACATCTGCATTGACGGGAGCACCCGGAGTCTTATTGTGAAGCCGCTGCGGAAGGGTGAGAGACTGCACTCGTGGTTCGTTGCACTGGCACCCACCTTTGGCAGGACCGGCGTGTTCGCACCAGAGAGGATGGGACGGGCGGTCGTGCTGACAGAGGTAGGACTCCAGCCGGGACAGTCGCCCCCTGAGGGTACTGACGAGACGACCCTGTTGACCTCTGTGATGGCGCTGTGGTCGGGTGTGGCAGTGCTGGAAGGACAGGTCTCACTCGGAGACGTGCAGGCGGTTCAGCTGGACGGCACTGACAAGCGCATGGTGGTCGTCAGCGAAAGGGACAGATGGCTCGTGTACTTGGGGCCTGCACAACGGCGCACAGGCCGTGTGGATGTGGAGCTGGACCGGATCAGCATTGCCGTAGCAGAGCTGCTCTGACCGGGTGCCTCTCCACCCAAGGCTTGGACGGCAGTACCGTGCCGCAGACGGTAGGGCATATCACGCTTCCCCGACTGCTGAGGTCGGGGATCACTGGTCTCCTGCACCTGTTGTCAGTACGGTGCCGTACATCACAAGCCTTTTTCAGGGAGGCGTCTGAGAATAGCACAGACCAAGACGGGGAGGCACCCTATGTCCACTGACGACTCTATGCAGACCATGTCGAGCGGGAGTGGCAACGAAGACACTGAGGTCGACCTTGTCTCGCTGTTCAGGGGCACGGCCACCGTGACATTCATGGTGCAGTTGGTGAGCCTTATTGGGATCGTGGGCTCGCTGATAGCGTACTACGTGAGCCGGCCGGGAGGCCTGATTGAGAATATCGAGACCGATGTTGCCGTGTTCCTGTTCCTTGTGGGCGCCATGATAGCGCTCTTCATCTTCCTTGCGACGATAGGGTTCTTTGTGCGCTTCAACAGACGACTGGGTAGGTTCGTGGTACGCGAAGACCTTGATACCATTGATGTGAGTGACCCGGGGGCCAAGACGGTGATAGCAATCTACGGTCTGGCCGTCGGCCTGATATTGATAATGGGCATGTACGGCTACTGGCTCGTCTTCAAGTACTACCTGCGCCCGGTCGCCGCGACATCGTTGAGCTTCATGGCCTTTACCATTGCCCTTGGAGTCTTTGTCCTTACTGTACTGATTGAAGTTGTGTTGGTGGCCCTCGGCAGGACGGCCAGCGGGATTGTCAGGAAGGTGCTGGCCCCAGAGTAGGCCTGTGACCACTGGGCCCGCTGTCAAGGCCGTCCGCACGGCAAACGGCCACTTGATGCCCCGGACAGGGGCCCGACTGCAGACCC
>JALVPN010000035.1 GCA_027031765.1 Promethearchaeota archaeon | reverse complement strand
GTGGAAGACCGAGACGTACGACGGCGGCCGCCTGCCACTGAGGACAAAGCGGTAGTGTCTGAGCAGGAGGCCACGGAGATAGGGCGCATTGAAGCACCGTTGCAGGAATACCAGCGGGTCGTCCGGTACCGTATGACCTGTTGCCACCAGGTAGAGGAATGCCATCATCTCTTCGCGCTGGCGTGGCGTGAACGATGTCGGCACGAGCGGTGTGAGTACGGACCTGGCATCATCGCCGGCACCTGCCATGGGGATGTCAGCACCCTCCATCAGGCGCACCATGGCAGACCGTGGTGGCGGGGGCCCATCAAGTACTCCGAGCAGCTCCGGGCGCGACATCTGCGAGACCGAGAACATCTTGAGGAGTGCGGTGGAGTCATCGTCCAGGAGGAGCGGGCCGGCCTCAAAGGGGTGAACCCAGTGGGACTCGACGACCCTGCCCTCATGGTCGACGACTGTCAGCCACAGCCGTTCGTCGTCATGTACCTCCTGCAGGACGTAAGTGTGGTCTGGCCCGCCGGTGACCCGCAGCCCAATCCGATAACGGACGTACCAGGAGTGAGTGGAGCGGGGATAGAGGTCCTCAGTCGTGTCAATCTCGCCGCCGGAGCAATATGGTAGGCGCCTGACGACGAGTGGCGGGAACTTCACAAGGACACGCCGTTTGGTCGGGATTCTCAGCGTCGTCCCTGTTTCAGCAGGGAACAGTTCATCCTCGACGGAGTAGTATACCTCTCCTGAGATGGGGCCGTCCTCAGGCACGACTACCGGGCCATCGGGTGTCCACCTGACTACGCCAGGGAGTGGCACACCCCTAGAGTCACATAGCAGGGCCTGTTCACACACTACGCACTCCTCTTCAGTCGGGCGGCCACGGCGTGGTGGCCGTTGCCCGGTGTGACACGTTACGTTGTGCACGGGCCCTATTATGCTCATTCATTCTGGTGCAGCGAGGCTGCGTCCTGGTGCAAGGGTCTTGCAGCAGGGGCCTCCCGGTTGCCGCTGTGTCTGCGGGGTGGTGGATGAGCCAGCGCACACACACGACACCGGTGATACACTGATGGAGCACAACGTACCTGCTGACCCGAGCCCGGACTACCCCTTCAGCGTGCCTGCTGACCCGAGCCCGGACTATCCGTTCTGAAACAGGGGCCAAGGACAGGGCCAGCAAGCCCTGTCCAACACCCCCACCTCTCTTTTTTCCCTTCTTCTCCATCTCCTGTGCGTCCCGGGGAGCACACTTCTGTCCACTGAAACCCACCATGTGCTCACAGTCAGCACCCGGCAACCAACTCCAGAACACCGTACGGACGGAGTGCACTTGAAGAGCCCGTCTTGGTGCCGGCGAACTCCGGAGTAGTAGGGGTGCACACACTATACTGGGTCGCGACCTGAGACCGCCCCTGTCGTCCCGGAGGTGGGTGGTGACATTGCCGGGCCCTTACATTTTTTAACCACGCCGGCTGACATGGGCGCGGCACATCTGGAGTTGAATGCAGGTGAGTTCTAAGACACTGGGTATACTGTTGCTCAGCGGCCCATACACGTACCAGAACAGTGAGACGCTGTACGAGCTCGCCAGAGCGGCCGTGGAGAAGGGTCACGAGGTGAAGGTCTTCCTGTTCGTTGACGGTGTGAACAATGCCAAACTGGGCCAGGACCCAGACCCAGACCGGCCCATGAACGACCGGCTGCAGGAGCTTGCAGACATGGGTGTCGAGTTCCAAGCGTGTGGCCTGTGCACCAGTGCGAGGGGCTTCGACCAGGGCGGTGCGGACTTTATCAGTGGTGTCGAGGTGACGGGGCTGACGGAGCTCGCAGAGATAGTCGGTGAGTGTGACCGGTTCATCACGCTGGGGATGTGAGGACAGGAGGAGGAACGCAGTGGAGTTCACCGAACGGAACGTACTAATTCTCATCAGGAGCAAGCCGTACGGCAAGATCATCAACTTTGAGGGGTGGCGGGCGGCTGTGGGCATGTTCGGCATGGATCACGAGCCGACGATGCTGTTCATGGCGGACGGTGTCTATGCTCTGCTACGAGGGATGGACGACCTCCCAATCAGGATGTTCAAGTCGACGTACAGGAGTTTCGACGGCAGGATCTGTACCACGGAGAGGTCACTCAGGGAGCGCAAGGTCTCGCCTGAGGAGCTGATTGATGGTGTGGAGGTCCTCGACGAGGAGGGCGTTGCGAAGGTGTTCGAGGACGCCGAGGTCGTCATCACATTCTGAGGAGGTATGGTGTGGATGAAGTTCCTTATCTGGCTCTCAGCGGACTGTTCAAGCCTTGATGAGACCCTGCAGGCGCTGAAGAAGCACGGGCATGAGGTGGGCATCCTCCTGGCCCAGGACGGCGTGTTCCTTGCGGACAAGGGCTGTCCGGAGTCCGAGGAGATAGACATCGAGGGGGTCAAGGTGTACGTGTCGCGTCCCCACGTGGAACAGCGGGGCATTGGTGACCGTCTGGTGGCGGACTTCGAGCTGGTCGACTACCCTGAGATCGTCGACCTCGTAATGGACCGGTACGACCGCGTGATATGCTTCTAGTGTGCAGGCGGGCGCCGGGCCACCTGAGCTGGGACAGGGCCCGAAGAGTGTTTTTTGTTGGGCCTTATATTGTAGCAGGCGGAGAACAGCCGCAGGTGAGATTGGTGGCCTCATCGGCAGTCGGTGGTAGTGGCAGACAGACTATGACGGTGTCCCCGTGGGCACAGGCCAGCCTGCTGCAACTCGCATCCGTCCTGTTTGCAGTTGCGCTCGCATGGCGTGTAGTGGATATTTTCGTCCTACGACTGGGCGACACATGGCTGAACATCCTGCCATCGAAACTGTTCCCACTCCTAGTCCTCATCGTGGTATTCTGGTCGAGGCAACGTGGTGAGGTAAGGACAGTGCTGGGCCTCTCGAAAGACCACCTCCGGACACACATCGTGATGGGACTGGTGCTCGGTGTCTCTATCTGGCTGGTCGCCGATGTCGCGTCGGCAGCGGTCTATGCGGGGGTGTTCGACCCACAGTACCCGCTGGCGGTGTACGTTGTCACCACCTACCTGCTGCCGTACTCGGCACTCTTCTTCCTGACAAATGCCCTCCTGGAGGAGGCCCTGTTCAGAGGCCTGATACAGAACGCACTTGCGACGCGGGTCACCATGGGGCGTGCAGTGCTTGGCTCAGCCATCTTGTTCGGCCTCTGGCACCTCACGTGGCCGCTCCTCTCCGATGTCGGGCGGCTGCTCACTGTGGCCGAGGCATTGGGAATGGTGGTGCTGTCGGCCCTTCTCGGAGTGTTCATGGGCCTCTATTACGCGAGGTTTGCACGTGGGCGGTCGCTCATGGGCCCCGTCATGATGCACACACTGTTCAACTTCCTCAACGAGAACTTCAAGGTGGGTGAGGACCCGTCGGTTGTGGGGCCCGACTTTGTCTTCTCGAACGCCACGCTGATGGTCATCACGGTGTTGATGTTCATCGCCTCTATGGGTGTACTGATGGTCCTGGTAGCACACTACCATGTGGAAGACATGTCGGTTCTGACCAACAGGCTCCGCGCACGCACATCATGTGGGGCGACACGGGGCCCGAGCCCCCACACTGAGGGTCCGGGAAGAGAGGACGGACATGTCAGGGGGCCTTTCATAGCAGGGACCACCACACCATCATCGGGACCGCCCCGCAACGCCCACTACACACACTGTGGCGTTGTCGGGACACAGGAGGAATAGGCGGGAGGGCTGCCGCGCAGACATCGGCCGGCCACCCACTAGATGGGACGTGATGACCTTGCAGACAGTCAATACGGATTTGTTGGCACTTGCGGCCTCTATGATATTGTCGGTCCTCCTTGCGGCCTACCTCCTGCGGGTGTGGTACAGGCAGGAGCACCGGATCCTGACCGACCTGCCCCTGATGTTCGCGATAACGTTCGTTGCCCAGTCCACGAGCCTCCTGATACTGATACTCCCGGAGCTGGGCGTCGTCGAGATGAGCCTTGCAGTGTTCAAGGTGCGTACCCTTGTGATCTGTGCCCTCGTGCTACCGATGCTGGGTGTGATGTTGAACATCTGGCTGCCCCGGTACGAGCGGTACCACCTCAGGGCCATGGCACTGTTCGTGGTGGTCTGGGTGGTGGTCACGGCCTTGGCCGACTCCGAGACCATGATAATGACCATCCTTATCCCCCTGATCATCCCGGTCTTCATCGGGATCCTCCTGACCTTCCTCATAACCTGGTACACGAAGCGACTGAGAGAAGTGCGCAGCGACCTGATGGTGGCGTCAGTCCTGCTGGCAATCGCGAACCAGGCGACCAGGGTCTGGCTCCAGGAGAACGGTCTCATCAGCATCTCGTATCTGACGATGCTGTTGTCCATGCTCCTGACGACGCTCGCCCTCACGAACCCGTGGGCCCCAAAGAGAGCGCCGGTCGTTGTCCCTCCAACGACACTCCCTGAGGCATAGCACGACAGTGCAGGGGCTGCCCTCACGCACACAGCGGCACCACGGGCCCGTCGGGTGGGGATGTGCACACATACGTGCAGCTGTGTGTTGTCCGGGCCCTCGACGCTACTGCTCGGGGACGAAGACCCCGCTCATCGGCGTGACTTCGAGGCCCTGTTCGCGGAGGCGCTGCACGAACGGCGAGATCCCAACAGAGTCCGATGCCATGTGACCGGTGGCCACGAGGTTCCCGGCCCCGGAGTATCCCTGTAGTTCTTTCCTGTCTGTTTCTGTAAGGTGCATGTAGAAGAGGGTCGAGTAGCCTGCATCGAAGTATGCCTTTGCGACACCCGCACCCCCGTTGGTCCCACCGGCCATTGCGACGACCCACCGTCCCAGGAGGTTGGACTCTGAGCCGACATATACCACCGGACGTGTGAGGCCCATTTTCATCTCCGGGATCTCCATCATGGCATCGATAGCATCGCTTACAATCGCATCCTTCCTGCCGCCCACGTGCTCCTCGATTGTGCGTATGAACCGCCTCCGGCACACTATGTCGAGTGGGAGGTGGATGTTCATGAACGGCATCTTGAGGAGCCGTGCTGCTGACACTGTGAGGTCATAGTTGCTGACATGGGTCCGCATGCGGACGGACTGCAACCTTGGCTGCAGCGCCTTCTCAGCAACGTGGGGTGGTACACCTGCCTCCACCATCTGGTCGATCTGACGGAGGACGACACTCTCAAAGTTCACCCGTGAGCGGCCCCCAGGAGGGTGGTGCGCAATGACGAGGTCGTAGCCCAGCTCACGTGCAAGGAGGAGTTCCGCGGTGCCCATGTCGATACCAATGAGCACACGCTCGATGTCCTTGCCCGGGACGTGGATGTCTGTATCACCGGGCACCTCATCGAGGCCTGCCATGTCCAGAGCAATCCGCATGATCTCGTCCGTGTCCAGACCCACTAGGCTCACCAACCGGCATGGCGCCCTCGATGATGCCACCAGATAAGTGTTCGGGACGAAGAAAGGGCGGCACGACCGCTTACGCCACTCCACGGAGGTACCTGGGCAACCCTTTCAGTACCGGGAGCAGTTGCAGGTGTTGGAGGTAGAGCCCCCACATATCCCGACGGGTGTCAACCGTGTAGGTGCCACATGTGCAGGCGTCTTTGTGAGCATCATCCCGGTCTCAGGCTCATTCCTCTCGTCAGTCATACATCGTGAGCAGCTGTCGACCTCTTTCTGGACTGGACTGTGCCGCGTCGCCGCAGCTGTCCTTGTCACGGACTTCCCTGTCAGGGATGCAGGGCCTGCGGACAGGAATCGCAGCACCGATGATGGTACCGGTGGCGGGGGTGACGATGGGGCAACTGAGGACGCCATGGGGACTGCTCCCGGCGAGGGGGACAGACGCAGTAGTAGTGTGGTCATGGCACAGGAGGACTGTGGTGACCAGCCGGACGTTCCGGGATGGACGCTGTGACCCGCGCTCGATGGGCCTAGTGTCCTGCAGTGGCCGTCGAGAGGTGGGCCCGGAGGGGGACATGGGGCCTGCGTGTGACAGCCACTACCCGGGCCGCCGGCGCTTCCTGAGGACGAACACCCCGATGACGACGCCGACCGTGCCCACGCCCGCACCCAGTGCGACGAGTTCCAACGGGACGACCGGTGGGGGCACCCCAGTGCCGTCCGTACTGTTGGTGGACGCTGTTGTGGTGGCACTCGTGGTGGTCACCGTAGTGGTGCCCTGTCCCACGATGTAGCTATATGTTTCACTTGGGTACGCACCACTTGCGGTCGACGCCACAATGTAGAACCAGACCTGTGTACCCATCGGATGCGGCGGGATCTGTGCGCTGTACAGGTCTTCCGAGGCGGTCATGGCCACGCCAATCCAGTTCGTCCGGTCGCTGCTGTAGTAGAGCATGACGCCCTGCACGGGCTCGTCGCTCAGGACCCGGATGGTGACCAGGACTGGGGCGTCCGGCGTGGGCACGTCAGGTCGTAGGGCAAGGCCGGTGAACTGGACGGGGGAGGTCACAGAGCTGGTGCCCCTGCTGGACACATAGCTCACGAACACGGGGTCCTGGAACACACTGTAGCCGTCCCACTCTGGGAAGCCGATGGTCAGGTAGTACTGGGTGTACCGGAAGGACCCGCCAGTGGCCATGCGCCCGTCGTCGGACTCGTAGGCGGACGAGAAGGTGGCTGCTGGAGTGGTGTGGCTGAGCACACTGAAGGGTGCACTGGTGTTCTTGCCCCACTGGTACGTCCGCCCACCGAGGACGATTTCAGCGAAGGGTGCGCT
>JALVPN010000034.1 GCA_027031765.1 Promethearchaeota archaeon | reverse complement strand
CCATTGGCTCATCATCCTTGCACTCCTCAAACTGCAGGGCCGGGCCACCAAGAAACAGATATTTCCCGTCTTCAAGAAAGAGGGCTTCTCTTCACATGCTGTCGAGGGCATCTTTCGACGTGACCTCGTCGAACTGGGTGAGGCAGTCCACATCGAGGGCGGCATTGACAACCTCCACGATGACTCCATAATCTACCTCACTGACGACCCAAGGTTCCGTTCCTTCCTGAAGAAGCACCTCAAGTCCGTCGTACGGACCCTGAAGACCCGCACTCCATGAGCACCTGCCGTACCAAGAGCAACAACTCTTTTCTGCTACTCTGACCCGCGCTGTCACGACACAACAATGTCTGTCCCCGCATCTCGTTGCAGGAGCTGTGGCCGTGTGGTCGTACCACCGCGTGCTGTGTGCCCATACTGTGGGCCACGCGCAGGAGACTTGGAACAGACCGAGGTCGCAGCCTCGGGTACGGTCCTCAGTCATACCGTGTCATACTTCCCACCAGAAGGCTTCACAGCGCCACTCATGCTAGCACTGGTACGTCTGGACGCAGGCGCCACGATCCTATGTCTGGTCGGTCCGGCACGTGACCGCCCACAGCTCCACATTGGCAGTCGAGTGCACATCTCAGTGGACGAGAGCGGCCGTTTCGTGGCCACATGCACGCAGGACGGCACAGGAGGGCTGCCCTGACCGCTGAGGTGGGGGCGCCGTAGTGACGCCCCCGGGGTCTTGCACAAGAACGAGGGGACCGACCGGTTCCATGGAGGCCAGAAGTCCCTATCGCGTAATAGTATTACGGCATAAGAGATTTAAGAGTTCCTAAGGTATTGCATGTGTGACCGCGGATGCCTGACGAGACGTCACAATACCCTGTCGTACATCTGGTCAAGCCCGGGCCATCAACACTGCTGGGAGAGCTGCGGGGAAGACTCGCCAGCGAGGGCTTTGGTCTAAAGAAGCGTGAGGTCGCTGTGATGACCCGCCTCAGTGTCGACACTGTCGAGATAATCGACGCGCTGGTGGAACTGGAGATTTTCAAGAGCCGTTCGGAGGCGGTAGCGGCCCTAGTGGAACGTGGGATGGCCGGACGTGAGGAGCTGTTCCGGAGGATCAAGGTCCAGGCTGATGAGATCCGTCGCAAGCGCGAAGCGGCTCGTGTCCTTGCTATGAAGGCAATCCACGCCAGGTCATCTCCAGAGGAGGACGCGGAGGAGAGCGGGGACATCAGTGGGTGTCGTGTTGATGGCGGGGACACGGGGCGCGGCACGGCCGAGAAGTCTGAAGACGAGTAGCCCCCGTTTCTTCACTCCAGTCTGGGACCACTGGGACCTGGGTCTTGGTGGTGCGGGGCAGGGTCACCACACTAGGTACTGTTTTAAGTCTGACCCGTGATGAGCGGTCCGGGTCTGTACGATGACTGCTTTCCTGTCAGAGATATTGTGGACCGAGGACGAGCTCGCATTCACGCGCGAGGGGCGCGAGTTCTGTGAACGCGAGATTGTACCGGTGGCTGACCAGCTTGACAGGGGGCCATTCCCACGCGACCTGCTCCTGAAAATCGGCCAGGCCGGATACATGGGTGTCCTCCACGACGTGGCAGCGGGTGGCTCCAAGAGAGGAGTCTCCTACGAGATTATCGTTGCAGAGGAGATCTCAGCCGTCAACGGTGGCCTCGACATGGCCCGGATGGCATCGACAACCCTTTACGGCATGCCCGTCAGCAAGTTCGGTACGGAGGAACAGAAGAGGAAGTACCTCCGCCCCATTGTGACCGGCGAGAAGCTGGGCTGCATTGGTATTACCGAGCCCGATGTGGGCTCTGACACGGCTGGCATGAAGACCCGTGCTGAGAAGGACGGTGACGAGTGGGTCATCAACGGCGAGAAGCGTTTCATCACCAATGGCAGTCAGGCCGACTACATGTGCTGTTTTGCCATCACTGACCCCACCGTCAAGTCAAAACAGGGCATGACCGCCTTCATAGTCGACACAAAGAGCGATGGCTTCACTGTGGTCAAGGACCACGAGCTCATGGGTATGAAGTCTGCTAGGGTATCGCACCTGAGGCTTGAAGATGTCCGTGTGCCGCCAGGACAGGTGCTCGGCGAGCCCGGCCAGGGCTTCCAGATCCTGATGGACGAGCTCGACAGCGAACGGACAGCAA
>JALVPN010000033.1 GCA_027031765.1 Promethearchaeota archaeon | reverse complement strand
TGGTGGCACAGGGTGCCGGGCTGCTGCGGTGCTACAGTGAGGTCATGGCCCAGGTGGAGGGCCTCATTGCCGGTCTTGGCGGTGGCCCGGCCGGGGCACAGGTGGGCACTGCCCACGAGCTGGCGGGTGTGTTGAGGCCCTTGCTGCACCTCCTGGACACTCCCCAAGTGCGTGAAACGATCTCTGCGGTGAGCGTTGCGGAGTACGAGGGACTGCAGGCTGCCTTCGAGGCCCGGACGCTGGAGCTCGAGTTCTGGGCCGGCATCTCTGAGCTGGACGGTCTATCTGCCAGGGCCGAGCAGGCACGTGGTGAGCTGTTGTCGCGGGAGGAGCCGCTGGAGTGGCAGGAGTTCCCCGGAGTGTGTGACAGGCTGCTGGACGAGGGTGAGCGCAGGTACGGGGACCTGGTGGCGCTTGCAGAGGGGGTGCCCGGTAAGTCTGCTGCGCTTGTCGCGGTGGCCGGTGACGCAGTGGCGCGTCTGAAGGTGACGGTGGGTGCTGCCCGGGGCGAGTGGGAGGCCCTGGTGGGTCACGTCCGTGGTGTTGAGGAGGCACTGGACGCGCTGGCGCAGGAGCTGGCGGCACTTGCTGAGGACGACGGGCCACTGGACGAGCGGCTGGGGCGTGCGAGGGCCCTGGTGGAGGAGTACCGTGGACTCCCTGAGGACGGGGGGGTGCCGGAGTCGCTGAGGGTGCGTGCAGCTGCGGGTCTGGAGAGGGCGGAGCGGCTGAGAACGAGTGTGCGTGAGGCCATGGTCAGGCAGGAGCTCCAGAGGCTACAGGACGAGGGCAGGGCTGCAGCAGCACTGCCAGTGGGCACACAGTTGTCACGGCTCAAGGAGCTGCTCGAGGAGTACGGACGGCTGGAGGGACTTGCGGACGGTATTTCAGAGGGACTGGGACAGGAGGTGGTGCGTGCGGCCGCGGACTTGCAGCAACGGCTCAGGGCACTGGAGGCGGCACTAGGTGCTGGCAGTGAGGGTGCGGACAGTGGCACCACTGAGGGGGCGCAGATACCGGAGTGGATGGCGCGCCGTGTGGTGGAGTCGGTGGTGGCGCGTGCTGAGGAGTGGCTGGCCAGTCCGCCGGCGGACGAGGACAGGTACTGGGAGGAGGCCGAGGAGCTCCAAGGTGCACTGCTGCAGGCCCGGGAGCTGTGTGAAGAGGTGCTGGGAGAGGACACAAACAGGATTGACCGGCTGTTGCGGCGGGTGCGCCGCGAGGAGTGACGCGTGTTGGCTGCGCACGAGTTGGTCGTTGACAGGTCTTTTTGTCCGAATGGGCGACACCTGGGTGTGGTGTCGGGCTGGTCTGCTCCCAGGGCCACGTGCGGACGGCGGAGAGGATGGTCGTGTCCGGCTGGCCGAAGGTGGAGGTATGGGTGGGTGGTCGACTAGTCCGTCTGCCTACACTGCGGCATGTGCTGCGGTAGCCGTGGTCATCCGGACAGCGAGGAGTGGCGAGCACAGCACTGTCATGATGAGCACTGAGACTGCTACTATCATTGCATTCCTCGGGGTGCCCGTTCACTAGGCCAGTCGGTCTGTCCTACTTTCATAGCCGCTCCAGCAGCCGGGTCGTCGCGTACTTGAGGTCTTTCGGCCCGAAGCGTCGTGCAAGTCCCTGTGCTACCGAGAGCCTGTCACGCATAGGCCCCACCCCTGACCGCATCTTCTCATCAGGCATGTCGTGTGCCCCCTCGGCCGTACCGAGCCCGTCCTGCAGTTGGAGCAGCAACCCCTCACTGGCAATCCGTGCCTCCTCAGTACTGTGGAGGCCGGGTATCAGGCGCTCGTCGACACACGTCCCGCCATCCGCCGCATCTCCTTCAGCTGGGCCCGTGCGTTTGCCACAACGCCAAGGCCCAGCTCCAGGAACAGCGAACTGAATACGATGTCCTGTGGGTCGAGGAAGTTGGAGACCTCTCAGCCATCAGGGCGCCCGTCACCATCAGTGTCCGGCCTCTCACTGTCCGTCCCATGCAGGGACTCCAAGTAGCCTGACAGCATGTCACCGTCGGCGTCTACGTCCTTGATACACGCCCTGTGCTGCAGCGACATTTCGCCACCCGGCCCCTACCAGTACACCCGGCCCGCACTCTCAGACCCCCCCTGTGCCTGCACACAGCCGCCGTAGTTGCCCATGACGCCGCCGCGGCCCCCGTCCTCGTC
>JALVPN010000032.1 GCA_027031765.1 Promethearchaeota archaeon | reverse complement strand
GACAATCGCCCCTACAAGGAGGCCACCCGGGATGCCCGCCATGACCCCACCGAGCTCCGAGAACATGAAGCCCGGCGTGAGCTCGACGAGCCCCGGTATCAGAGGTATCCTCACGAACATACGCACGACCAGGCCAAGGGCGGCGACCATCGCAAGCGAGACGAGGGTGACAGTGTTGATACGCACAGGTACGGCTCTCATATTGCATCACAGTCTTTACAGTGTGTCCAGTGTCAGGTCGCGCGCGGCCAGCTCTCCAAGATAATCTTTTTCGTCCGTTCGTACCACTTCTCCAGCAGCTCGAGCACCTGCTCACGCACTGCATCACTGGACACGGCCTGGTACACATAGTAGTAGCCACCACGGGGCAGGTGTCGCACCTCCCGGACAGCGAGGCCGGCCTCGACCAGTTTCTTGAGCACCCGCTGTACAGTGCTCCTGTCGCGCCTTATTGCCCGTGCAATCTCACCCACGGTCTTTGGGCCTGCCATGAGCGAGAAGTATGCGTCAATCTCGCTCGTGCGGAGGCCAAACGCGCAGCACAGCAGGTCTGACGGCCGCTCGATCTGTCTGGTGAAGAGGCTGTCAAGTGGGTTCCTCGATGTCATTGTCCGCTCATCAGGGATAGGCCACCCGTCATAAGATAAGGGTTGTGCAAGGGCCATGCACAAGCGGACGGGTAATACAGCCCTTCAAAAGAGCATGTCCGGAAGGTACGAGGGGTGAGAAGTTGGACTTCGGACTCAGGGATGCAACACCAGTCGAGATGTGGGACCGGCAGCATGAGACCACGGTGAGCACGGCCAGGGCAAACCTTGCCCCCCTGAAGTCTGTGCTCGAGTCAGACCCCGTGGGAGCAAAGATACTCAGCATCCTGATCGAGGACGGCGGGTGGGTGCCCACGAGCGACCTGCTCAGGGCCGCGAGGAAACTGCGACCTGTCGTGGGTGCCGTTACGGTCGGCACTATCCTGAGCAGAATCAACGAGCTGGTGTCTGCGACCCTCATACTGAGCCGCACATCCCTTGCATCAGGACTGGACTGGGCCGAGTGGAGGATAGACCCGGACCTGCTGGGGCCCACGAGGAAGCTGCTGCGGATGCTGCGCGTGCCAAGGGTGGTACGTGGGACAGAGGTGGCGCCACAGGAAGTCCTACTCAGACCTGAGTAGTTAATTCCTATTGAGTAACGTTAAAAAGGGAGGGGCGGTAAGAACAGACACGTGTCCAAGATGAGCGGTCAGGTCCAGGCCGGAACGGCCAGTAGTCCTACTGTGGAGGACGAGGTAGTCCTCACGGAGATGTCTGCTGCAAGCAGGCGCATCAAGCGAATTACCACTGCAGCCGTGCTCGCATCGTTGTCAGTGGCAATGGCCCCCACAGCGGCATTCCTCCCAAGGCTGCCGTGGGGGATTGCACTGTTCGACCCCAGCTCACTTTTCTGGCTCGTCGCGTTCCTGGTCGGTGGGCCCGAGGTCGGCCTCTTGTGCATGGCTGCGGGGAGCATCGGACTGATGTACTTCGACCCCACTGGTGTTGGGGTGTTCTTCAAGGTGGCAGCGACCATGCCAATGATACTCGTCCCGTGGCTCGGCCTGAGACTCTCGGCCAAAGGGACCAGCGGTGATGCGCTGGGGAGGCCTCGCACCTACGTGGTGCTCATGGCTGCAGCCTATCTTGTCCGGGTCACGGTAATGGTCTTTGTCAACGTCGTCATTGGCCCCGTTCTCGTCCCGTTCCTGCTCCAAGTGCCAGTGACCGAGATCATATGGGTCACGGTGTTTGTCAACACAGTCCAGTCTGTGTTCGACTCCCTCATACCATTCATCATCGTGCACCCGACGACTGTGTTCAGGCACTTTCGCATGTGGTAGCCCTCACACCCGGGGCCGGTACCGCCGGTCCCACCACACGGGGCGGGGCATGGTCCTAGAAGAGACCCCAGCGGCCATGTCGGAGAAAGCGCTATATGTCCTTGGACGAGATGGTGGTTTGACCACCGCTGGCGGGATAGTGCATGGTGCGGCGATGCGAGTTCTGTGACTCACCAGTCCCTGCAGACGCAACAGTATGTCCCGTTTGCCACGAGGAGATTGCGGAGGAGACCTTGGAGCGCCTGCTCCCACTCCTGAAGCGTCCCGAGTCCCCGGATGTGCGGGCGATGGGGCCAATAGAGAGGCTGTGGGGTGTGATCCGGCGGCCCGGGCCCACTTTCAGGGACATAGGCCGCAGGCCTGATGCTGCAGGCCCGTTCATCATAGTACTGCTGAACGCACTCATCATGGCGGCGATGTACATTGCAATCTCGTCCAAGTTCACAGTGACCATGGTCGTCAACCAGACCACACAGGAGACCGCCGATGTCAGTGTGCTCTACACTGATGCCGGGGGCATGTTCCTGATCGCAGCATTCCTGTCCCTCCTGCCAAACATGCTCCTCGGACTCGTGTACCTTGTAGTGGGGAGTGCCTTCGCACACTTCGCATTCAAGATCATGGGCGGGAACGGCAACAAGATGAAGACGCTGTCGGTGGTCGGCTACAGCATGATGCCGGTGGTCCTGTTCAGGTTCTTGGCGGTCTTCATTGCGCTGGCAGCAATTCCCAGCCTCGACGTCAACGATGCGGCCTCATGGGCCAATGTGATACAGACCGTCTACATGTCCGGGCTGTGGAGCACGGTCGACACGATGACCAATATCGCCTTTTTCTGGACTGGGCTCCTGCTCGTGTTCGGCATACGGGAGGCCCACGACACATCCACACTCTGGGCGGTCGTGATGGCAGTGGCAGCAATGATGGTACTGGGATGGACGTTCTGGCAGGCGCACTGACACATATACCGGCTGGTGGTCGGGTCAGAAACCACCGTATAGTGGCACCAACACGAATGTGATAAGGCCCACCAGCGCACCCACCTTGTCAAGTGTGCTACCAATGAGCAGACGCTTCGGGTCGCTCGGGCCAGTTAGTGGCGAAACAGCAGCGCCGAGGACTACGGCGTCACCAAGTACAAGCAGCGGCCACAGGTCCCAGCTGGCAAACCCCCACAGCCACACAAGGGTGTAGCACACGACACCGACCACGTTCAGGACAGCTGCGACCACTGCAGCAACACGGTAGCCATAGACGCGGGCGACAGTCCTCACGTCGCGGAGCTCGTCGCCACGGACATCCTCTGCGCCCTTGATGGTCTCACGGGCCTGGAGGACCATGAAGGCGGTGATGAAGAACAGCCACGTTGGGACAGGCAATATGATGGTACCGGTGACCTCACCATAGATGAAGGAGCCGAAGACGACGCCGAACGCGAAGGAGAATGCGACCATGAAGTTGCCTGCAATGCCTAGGGTCTTGCCCTTGGCCGCGTAGGCGTAGCCGAGGAGTTCGAAGACCACCACGATGACTGTGGCCAGTGGCCCGACCCAGAGAGAGAGAAGAGCGGCGACCACGCTGAGCACAGCAGCATAGGCCCACGCCTGACGGACGGTCATCCTGCCACTCGGTAGCGCCCTGTGTGGACGGTTGACCCGGTCAATCTCGATGTCGAAGATGTCATTGACTATGTTACCGGCACCCGCGACGAGAAAGTAGATGGAGTACCCGATGGCCATGAGCCAGTAGTATGTGCTCAGTGGGGCCGAGTCGCCGGCCACCCTATAGGCCACCATCACACCAGATAGGACAGTCATTGAGCCGATGATGCAGTTCTGTGGCCGGAGTATTGACACAAATGCAGCAGGATCCGTCTTGCGCGGTGGCGACCCCTCATTAGACATTGTGTTCACGTGTCCTCCTTCTGTGTGCGGTGCCTGAGTGGTCCCAAGTGGAGCAGGGATTAAAGACTTCCGAATGCAAACCACTATATGAGTGGCAGTACGACTCGCCCTGCGGTGTTCGGCCAATGTTCGAGGACCTGCCGAGAGAGACCCTGCTCAAGATCATCGATGTCTACGCAAAGGCGTGGCAGGCAATGGACGGTGCATACTTCCTCGCACTCGAGGAGAAGTATGGTATGGACGTTGCCATTGAGATGGACAAGGCGGCGTGGAAGATCTTCTCGCCGATTGAGGCACGCCGCATCATGCGTGAGTTCGGCATCACGCCAGACGGCGGCCTCGAGGCGCTTGAGGAGGCGTTGAAGTACAGGGTGTACGCACGACTGAACAAGCAGTCAGCGAAGAGGGTCGACGACAAGACCCTTGTGTTCACCATGCATGAGTGCCGTGTCCAGACAGCCAGGAATAGGAAGGGCCTACCCGACTTCCCCTGCAAGCCTGTGGGCACCATCGAGTACGAGGAGTTCGCAAAGACCATAGACCCACGGATCAAGTGTCGATGTCTGTTCTGTCCTCCTGACGAGCACCCTGATGACGCCTACTGCTCGTGGGAGTTCACGCTGGAGGAGTGAAACTGGGCGCCAGGACAAGGATAGGGCCGGCGGGGTACCCGGCACAGGCACGGGGGAATGCCCGCAGAGTGTTCGCCGTCCTGAAAGAGGCCGGCCTCAGTGCTTTGGAGTATGCGGCCGTCTACGGGCTCAGGGTGTCAGAGAAACGTGCACGGCTGATTGGTATGCTCGCGGAGGAGAGCGACATCACGATGAGCGTCCACGCACCGTACTACATCAGTCTAGCATCCAGGTCTCGCGAGACCCGTGCAAGGTCTGTGCGGCGCCTGGTACATGCACTGACCATGGCACCGCTCATGGGAGTGCGGCGCATCGTGTTCCATGCGGGCGGGTACAGTGGGCTATCACATGAGGAGGCCTACAGGGTGATACGGGATGCCCTTGCGGCCGTGTGGGCTCAGGCTGGACACCTTGGGGGTGGCGCCCTGCTCGCGCCTGAGACCTCCGGAAAGCTGGGCTCCTTCGGTTCGCCCGAGGAACTCATGCGGCTGTGCAGCGAGCTGGAAGGGGTCATCCCCACCATCGACTGGGCGCACCTCTACGCGAGGGGACAGGGGCGACCGGCCACAAGGGCAGAGTACGAGGAGGTCCTCACATCTTTCGAGGACGCCTTGGGTGAGCTCTTTGTCAAGAACATGCACTTCCATGTCTCTGGAATCCTGTATACCGAGGCTGGAGAGAAACAGCACATGCCACTCGGGATGGAGTGGGGACCGGACATCCTGCCGCTAGTGGAGCTCGTCGACGAGCTCGGGTACACACCGACCTTCATCTCAGAGACCCCCGACTCACTGAGGGGCGCTCTGTACGTGAAGTTCCTCTTCGAGGGCATACGGGGGCGGACTGATGACTGACTACGTGTTCATACTTGGCAAGAACTGGCTCCTATCGCTGGCCGAGGTGTTGGTGGCACTCACAGACCGGGGACTCGACTTCGAGCTCAAGGACCACTCCAGACATGCAGCAGTCATCCGGACCAGGAGGGGGCTCTCTGACGACGAGGTCGTGGACATGCAGCAGGGACTCGGGGGCTGCTTCAAGACCGGTAGGGTGGTCGCGACCTATCCGAGGACGCTCGTCGAGCGTGCGTTCCCTGCAAGGGGCCGGGTGCGGAGGGCAGCACGCTCAAGGCTGATGCGGTGTGAGTGGGCTGACAGGGTCTGGCCATCGGTCACCGGACAGAGGATAAAGTTCGGTGTGAGCGTATACCCCATGCTGTCAGGACAGACGAGCATAGACCTGAAACGGCTGGCCCTTGGCATGGACGAATGGCTCAAGGAGAGGCTTGTTGAGAGGGGCGCGAAGAAGGCCGTCTATTACGCCTACGAGGGGCCTGACAGGAGAGACCCGGGACGGCCCAACACCGCACTCTGGCCACAGACACTCGCGCGCCATGCGCTGCTCACCCCACCCAATGCGGAGATACTCGCTGTCCTCACACAGGACACCATGTACGTTGCAAAGACAATAGTGGCATATGACTCGGTGTTCCAGCAGTACCGTGATGAGGGCAGACCATATGTTGCCGCTGAGATAACCACGAGCCCGAAGCTCTGCAGGACCCTGCTCACACTGGCCGGGGCCAGACCGGGCGACACCGTGCTCGACCCCTTCTGTGGGACGGGCACCCTGCTGATGGAGGCCGCACTCCGCGGCATGCGCTGCATAGGCATGGACATAGACCCCGAGGCGGTGAGCGGCACGCAGGCGAACCTGCAGTGGCTGGCCAGAGAGACTGGCGAGCACATCGACTACACGGTAATCCTTGGAGATGCCAGGGAGGCTGCAGAGAGGGTGCCCATGCGTGTGGACGCGATAGCCTTTGAGCCACACCTCGGGCCACTCTACGTGCAGACGCCAGCACCGGCAGAGGCACGACGTGTGATAAGACGACTCACGCGCCTCTACCGTGAGGCCCTGTCAAGCCTGTCCAAGCTCCTGCCACACAGCGCCAGACTCGCCATGACAGTCCCAATAGTCAACACGACCGGGCAACCGGTCACCGTCGACATAATGGAGATGACTGAGGGGACGGGCCTGGAACCGGCCCTGCTCCTGCCATCGGGGACTGTAACGCGCTCGGCAGCCACCGATGAGAGGCTGAGGATACGCCCTGACAGGTATAGCATCCCCGAGCGCAAACGAGGGCAGGTCGTCCAGAGGGCGGTCGTGATGCTCCAGCGACTGTGACCCAACGACAGGAGTGGCATGCCAGTGGTCAGAACAGGTGACGGATGACATCGTCGAGGATTGCGTATGTCTGGAGCCGGCCCATGTCAGACTTGACGTAGGGCATCAGGTCGTTGAAGATCATGTCCCGGTAGGCATCAGTGGGGACGCTCTCACGCACGGCTGTGGCCACTGTTCGGAAC
>JALVPN010000031.1:38575-49042 GCA_027031765.1 Promethearchaeota archaeon | reverse complement strand
CTGGGGATTGCCCTTGTCCTTGTTGACGAGGCCACCCGTTCCAGGACGCCCACGTCCTCATCCCTTGATGACACCGATGGGCCGTAAGCGGACTACTTTTGTTGCGATACCGACGGTGTCCGAGACCCGCACCACCTCGTCCACATCCTTGTATGCCCCTGGGGCCTCCTCTGCAATCACTACCGCCTTTGCAGACTTCACTATGATGCCCCGTCCTGCCAACCGGCTCTGCACGTCGCGTCCGAAGAACTGCCTCTTTGCCCGTGCCCGGCTCATGAAGCGTCCCGCACCGTGCGCCGTCGACCCAAAGCTGAGCTCCATTGACTTCTGGTTCCCGGCCAGGATGTATGATGCGGTCCCCATGGTCCCCGGTATGAGCACCGGCTGGCCGATGTCCCTGTAGACCTGTGGCACCTCTGGGTGCCCGGGTGGGAATGCCCGTGTTGCGCCTTTCCTGTGCACGACCACCTTGACCCGTCTGCCGTCGACATCGTGCTCCTCAATCTTGCCCATGTTGTGTGCGACGTCGTAGATCAGGTGCATGCCAAGGTCTTCAGGCGAGCTGCCGAGCACCCCCGCAAACGCCTCGCGCGCCCAGTGCATCATCGCCTGCCTGTTCGCCCATGCGTAGTTGGCTGCTGCGCTCATGGCCCCGATGTACCCCTGTCCTTCAGGGGATGTGATGGGCGCGCTACACAGTTCCCTGTCCGGCAAGTCTATGTTGTACTTCCGCATAGCCTGTGTCATTATCTTGATGGAGTCACTACATACCTGATGGCCCAGGCCCCTAGAACCACTATGTATCATAAGGGTCACCTGTCCTTCCCTCGTGATGCCCATGGTCTTCGCGGCGCGCTCGTCGTATATGGCGTCCACGAGCTGTATTTCGAGGAAGTGGTTTCCTGAGCCTAGGGTGCCCACCTGTTTGAGGCCTCGGCTCTTCGCCTGTGCCGATACCTTCGATGCATCTGCAATCTCCAGACATCCACCGGCCTCCTGACGTTCCAGGTCCTCTTCCCAGCCATAGCCCTGCTCGACCGCCCACACGGCACCGCCCTTGAGGACCTCATCAATACCGCGTCCTGCACTGAGCCGTATCTTTCCGGAACGGCCAATCCCAGTCGGCACCTCCCGGAACAGTGTGTCTATGAGCTCCCGGATGTGTGGTCTGACGTCCTCTTCATCAAGGTCTGTACGTATCACCCGGACACCACAGTTGATGTCGTAACCCACACCACCGGGCGAGATGACGCCGTCCTCGTAGTCTGTGGCTGCAACGCCACCTATCGGGAACCCGTACCCTTGATGTCCGTCCGGCAGTATGATACTATGCGTATAGATGCCGGGCAGACACGCCGCATTTGTGCCCTGCTGGAATGTTGCGTCCTGCCTCATCTTGTCAATCAGTTTCTGTGAGGCGTAGATCCTGACGGGCACCTTCATGCACTTCTGAGTGCCCTTCGGTATCTCGTATATGTTGTCGGCGACTCTCTTCATCTCCATTGCTTCGTACTCCTGCGCACGTCTCCGAGCACCATCTCTCACTGTGTCTATAAGCATTATGAACGGGCCGTTTGACACGGCAGGCCCTTGGTCATCCCCACCACCGTGGGCACTGGTGCCGACCTGCGAACTCTTAAATCCGGCCTGTCAGCTGGTACAGCTTGGCCTTGCGGCCAGAAGAACAATGGAGGTCGATACACCAAGTGCCTGAGACCCGTCTCACTGCAATGGTGACCACGCATGGCTGAAGCTGCAAGGTGAAGCAGGAGGACCTGACTCGGCTCCTGCAAATGGCTGGGCTCCTGTCCCGGGACTGCAAGACCCCGGGTGCCCTCCGTGAAGACGCCGTGGTACATGTCCTGAACGACGACATTGCGGTCGTGGAGAACATCGATGTCTTCACACCAATACATGATGACCCCGTCGTGCAGGGCAAGATTGTGGCCTGCAACGCCACGAACGACGTCTTTGCAATGGGTGTGACCGACATCCTCTCCCTGCAGGCATTCATGGCATTCCCGCCGGACATGGACGAGTCAATAGCGGTGGGTGTCCTTGCTGGGATGGACGAGTTCATGCAGGCCCTCGCCTCTCGCGTGGCTGGTGGTCAGACGATAAAGAACCCCTGCCCGGTGTTCGGTGGCGTCTGCCTTGGCGTTGCCCGACCGGATGAGATCGTCTATTCCAGTGGTGCGCAGCCCGGCGATGTGGTCTTGCTGACCAAACCCCTCGGGATACAGCCGGCAATGCGCTCCTACAGGGAGCTCAAGGACGAACGCCGTGATGCGCTGCTCGAACGGTTCGCGGAGTCCGAGCTGCTCCGGATGCAGGACACAGCCGTCCGGGTCATGACAACAAGCAACCTCGAGGTGGCCCGGACAATGAGAGCGGTGCCAACTCATGCGGCGACCGACGTGACAGGCTTCGGGCTCTTGGGCCATGCAGAGAATGTGGCCACACTGAGTGGTGTCGAGGTCGTCATTGAACGGGTGCCGGTGATACCTGGTACGCCCGCCCTCGCAGCATTCTTCGGGCACCGCTTGGCAGAGGGCCGTGCAGCCGAGACCGCTGGCGGCATGCTGGTGTTCCTGCCCCCTGACGGGGCCGAGGAGTTCAGGGCCCTGCTGATGAGCCGCGGCCTCCCATGCTGGACGGTCGGCCGTGTCGTCCGTCCTGTCACAGTCCCCCGTGCACGGCTGGCACGCGGGGCCGAGTTCATTGAGACCGAGTTCCCATGAGGGTGTCGAGAACCCGCTAGGGACGGCTGCCCGAGGACTGTCGCCGCAAGCGACCGGTCTCGCTCCACCCCGGAAGACGAGCTGATGGTCTCACCCGGGTGTCATGTTCTCCGCTGGGGCTGTGCGTGCCCCTCCAGTATGTCCGGCTGCTGGCCTCCGGGTGTCATGATATTGGGTGGTAGTGACACGCGTTTCTTCCAGACTACAAGGCTACCACGACAAACCATTTAACCAATAGCTGGATAGTCCCAACCGGATTCCGGAGGAACAAAGACAACTAACGAAGGTGTTCATGCTGAAGATTGTCGTGACAGGGCCTTACGAGTCCGGTAAGAGCCTCCTCATCCACACTCTGACCAATGGGGCCTGCATCAACATAGAACGTGGTGGTACGACCATCGCTATGGACCACGGGCTGACAGATGTTGACGGCATGGTAGTGTTCATGTTCGGCACACCAGGCCTCCTACGGTTCAGGACCATGCGCAAGATCCTCAGCGAGGGTGCTGACGGCATCATATTCGTGGTCGACTCGGTCGACAAGGAGTCCGACGCACGTGCAAAACTGTTCTTCCGAGAGATTGCATTCTTCCTCCCCGGAGTCCCATGCGTCGTTGCCGCCAACAAGCAGGACCTGCCCGAAGCCCGCCCAGTCGACGAGCTCAGGCGGAGCATGCGGTTCCTCGCTGGCCTGCCCGTGATACCCTGTTCTGCGAAGACCGGGAAGAATGCCGAGAGTGTGCTCCGTACACTGCTCTACCTCGTCATGATGCAGTGGAGCTCCGTCTTCTCAAAGTTTGCACAGTACAGTGGTGCCCCCAACGGACTGCGTTCTCTGATGGCAGAGCTCAACGTGCCGCGTGAGCAGGCCGTGGGCTACCTCCGGCGTTTTGAACTCCGCAAGCTCCTGAAGGTGATGGTGGGCGACGAGACCTTCGTGGTCGCCGACCCTGTGAAACACATCCTTGAGAACCCTGTTGTGATAATGGCACCACACTAGGTCAGGTCTAGGTCTGGGTCTGGACTGGGACGCCCCTCCATCGGAGGGCTCTAAGTTGGAGTCCGTTGCCGGGTGCAGCCGGGCCATGGATTGGTGTCGGCTGGGAGGCATCTGGGTGTTCTTGCCATGATCTGGGTGTTCTTGCCATGATCTGGCGTGTCAATGCCGTATTGGCAGTCCTGATACTGACTGCCACTCTGACCGCAGCAGGTGCCAAGGGGCTCACCACGTTGGGGCATTGTCGGAGTGATTGTGTGGCACCCACGTGTGTTCTGGTCCTGCCCGTCGGGACATGGGGACGTCGTGCCACATCATGCCGCGCTATGTGGGCTGTCGTGTCTTACCTGTGGCAGTCCCGGTCGCCAGTACCGCACATTGAGAAAGAGTCAAAAGCGACCTGCTTGGTGGGGCAGGTGCTCTGGACGGTGCTATCACGTGACCGAGGAGATTAACGTCATTGGCGAGACCGACCCAACTGAGGTCATGGAACAGGCAGATGAGTTGCTGCGGGCCGACAACAAGGCTGGGGCAGCCCGCCTGTTCAACACGGCCGGCAACATCTACATGTCGGTTGCCGAGTACAAGCAGGCCCTTGCGAACTTTGAGCGGGCCCTCGCCCTCTACCGTGAGATTGACGACAAGTCCGGGATTAGTGACAGCACCTACAATGTGGCCCTTGCGATGTTGAACCTGCAGCGATGGGAGGAGGCTGCGACCTACTGCACGGAGGCCTTGAAGATGTTCAGGGCCCTCTCGAACAAGGCGGGGGAGGCAGACGCCCTCTACGGCCTCGCACTGGCCAAACTCGGTATGGACGAGTTCGAGGAGGCGCTGGAGTATTTCAAGAAGGCACGCCGTGCATATACCGCCTTAGGCAACAAGCAGGGGGTTGCAGGCACACACATGGAGGTCGGGAGCGCATATGCGGACAGGGAGGACTGGGAGTCCGCCGCGGCCAGTTTCAAGAAGGCACTGAAGATATACCGCGAGCTCGATGACAAGGCTGGTATTGCAGACGCCCTCTCGCTCCTTGGCGACGTCGCTGAGATTGTTGACCGGCAGAAGCAGTCCGCCGAGTACTTTGTCGAGGCTGCACAGCACTATCTCGAGGCCGGGATCTACGGTATCGCACGCGAGGTCGTAGAGCGTGCAGAGCAGAAGATGTGGGACATCCCAAAGGCGACGCGTCGACGCCTGCGCAAGGTGATCGATGACATCATTGATGCCCTGCCAGAAGAGGTGGCCGACGAGAGTGGTGACACTGATGACGGGGAGCTCGGCGACTTCGAGTTCATAGAGCCCTGATATGTAATGTGGGATATGAGGTCGCGGAAAACTCTATTTGTGCCCCATGCCACTTCCCTCTATCCATTAGTCGGGATGTGGTCTACAGGTGTCATGGTCTTCACGCTCCTTTCTGGTCGTAGTGTTTTCCCTGTTGTTATCTGTAACGGCAGTCGTACCGGCCAGTGAGACCGGGCTGGTGTCCCATGGGACTGACATGTCGGGGTATACAGGTCCTGTCCCGACAGGCGCACCCGGAGACCCCGTCCCTCTCGGACGTGTCACGCTGGTGGTGCCAGACCCCTCCTCGTACGTCGACGACTTCGCGTACATGGCGGCAATCCCAACGGCCGTGTTCGCACATGGTGGCGTCCAGTACCTCTCGCCACTGGTCTTCTGCACAGGCTCCACGCCCGAGTCGTGGCTCCTTGACGACTGGGCCGACTATGCTCAGGAGGACGGCGGCATTACGAGTGCGGTGGTGGTAGGGCGTCCCCCTGCGTCCCTGTCCCGGGCCCTCCAGCAACGCCTCCACACAATGCTCTGGCCCCAGATTGCCGGTAGCTCCGCGGCCGAAGTGGCATCCCTGCTTGCACTGTATGACTGGCACGACACTGATGTTGCTGTGCTTGCCCTGGGCGCCGACAGCTTTGATGTCCCACCGGTGGTCAACGGCTCTTCCCAGTACACGTTCCAGGACGCTGATGTGGTGACCCTCACGCCCGATGCCCAGATCACAGATGACAGCCCGGTGCCCATCGACTTTGTGCCCCCATCTTCAGCTGGCTGGCTCGACTGCAGTATCAACTGGACGGGGCCGGAGGTCTTCACGCATACCCTCAAAGACCCCCTCGGGCACCTCGTAGACTACTCCTACTACTCCCAGGTCTATTTCGAGCGGCGGAGGCCGTTTGTCCCCAGTCCCGTCCCCCTCCACTTCTGGGTCCCAAAGACTGCTGACGGTGAGTGGACAGTCACACTGACACCCCGCACAGCCATCACGCGCACCATCAGTCTTGACTGTGAGTTCCGTTTTCACCCCGGTTTCACCCGCACAATCACTGTGCCCACCAGTGCGCGCTCGCTCAACGTGACGGTCTCGTGGGACAACATGAACACCGACCTCAACTTTGCGCTCCTCGACCCGGACGGCAACCTCGTGGCATGGGACCCCTCTACCAGCATCCTCTCAAGTCCCGGTGTCGGCCACCTCAGCGTGCCATACCCCCGGGCCGGCAGCTGGCAGCTCGTGGTGGCGTGGATGGACCCGGTCGCCACAGAAACGAACAACGTAGAGATATCGTGGACGGTGGACCGTCTGCCCACCGGTATTGAGGGGTACCTCGAGTCGGCAGCCAATGGGGCCGTCCTCGCATCACTCCTGGACGCGCCGCTCCTCTTTGTTGACCCCAGTGGCATCCCCGCAGCCACACGGCTCGCACTCGAGCGGCTGGGTGTACAGCACGTACTCCTCGTTGACCCGGCCGGACTGCGGGATGGCTCTCTTACCACCGCGCTCAACGAGTACGTAGTGACGGTATTCGGCGACTATGCATCGCTCAGCTCCGCGATATGGTCGTTTGGTTCCACGGCCCTTGGTACTACAGGCGCAGACATAGTACTGACAGTCCCCTACGGCAGCGGTGAGGAGCTCTTTGGGCCAGCTGCCTTTGCAGCAGCGCGCCAGGCAGCCCCAGTGTTCTCACTCCGCGGAGGTGATGGTGTACCAACAACGGC
The DNA here is from genome assembly GCA_027031765.1 of Promethearchaeota archaeon. Lineage (GTDB taxonomy): Archaea > Asgardarchaeota > Thorarchaeia > Thorarchaeales > Thorarchaeaceae > JALVPN01. The sequence goes on along the minus strand of JALVPN010000031.1, from coordinate 42,280 downwards.
TGCGGAGGCCACATGGGCCCCATACCTGATTGGCCCCGAGATAGACGCCTTCTACGTTACGAGTCGGTACACCACACGCACAGAGAACGGGTGGTACGATGAGCGGATCCCGAACAGGTACACTATGGAAGGCTGTGCCAGCACTCTTGAGTCGTTCCTGTCGTCACGGGGCGCGCTGTCGAATGTGACCCAGAGCGTGACCATCTTCGCTCCCACCAGCGTCCTGAAGCCGAGCTTTGACCGTGCGCTACAGTCACACTTTGCACCGGGCCGGATTCCAGCCCGGGGCCCGCCACTCGCCTCTGTGATGACCGCCCGCACTTCTCTCCACAGGTTCCTTTTCCGTTCGGCCGACTCTTCTGACACGGCACTCCTGAGCATGTATGCATACACTGACGGCGCCGTCTACTATGACAAGGCTGGGACCCCACATACTATCCGACAGATTGAGGACAGTGCTGGGGCGCTCCAGGCGGCCGGCTTTTCCGTCGACTACCATGTGGGGCGCGACGCAGTGTTCGAGGCCCTCAACTCACAGGTGGCCCTCTGGTCGTTCAGCACCCATGGCACCCTAACCCGGCTGCCCACAGACCCGCCTGAACGCCCTGGTGGCCTCGGGATGTTCTCAATGCGTGATACTGACAGCCCATACGGCTTTGAGGTCTCGGTGTCGGACAGGAAGGCCAACGATGGCGACGACCTTGTGAACCCGGTCCAGTATGAGGCCGAGTATGCCCACCATGTCTTCACCTCCACGGACGAGTTGGACTCCGCAGTGGGCCGTATCGGCTCCCCAATAGTCATCATTACTGCATGCCTGCTGGGTGGCTCCATACTGCCAGAGGCACTCATGAAACACGGTGCGGTCGCCGTAATCGCGTCCCCAAGGACGGTGTACTTCCAGCCAGCAGGCCTACTCAGCATCCTCATCACCCAGCGCCTCGCACAGGGCGCACCCGTGGGTGAGGCCTTGAACTACGGCCTGGCAACAGTCTCACCAGACTACACCGACCCCGACTCCGGTGTACCACGGGACTACGGCAACCAGCAGGTCCTGTTCGGAGACCCGACAGTCCACCTGTACCCCCCCGGTTCAACCCCGCGGCTACCTGTAGTCGCACCAGTGGCCGTGGACGCTGGCGGACACACCCCCTGCAGAGGAATCCCACCTGTGGCCGTGGTCACCTCGCAGTCCTTCGTCCCCTCGGCCCTTGCGGGTGCGGGGGTGGCATATGACCGCTATGACGCCACGAACCTGACTGCAGCCAAGGGCCTGCTCACCATCCGGAGCACCGTCCTTGTAGCCCCTGACGGCATGGCCGTTCTCCGTGGCAGCGAGGCCCTGGACCCGACCACACTGGACCAATACCTTCACAGTGGTGGCACCATTGTCCTGTTCGGCCTCTCGGCGGCTGACATGGCATGGCTCCCATGGGATGTGTCTGTGACCGACACTGGCACCGGCACCGGTGTCACCCTCCGTGAGACCGGTCATCCCCTTCTGACGCGCCCAAACGATGTCCCTGCTGAGCTGACGTATCACGGGGTCCTCGATGTGCTGGGCCCAAACTTCACGCTCCTTGCCTCCGCCTCTGACGGGTCGGTTCTGGCAGCCTCCCTTGTGGGCAGTGGGAAGCTCGCCGTTTCGACAGTCCACCCCGAAGGTGCCCCTGGTAGAGCGCTGGTGCAAAATGCCGCCACATGGTCACAGAGCCCGGCGCTGGTGCTCCAGAGTGTGGCCCTCAACGAGTATGTCATTTGGGAGGGCGACCGGGTCACCATTACACTTGAGGTCACGGACAGGGCCGGGGTGGGGGTGCCCGGTGTCAACATGTCCGTGCACTTGGGAGAGGTCGAGGTCGGAGTGGTGGACTCTGGTTCAGGGGTCTATACGGTGACGCTAGACCAGTCGTGGACAAGCGGCAGGGCGGGTACCTATGACCTCACTGTCCATGCCTCCAAGGACGGCTACGACACCCTCACCGTGACGCTCCCCGACCTGGTGTTCATCCGCCCAATCACCTGGGGCATCATGATCGTTGTCGGCGCGGCCGTCTTGACTGTGGTGGCGGTCGCAGTGCACATTCACCGGCGCAGGACAGACGGCCCAGGTCGTGGTGACCGGTCGCGACGGGAGGGACGTGCCGAGAAGAAGCGTAGGCGTGAGGATGATGCGCGGTTCGACCCGCGTGAGGCACTGGGGCTCTGACCCCTCCGCCGAAACGTCGCACGCTGTCCTCTGGACAGCGCTGCTCTAGTCCGGACTGGCCCGGGAAAGGACCCGTCACTTTGACACGCGGTGGTACGGTCTGCGACAGTCCGTGGCTGCACTGCATCTGGGGCCCCACGCTAGCCCTCTGTGTCGTTGGGGAGCCCCCTCACTGCCGGCAAGTCCTCAAGGAACAGCAGGCCGAATATCAGGTCGCCGGTCACAACAGCAGGCCGAATATCAGGTCGCCGGTCACAACAGCAGGTACCGCTATCGAGGCCCGTCCCATGAGGAAGTTGGACCGACTGACAATGAAGGCCCACGTCTTCTCCATTATGGCAATCCGGACCAGGCCGTGGCTCGTGTGCATGTTGAGGCTGACCAGAAAGAACCCCGCTCCGAAAACTAACCCCAACCCCGTGAAACAGTCGGACCATAACGTTGGGTGTGATGTCGAGCTTCCGGCGAGGTAGGACCAGTCCATGCTCAGTCTTGGGCGCACCGTGAAGGTGGCACCGAGACCCCAGTTCCATAGCGCTGCCAGCATATGCACCGTCCTGTGGGGCCGTGTACGGTCCATGGTGTGACACCGACGCGAGCCCTCGCCGCTCGACACAAGTCCGTTGTGCCGGATTCGCCGCTGTCACGCTCGTGCACACCGTGTGCTGGGATACCTGCGTGAACACTGCCGGTCTGATGTCCCCCGTCCATGAAATGCAACTGTTTGCCATGTGCCGGGCCATCCAACAGTCATAGACAAGGTTTTATAGAGCACACCACTGACTAGAGTGTGCTCTGAGGAGCAGAGGGAACCCGCAATGTCCAGCCGCGTTGATGCCATAAACAAGGCAATCCGGGACTTTGAGACCGTCCCCGGTGTTGAGGGGGCTGCACTGGTGTCCATCGACGGCCTGATGATCTCCTCCGCTCTGCCTGAGAGCGAACAGGAGCGGGTCGCTGCAATCAGTGCTGCGATGCTGTCGCTCGGTGAGAAGGCGACGCGCGAGCTTGAACGTGGCCACTTGCAGGAGATATATGTGAAGGGGGACAGGGGCTACACGCTCCTCACCTCTGTTGGGGACAGTGCGCTCCTGCTCGTGCTCGCGAAGGCTGACGCCCAGCTTGGTCTCATTTTCGTCGACATGAAGAGGATGGCAGAGACCCTTCTCGAAGTGCTCTAGTGCGACCACCATGTGCACGCCCCGGGAGCAGGCCCGATCAGTAGGCCCACGTCACTCTTTACTCCCTTTACTTTACTCCCTGTCACGCAGTCGTTCCACAACTGCGTCCACAATCGTGCGTGCCACATCCCTCTTCGACATCAGCGGCAGCCTGTTGATGACCCCCTCACGGCCCACAATGAGCACCTGGTTGGTGTCGGTGCCGAAGGCAACACCCTTTCGTGCCGCGTCGTTCGCCACCACCAGGTCACAGGTACCCGCCTCGACCTTGGCCCGCGCCCGCTCCTCAAGTTCCGCATCGGTCACACCGGACTC
>JALVPN010000031.1:34623-38565 GCA_027031765.1 Promethearchaeota archaeon | reverse complement strand
CCCCGTCCCCGCCGTACTCCACCTTGAAGCCCACGACCCGCACGTCCCTGTGTGCAGCCCTGACCTCTTCTACAATCTTCTTTGTCTGCACGAGCCGCAGCACAATCTCGCCGCCCGAGGGGATTTTCCTGTCCTCAACAGTGGCCGGCACGTAGTCCAGGACCGCTGCCGCTGACACAAAGGCATCAGTTGGGGTTTCAAGCGCGGCCATCACTACGGACAACATCTCGTCCGGCGTCTCGACATGCCGCACATCCCTGACGAGGCCCGGTACAGGCTCGCAGGTGGGCCCGATGACCAGTGTCACATCAGCACCTCTCATTGCAGCCTCCCGGGCCACGGCGATGCCCATCTTTCCACTGGACGGGTTGGTTATGAACCGCACGTTGTCAATCCATCCACGGGTCGGCCCCGCCGTCACAACAAGCCTCCGCCCTGATAGGTCATCGGGGGACAGCACCGCCATGATGTACTCGACCACATCCTCTGGTGATGGTATCTTTGCCTTTGCCTCCTCGATGCGCGGCTCCATGACCCGCACACCCATGGAACGCAGTTTCTCAATGTTCGATGTCACTGCCGGGTGGTCGTACATGGACTCGTGCATTGCAGGGACGACCACGACCGGTATCCCTGCCCCGATTGCCGATGAAACAGTGGTCGTCACTGGTGTGTCATCTATCCCGTTTGCGACCTTTCCAATGGTGTTTGCTGTTGATGGTGCAATAAGCACAAGGTCAGCGCGCTGTCCATGCTTCCCGGCAAGGGTGATGTGCTCGGTCCGTCCTGTGAGCTCTGTTACCACAGGGTTCCCGGTCGCCCACTCCAACAGGTATGGGTGCACTATCTTCATCGCGCTCCCGCTCATCACAACAAAGACCTCGGCGCCATGGCGCATGAGGAGGCGTGCAATCGCTGGGCTCTCAACTGCAGCAACGCTGCCAGTCACACATAGTACGATGCGTCGTCCCTTGAACGAGGTGCTCAGACCACCAATGATGAGCTTCGACGTGTGTTCCAACAGTGACCCCTCGTCGCACACATGACAATGTCCGCATAAATATCGTCTGTCAATGGCAGGCCTGACACGTGGCCCGCAGGCCTCCCTGTGGACCCCTCTGGCCCAGGGGGCACGGGACATCCCATACAAGCGACCGCCACGCACCCTCGCAGACCGCCCCCCACGGGTCTCAACTACCGCGGCCCACTCCACTGGCCCCATCGTGTAGTGTAGGCGGCCACGTATTGGGGCCGGGGACGAATCCGCCATGGGCAAAAGAATATATGGGTGGGAAAAATGAACGCATCCAGCCTTGGCAGGCTATCGGTTCGCATGCCTCGCGTGTATGCGCGAGTGCGTCCCCAGCAGTATGACTCGTAGTCCGGGCTGGAAAGCCTCCTGATGTACCATGATGAAGGTGCGTGATCCTTGGCCGACTCTTCTTATGACTTAGAAGCCGTTCTCGGCGGGCTGCACCCCGCAAGGAGGGCGCGTTTCCAAGCATTCGACCGTGCAGTGTCGGCCTTCGGTACGCCCAGCCAGTCCCTATTTGTACTGGACAACGACAACGAGGTCGCGACCTTCCAGCGTGACTTCAACGAGTACTTGGTACGGACGGGCAGGATGGAGGAGGGGTCAAAGGAACTGCCGTATCACCTCATCCGGATTGGTTATGACGGCGACATGCTGGATGACCTCTTCCGGCTGGTGGTGTCTGAGGAGGCGCACAACTTCAGGCCGGCCGAGATGGACCCGGCCATGTTGTACTCGAAACAGGCAATCTTCCAGCACCTCTACCACGTGGTGTCCCGGGACAAGTTCTTGATTTTTCACATCACAGAGTTCCCGCTCGCGTACTACTTCGAGACCGCGGTCGTTGTCGATGTGGAGTCCCTGTCTGACATCATGGGCCCCAGCGTCCATGATGAGACCATCCAACGGTACCTTGATGACCTGCGCAAACTCGGTGCCGAGGAGCACCGCAAGTCATATAGCTTCTTCTACAGGATTAGCACCTCCCTGCTGATGGAGCTCAGCAACGTGTTCCTCGTCATGCCGACCATTGACCTCAACCGACACATCGTTGTTATGAGCTGGCGTACTCAGACCCTCCTCTTGGGCTTCAGTCCGCTCACTTGGTCATCTGGCAGCTTCACAGTCTACGACCTCAGCGGTCGTGACATCGATGCCCGTTGGGCGTTCCCAGCCCAGTCATCGAGAGACCCTCGTGTCAAGGGCTATGTGAGCCTTGTACCCATAGAAGAGTAGTGGCCACTGGCACACCCCGACGGACTTGCGTAAGTGTCGACGCCCCACAATATTGTATATACACATACCAATCAACTGCATGTCGTATGGTATTAGTTTATACATGGTGTTTCATCTCATAGCTTGGCGAACACGTTGATGTCTCCCAGTCCTGCAACAGTCCCCACAGTGGCCCGTGCATGGGTCCCAGGGCATGTCACGGGACTGTTCAGGATACACGACGACGCACCTGACCCTCTGTACCGTGGGTCTCTGGGTGCAGGGTTCTGTGTGGGCATCGCCACGACGACAACAGTGTCGATAGCTCCTACACGGCGGTCAGTGGTGACCGTCGAGTACAATGGGCATGAGATTGACGCACCTGTGACGAGGACAGTAGTAATGCGACTGCTCGAAGACTGCTCGGTGGACGCAAGGGTGAGGGTCACGCACAGGTCGGATTTGCCCATTGGTGTGGGCTTTGGGGCCTCTGGAGCAGGGGCCCTTGGTACTGCACTCGCACTCGGTCCCCTCCTGGACCCAGACATGGGGCCCGAGCGGCTCGCCCAGTACGCACACTGTTCAGAAGTGGCCAACCGGACGGGGCTGGGAGATGTGATTGCACAGACCTGTGGCGGCTTTGAGGTCCGCACGCGCCCTGGTGCCCCGGGGGTCGGCGAGTTGCAGCAGATTGCACCTCCGGAGAACCTGTGCGTGGTGCTGGCAGGTGCGAGGGGCGTGGAGACCCGGGAGGTGCTGAGCGACCCGTCCAAGCGGGGACTGGTCAACTCCACTGGCGACCGCACTGTCGCACGGTTGTTGGACTCGCCCTCGTTCGAGGAGTTCATTGCCTGTTCTCGCGCCTTCGCCAGAGAGACGGGCCTCATGACCAGACGGATTGCATCCGCACTCGATGCGCTCGATGCGGCCGGCCACCACATGGCAAGTATGGTGATGCTCGGCGACTCCCTGTTCTGTTTCTGTGACACTGCAAACTCGGGAGACGTGGTGCGTATATTGAGCAGGTACTGGCCCGCATCGTCCATCGTGAGCACAAGCGTGGCCCTTCAGGGCGGGAGGTTGGTGGCGGCATGACATCGGCGGTCCCCCCAGACCATCCACGACGGGTATCCCTTGAGATCCGTGAGCGCGTCATCGAGGGCTTTGAGAGGCACATCGTGGCGACTGCCGGTCTGCTCGCACATGGTCGCGGTGAGGCCTTCGACTACCTGATAGGAGAACGGACAACACCACTTGCAGATGCGGCTGCCCGGGCGGCTGCTGCTGCGCTCCTGTCTGCCGAGAGGCCGGTGGTCAGTGTCAATGGCAATGCGTGCGCCCTTGTGGCACGAGAGCTCGTCCAGCTCTCAGACCTCACGGGTGCACCGCTGGAGATCAACCTCTTCTACTATCGGCCTGAACGGGAGGACGCAATCCTCAGTGCCCTACGTGAGGCCGGGGCGACCGAGGTGCTGGGTACCCGTGACAGGCCCTCAGAGACCATCCCAGAGCTGAGCAGTAACCGGCGTCGCGTCGACTCAGAGGGCATTGCCGTGGCGGATGTCGTCCTGGTGCCACTTGAGGACGGTGACCGCACGGAAGCACTGCGGGAGCTCGGCAAGCGCGTTATCACAGTCGACCTGAACCCGATGAGCCGCACTGCCGTGTATGCAGACATAACGGTGGTCGACAAC